>NZ_JBEZZN010000016.1:0-138765 GCF_040639195.1 Micromonospora sp. NPDC023956
CGCGCCCGCCGACGCTGCTGTCCTTGAGTACCACGATGTAGCTGTCGGCCACGGCCGTCGCGCCACCGGCGCTCCGGATCTCGCCGACGGACGGGACTGCCGTCGCCGGAGCGCTGGCCATGGCGGTGACCATGGCGGCGCTGGCGAGCACGCCGACCGCGGCGAAGGTACGCCGGTGAGTGCGGGGGAGTGTCATCTCCCGGTCCTCCTACTGTGGTGGCCTCTCGTGGAGCCCGAAGCCCACTCGAGAGGCGCTGGACGATGGGAGAATCCTAACGTCGATATTTACGTCTTTAGATTCTATAATGTTCGCGATGTGAGGATGACATTGACCATTCTCACCGTGCGTACGCGTAGCGATGATCCGATCGGCCCCGGGACCTGCCTGCCCGCGCTGGGGCAACCGGCGACCGCCGTCCGGGGTGGCGGGGCGTACGTCGACGGCCGACGGGCCCACGTCCGCCCCGCCCCGGCCGACCTGCGTTCCCTCGAGGTCGTGACCTCGTGGCGTCCGATCCGGACCAGCCACCGTCGCGCAGCCCTCGGAGATGGCCGTCGGTGACGCCCTCGGTGATCTCCGGCAGGGCCCTCACCGGCATGGCCCCGGCGGTGAGCGGTCACCCGGGCGCCACGCGTGACCGGCTGTCCGTCGCGGTGCCACCCGCGTCCCACCGTCCGACCAGTTCCGCGTAGCTGGCGGAGCCCCGTACCAGTTCGTCGTGGGTACCGAGGTGCACCCGGTCCCCGTCGAGGAGCAGGATCCGCTCGGCGCGGCGGGCCGAGGTGATCCGGTGCGCGATGACCACCACGGTCCCCGGCCGCGCCGCGAACGCCGCCTCTGCCCGCGCCTCGGCCACCGGGTCCAGGTTGGCCGTGGCCTCGTCGAGGATGACGACCCGGGCCGGTGACAGGTACACCCGTCCGAGCGCGACGAGCTGCTTCTCCCCCTGGGACAGGTCGGCGCCGCCCGCGCCCACCCGGACGTCGAGGCCACCCAGTCGGCCCAGCAGCGGGCCCAGGCCCACGGCGGCCACCGCGTCGGCCAGGTCATGCTCGCTGGCACGGGGTGCGAGGTAGGTGAGGTTCTCCCGCACGGTGCCGGCGAAGACGTACGCCTCCTGCGGGATGAGCGCGAGCATCCGGCGCAGTTCGGCCTCACGGAGTCGGGTGACGTCGACACCGCCGAGCCGGACCGTGCCGCAGCTGGGGACGAGCAGCCCGGCAAGCAGGTTCGCCAGGGTGGACTTACCGATCCCGCTGGAGCCGACGACGGCGAGATGGTCGTCTTCGGCGATGGTGAGGTGGAGATCGTCGACGACCGGGTTCGCGTGTGCCCCGTACGCGAAGGTCAGACCGTCGACCCTGAAGTCGTACCGTTCGGGGGCGGGTAGCCCCTCGGTCCCCGCGGGCTCCGGCTCGGCGAAGGCCTCGCCGAGCCGGCGGAGGCTGACCACCAGGTCCAGGGCCCAGCTCACGACCACGCCGACGATCCGGTGCAGGGCGGGCTCCAGACTGACCGCCAGGTACGTCGCGGCCCCCACCACCTCCCCCACGGTCAGAGACCCGGAGCGCAGCAGCCACGGGGTCGCCACCAGCAGCAGGAGCAGCGGAAGCTGCCCGCCGGCTAGGACCAGCAGTCGGGTCAGGGTGGTGGCCCGAGCCAGCGCCCGGGTCTGGGTGGCCTCGTCGTCGACCGCCCGCTCGACCTCGGCCGCCGCCCGCTCCTGCCCGGCGCACGCGAGGGCGTCCCGTACCCCCTCGAATGCGGCACCAGCGCGGCCCGCCACCTCCTCCTGCGTGAGCAGCAACGCCCGGTGCCGGGCGGCCAGCCTCGGCACCAGCAGGCCGATCATGGCCAGGGTGAACACCACCAGCACGGCAGTGGCCATCGCGACGACCGGCGCCAGCAGACAGAGTCCGATGAGGGCGGCCACAAAGGTGAAGAGCACCTGGCGCACGGTGCGCAGCAGCGCGAAGAGGATGTTGCGTACCGTCTGGACCTGCGCGGTCAGCCGGGCCACGCTGGTGGTGTCCAGCCGGGTGGGTGAGCGGGTCGCGGCGAGCAGGGCGCCCTTCGTGACCTCGGCGAGAAACGCGTCCCGGACCGGCTCCACCACCGCCGCGAGCCACGGGAACAGCCGGTGGGTCGCGACCGCACCGACTGCGGCCGTGGGCAGCAGGAGCGCGAGGAGAGCCAGCCCGTCACCGGCCTGACGGGCCAGGAAACGGTCGGTCGCCGCAGAGACCAGCAGCCCGGACAGCAGTACGGGCAGCGACTCCACGACCGACCACAGCGCGATCCGGGCGACCGCCCGACGCCGGGCCCGCAGCTCCTGCCACAGCAGGGCCATTCCCGAATTGCGTGGACCCCGTCGCCTCATCCGTCCCCCTCCTGCGGTGGCGGGTCCGCTGCGAACACCGACCGGTACGCCGCCTCGCGCTCCCATAACACGTGGTGCGGCGCCACCGCCCGGATCCGTCCCGCATCCAGCCAGGCGACCAGGTCGGCTCGGGCCGCGGTGCTCGCCCGGTGGGCCACGATGAGCCGGGTACGGCCGACCAGGGCCACGGTGAGGGCGTGCGTCACCTCGGCTTCGGTGACGGTGTCCAGACTCGACGTGGCGTCGTCGAGCACCAGTAGCCGGCCACCGTGCGCGACCGCCCGAGCCAGGCCCAGCCGCTGTAGTTCGCCGCCGGACAACGGCGCGTCAGCCAGGGCGGTGTCGATCCCACCGGGCAGTCGTCGGATGAACTCCACCGCCTGCGCGGCTCGGGCCGCCTCCCAGACCTGCTGGTCACTCGCCTCCGGCCGACCGTACGTGAGCGCCTCGCGGACGGTACCGCCGAGCAGCACCGGTCGGTCGAAGGCGTAGGAGACCTCGCGGCGCAACGCGTCGGGGCAGAGGTCGGCGGTCGGGACGCCGTCGAGGAGCACGGTGCCGGAGTCCGGGGTGAGCAGGCGCCCGGCCAGCAGGGAGAGGGTGGTCTTGCCGGCGCCGGAGCGGCCGACCAGGGCAACGGCGGCACCGCCCGGTACGTCGAGATCGATCCCGTCGAGGACGAGCTGGTCACCCAGCCGGACCCGTACCCCTCGGAACGACAGCGCGCCGGGACCGGCGGGTATGGCACGGTGCTGACGTGGCGCCGCACCGACGGCCGGATCCTGGGGGCGTTCTGCCAGCAGGGCGGCGACCCTGGAGGTGTTGGCCCGCGCGTCGCTCAGTCGGATCAGCGTGTCCACCTGACTGAGGAACGCCAGTGCGGAGGTCAGGTACATGGCAGCGGCGAGGATGTCGCCGGGCGAGAGCCGCCCGGCCGCCACGCCGAGCCCGGCGACGGCGAGCACCGCGAGCCGTAATCCGGTGATGACGAGGTCGACCTGCCACGACACGGCGCGCTGTACCGCCCATGTCTTCTGTCCCGCTCGGCTGAGCTCGGGCAGCGGAGCGAGGACGCGGGCCATCTCGCGGCGTTGCGTGCCCGAGGCACGGATGGTCCGGCGGCCCGTCAGCGCGTCGGTGAGCCGGGCGGCGATGGCGGCCAACCGTTCCAGGTACGCGGCGTAGCTGCTGGTCGCCCGGTTCATGAGGAGGCGCAGCAGGAGCGTCGCGGGTAGCGCGCCGATCAGGAAGGTCACCCCGAGCCGCCAGTCGATCAACCAGAGCGCCACCAGTCCGCCGAGTGAGGCGGCGGCCGCGACGGTGGCGGTGACCAGCGCCGGAACGGCGGCACCGGCCGTGGTGGTGTTGCTGCTCAGCCGGGTGACCAGGTCGCCGGTGACGTGGCGGCGCGTGCCCGGCACGCCCAGGGCGAACACGTGGCGAACCAGCCGGTACCGCAGGGTGGCCGAGACACGGGTGGCCGCCGACACCCGGGCGAGTCCGCCGTACGCCTCGGCCAACGTGCGCAGGACCAGCAGGCCAGCCAACGCCGCCAGAGCGCCCCCGACGGCTCGTCCGGCGATGGCCTGGTCGAGGGCGGCGGCGGAGACCGCCGGAAGGAGCAGCGTCGCCCCGTTGGCCAACACCACCCACAGCACACTCGCGACGGTGCTGACCGGGGCCAGTCGGACGAGGGCCCACCAGCCGAGGTCGACGTCGGTGGGGGGCGGGGACATGGCGACTCCCGGTGAGCGGGGACGGTCGGCGGCCACGGACGAACTCCTCATCCGCGCTGCTCGGAGGTGAGGAAGTCGACGACTTCCGCCCGTAGGGCCTGCCCGCCGGTCTCGTCCAGCGGGTTGTGGCCACCGCCGGTGACCTCCCGGTAGCGGAAGTCCCGAGGCGCGCGGCGGCCGGTCTCCCGCAGCCGTCGGGCCAGGGACCGCGAGTGCCCGACCGGGATGACGTCGTCGCGCTGTCCGTGCACGATGAGCAGTCGCGCCCGGATCCGGGGCGCGAGCCGCAGCAGGTCACGCGGGCCGAGTTCGTCGTCGAGCGAGGTACGGCCACCCGACCGGTCGAGCAGGGAACGCACCGCCGGTGAGCCGTCGCGGTACAGCTGCGGGCCGGACAGGAACGGCGCGACGACGACACATCGTGACCATCCGTGCGGGTCGGCCGCAGCGGCGAGCAGCGCCAGGAACGCCCCGTAACTGGTGCCGAAGAGCATCGGGGCGCGGCCGGCGTGGACGCGACGCTCCCGGTTCAAGGTCTCGCGCAGCCACCGGATGTCGGCCAGGTCCGGCCCTCCCCAGGCGCCGTCGATGGCGGCGCGGTGGGCGGCTCCGTAGTTGGTACTACCCCGCTGGTTGGGTGCCACGATGGCGACACCGGCGGCGGCGAGCGACTGGAAGAAGGGGTCGAACGCCAGCTCCCAGGCGGCCTCGGGACCGCCGTGCAGGGCCACCAGCAGGTGTCGTGCTTGCCGCCAGTCGCCGTACACGACCGCTTCGACAGGTCCGGCCGGTCCGTCGAAGCGCTCCGGTCGCGCGTCGTGCCACCCGGTGCCCGTGTCCGGTTCGGTCCGGTCGTCCGGCCCGCCGCCGGGGTGGGGCGTGACGATCGTTGTCGGACAGGTCGGTGACGACCACACCAGCCGCAGGCCGCTCCCGCTCCAGCCGGCGCTCCTGACCACGCCGGGCGGCAGCGGGATCTCGGTGACCTGATCGGCATCGTCGTCGTGGACGAGCAGGCGGGAACGGGTGCCAGCGGTGATCCGTACCGCGAGCCGACGTCCGGTGGGATCGACCGCCAGGGGCAGCACGGTACCGGTGATCGCGTTGAGCGCCGGGGGATACCGCACCGGTCGCCCGTCCGGTGCCGCCCAGCCCAGCCGGACCCCGTCGGAGGTGGCCGTGGCGACCAGCATCCGGCCACGTCGGGGGCTGGTCAGCAGGACCGCGCTGCCGGCCACCTCGATCGGGGACACCGTCGCACGGCGGAGATCGACCGCGACCAGGCGGCGCTGGCCCTCGGCAAGCTGGTTGGCCGCCAACAGGTGACCCTGCCCGGTCAGCCAGCCGCCACCCGTCAGGTGACCGGCCACCTCCACAACCGCCTCCGCTCGCAGCGTCCGAGCGTCGATGCGGTGGAGGACGGAGCAGCCCTCGGTGCGGAACGCGACGAGCCAGGCGAGCGTGGCGGTGTCGAGGCTCGGCACCGCCCGCAGAGCCGGGCAGTCGAACCGGCCGACCGGTTGCTCGCCGGTACGTCCGTCGCCACGGTCGACGACGACCACCTCGTGCGTACCGGGGCGATGACGCAGCAGCACCACCCGACCGTCCTCGGCGGGCAGCAGTTGGGTGCGGACCGTCTCGCCAGCGGTGGTGGGCAGTGGAAAGGCCTCGGCTGTCGTCCCCTGGAACGACCAGCTCTCGACGACGAGGGTGCTGTTCCCGTCGGCGACGAGGCACGCGGCCCGGCCGGCCCGGCCGGAGAATCGGAAGCTCAGCCGGTGCGCCGCCGCACGCTGACCCACGTCGACGTGTCGGGTCGTCATGCCTACCGTCCTCCTGCGGGTCGCGTCGCGGTCGAGGGCTCGCCCCGGGGTGACGAATCACCGTCGTCTGTCGTGTTCCCGGTCCGGGCCGCGCTGTCGGAGGCAGCGCGCGCCGGTCCGCCGTTGCCCGAGGTGGGCAGACGGCGGACCGGACTGTGCTGGCGGACCGATCAGATGGTCCGGATCTCGCACGAGATCTCGCACGTGACGGTGCAGGGCCACAGCGCGGTCTCGGACTCGACCTCCTCCAGCAGCTGAAGGGCGTTGACGTCGAGTTCCATGATGATCACCTCCTCTCATCCCTCGGTGGTACGGGCTCCGCGGCAGCGGCCGGGGGGACGCTGAGCGGGGTCTGTGGTGGACGGCACACCCGATCTGCGGTGCAGGTCCGGCACGCCGGCCGGCGCGCCGCGGGTCAACGTGGCGTGGCGGCCGGTCCGGTAGCGGTGGACGAGGCCGGCAGCCACATCCGGTGGTTGCCGTCGCGCAGCCGTAGCAACAGCGCCAGCACGCCGCTGAGGCCGGTGTTGAAGTCAGGTACCACGGTCGTGGCCGTCTCGTCGGGCGCCAGCATTCGGCCGGCGCGCAGCGCGTGGCGTACGTAGATGCTCGCGGCGAGCTCGTCCGCCCAATCCCGATAGCGCCCCTCGCCGGACGCCTCGGCAAGATCGAGAAGGAACTCCGCGTCCCCGGCGAGGCCGTGACACTGGGCGGGGCCGGCGTGCCAGCGGGAGCGGCGTACCGCCACCGCCGCGTCGGCGGCCAGTTCGCCGTACCGGTCGTCGCCGGTGCGGCGCCACACCCGGGTCAGGAACGTGCCCACCCCCGAGGAGCCGCTGCACCAGTGGGACTTGCGGGGACCGCCCTTCTCACCGCTGGTCCAGTACGCCGCCCCCCGGTCACGGATGGCGACGGACAGCAGCGTGTCGGCGCCCGCGACCGCGAGGTCCAGGTAGCGGGTCTCCCCCGTGGCGTGGCCGGCGGCGAGCAGGAACGTGCCGACTCCGGCGACGCCGTGGGCGAAACCGTAGTGCACCAGGCCGGCAAGTTGGGATGCGAAGTCACCCGCGATCGGCCAGCGAACCAGGCCGTCCCGGTACCGGGCCGCGTCGACCAGGGCGTCGGCCGCCTGCCGGACCCGGTCGAGAAACTCCCCGTGCCCCGTCACCTCCCAGAACCGCAGCTGGGTGAGGCCGGCACCGGCCGTACCGTGGCAGACGTCCGGGTTGGGCCACCGGAGCGGGACCCGTCGGGCGAGGTCGACGGCCTGGTCGACGAGCTGGTCGAGGCCGAGTACGCGACCGGCGTCGAGCAGCGCCCACGCCGTACCGGACCGGCCGAAGTACAGCCCCGGCAGGGCACGCGGCTCACGCGCCACCCGACCGCTGATCCAGGCGGCGGCCGTGGCGACCGCCTCGCGCAGCGCCGGATCGGGCTCGGCACGCACCGCCCGGGTGAGGACGCCGAGGATCCCGGCCGCCCCGTGCTGGACATTGAGCGGGTCCGTCGTCCCGCCGGACTGGCCGCACGGCCACAGCCGGTCGTCGTCGGCCGGCCGCATGCTGGTGACGAGGTAGTCGATTCCGTCGACGATGGCGCGCTTGAGATTGCCGTCGCCCAGCCCGGTGGCCAGGTGGGCACCGTCCCGCCGCGAATCGGGCTGCCCGGTCCGGGCCAGCCAGGTCCGCACGGTGGCCAGGTCCGGCCGCTGCGCCGGGTCCTCGTGCAGCAACGCCACGATGATCCCGGCGAGCCGGCGCGCCGCCGGGTTGCCGACCGAGAAATGGCCGAGCCAGTTCTCGATCCGTTCCCGGTGCGGACGCACGTGCGGGGCGTCCTCGGCCAGGATGGGGTCGACGGCGCTGACGAGGTAGAACAGCGTGCCGCCGAGGCTGTACAGGTCCGCCGCCGGTTCCGGCGCCGGCCCGAAATCGGGCGCCTTCACCTGTTCGGGCGCCCCGTAGCCCGGCGTGAACACGCGGCCGACCGGCTCCCCGGACCGGGCGAGCAGTTCAAGGTCGATCAGACGCAATCGCCCGTCGTCGGTGACCATGACGTTGTTGGGGTTGAAGTCACGCAGCACGAATCCCTCGGTGTGGACGAACTCCACCAGGTCGAGCAGCCCGGCGGCGAGGCGCAGCACATCCTCCACCGGCAGTCCCCAGCCGTCGCCGTCGTCGAGCGCGGTGTGCGCCGACACCCACTGGCGCAGGGTGCTCCCCGACACCGCCTCCTGGGCCAGGAACACGTCCTTCTGCTGCTCGAAGAGGCCGACCAGGCGGGGGGTGAGGCCGGAGGGTCCGAGGAGCGTCAGCATCGCCGCCTCGTGGCGACGGTCGTCGCGGACGTCGCGGCCCGTCAGGTCTGCACCGGCGTACGGGCGCCCCTGCTTGATGATCACCGCCGCACCGGTCTGCTCGTCGGTCGCCCGGTACACCCCGCCCGGGAACGAGTGCCGGATCACCTCCCGTACGACGTAACGCCCGTCGAGCAGGACCGGCTTCGGTGCCGCACCCGACGAGGAGGGCGGGTCGGACCGCTCCGGTGCGAACGGGTCGCGTGGCGCCCACGCGGGTGGCGTGAACCACGCCCTGCGCTGGTCGAGCACGAGAGTGCCGTCCGGGGCGACCAGCATCGCCTCGTAGAGGCCGTCGTTCCCGAGCATGCGTACGCCGTCGAACACCCCGTAGCGGTAGTGCACCCGGCTGCCGGGGCGGTACGGACGGTCGGACAGGATGGTCGGTCCGGGCAGCCCTTCGGTCGCGGTGTGCAGCTCCTCGGCGAGCACCCGCAGCTCGTCGTCGTCGCAGGTCGGATAGGCGGTGATGAACTTTCCTCCGCCGCCCCGGTCGACGTGGCGGGAGCCGAGTTCCCGGACCCGGGCCAGCGTGCCCGCGAACTTGAACGAGCAGCCGTTCCGCGCCAGGACCTCCGCCGACGCGGCCAGCACCAGCGGCGCGGACAGCGGCGTGGCGGAGACGTGCAGCTTCCACCCCTGTACCCGGGGCCGTCGCTGCGGTGGCTGTACCTGGCACCAGAAGTCGCCCGGGTGGACTCGCCAGCCGTCGTCGTGGCGGGCCAGCACCGACCGGACACAGTCGACGAGAACGGTCCCGTTCATGATGGTGACCTCACTGTTCACCGCGGTCGTCCGTCGGGCACCGGCAGCGAGTGGACGGGGCGCCGGTCGATCCGGGCACGGACGTCACTCGAACCGAAGTGGTAGTCGATGCGGCGGGCGGCCTCGGCCCACTGCGCCATGGAGCGGACCGGCCCCAACGTACGGGTGACGAACGGATCGGCCCAGCGCGCCACCGCGCGCTGCCAGAGGTCGACGGGCGGGTCGGTGAGCAGACTGCCCACCGTGCCCTCGTAGATCGGCATGGCTCGCACCGCCCCGTCCGGCTCCACCTGCATCGCCGGAAAGACCATGCCGCGCGCGAGCAGTTCGGGATGCATCTGCAGGATCCGGTTGTCCGTGGCGGTCACCTGCACCGACGGCGGCGCGAGCGACTGCAGCCGGCGCGTGTGCGCGGGGTCCCCCAACAGGTCGACCTGCTCATCGGTCAGCAGTTCGTGGTTGCCGAAGCTGGGCCGGCTGGCCAGCCCGGCCGGGACGGCCGCTGCGAACGTGAGGTACCCCAAGCCGGGGATCCGGGGGGCGACGGTGGTGCACATCTGCTCGATCTCGTGGACGTTGCTGCGCACCACCGCGCAGTCGATCCCGATCGAGAGGGACCGCTCGCCGCGTGCCCGTCGCTGCCGTACGGCCCCGTCCAGCATGGCCAGGGCGTCCATCGCCCGGTCGAACGAGCCGGCCCGGCCCCGGATCCGGTCGTGGACCTCGGCGGTCGCCCCGTCGACGCTCACGACCACCTGGGACAGCACCGCCTGAGCCGCCTCGACCATCCACGGCGCCAGTGACCATCCGCCGGTGTAGAGGACGACCGGGATGCCCGCCCGGGAGATCCGCCCAGCAACCTCGAAGACGTCCTTCACCAGCAAGGGTTCCCCACCGGCGAGGGCCACCCCGGCGGGTCGCAGTGAGACGATCGCGTCGGCGACCCGGAACATGTCCTCGTTGCCCAGCTGACGGGACGGTCGCCGCCCGGACTCGGAGTAGCAGTGGGTGCACCGCAGGGGGCACGCGTACGTCACGTCCCAGATCACGTTCGTCGGACGGTCAGGGGCGATCATCGCCACCGCCCGCGAGATCCGACCTGCCCCCGGTCGGGTCAGACCGCCACCGGCGGCTGTCGCCACTCGCCGGCGCACGCTCCACCGGGCACCGTCTCCTGAGCACAACCGCCTCCTACGCGCCGAGCGATGGCCCCGGCCGGTCGCCGTAGCGCCGTGATGCGCCATCCGTTGCCAGAGAGCGTGTCGCCGGACTGTCCGATACACATGGGTGCCCCGCCCCCTAGATTCGGCGCCTGGACAGCGTGGGTCATCTTGCTCAGTAGGGCATGTGGCGGCCACGGCCACGCGCGGCCACCCCGGTGGCTGCGGTAACGTTCCGCATCCGGGCGATCACCGCCCGGAATCGGGGGGTGGGTCCGCGCGCCCGACGGCCGTTGGTGGGGGTGGAAAGGTGGGGAGGGTGTACCCATGCCGCCCGGTCGAGTCGCCCGCCGGCGACCGGGACGGCGCAGTTCTCGGCTCTCTCCACGTGCCGGCACCCCGGACGAGAAAACCTCGACGTCCCTGAACCGACACACCACCCGGCCCGCGGGTGGGATCGTCGGGTGCTGGCATCGTTCGCTGCCTTCCCGCCTCCCGACCAACGCTGATCGCCCGACACGAGTCAGGACCCGGGCCGCAAGCGCCCGACGACCGATGGACCATCCACCCGGGGCGACCAAACGCCAGGGGGCGGCCGCACGACAGTGGGGTGTGATGCTGACCTCCCCGAGACACGAAGCATGGGCGGCGCTGACCGCCCTGACTGCGGGCGTGCTGCCCGGTCAGTCGACCACGCTGATGGCGAGCTTTCTGGCCGTCTGCACGGCGATGAGCCTGCTCGCCGAGTGGCAGGCGAGAGGCACCCCGGCCACCCACGCCTGCGGGCCCCCTGCGGAGCTGGTCCGGATCTGCGGGGACCCCTGCGTCCGGCAGGTCACTCGACGGGTGTGGAGTCCGGCGGCGAAGCGGTGCCGACGGCAGCCAAGGACGTGTCGTGGAATTCTCCTCTAGGTCCCGACCGCAACTGACCCGCCACGAGGTGAACCAGGTCGAACACCTCTACCTGCAGGAAGCCCAAGACCTCTACAGGTACGCCCGCTCGCGCTCCTGGGGTGGCGAGTCCGAGGCGCGGGATCTGGTCCAGACGACGTTCCACGAGGCGATCCGCGGCTGGCGGAAGGTCGGTGGTCTCGGTCCGGACGAGCGCAGGAAGTGGCTGCGTAGGGTGCTCATGAACAAGATCGTCGACCTGTCGAGAAAGCAGCAGAGGGTCGACCTGACGCCCGACATCTCCGCGCTGGGTGCTCGATCCACCGACGACACGGGCGAGCGCGCGGAGTTCGCGATCGCCCTGGCCCGCTGCTGGCAGGAGATCGAGCAGATGCCCCCGGTCCGGCGGAAGGTCGCGTTGCTGGTCTGGGGTGAGTCGTGGGCGACCAAGCGGGTGGCCGCGCGCCTCGGGTTGGCGGAGAGTACGGTCCGCGGCCATCTGCGGGAGGCGCGCAAGCAGCTGAGGGCCAGCGTCGGCCATCTGGTGCCGTTCATCGACGACGAGGAAGAACAGGAGTCCGGGTGGTGAACAACAACGAGGAGGGAATCCCGCTCACGTCCGCTGAGGTCTACCGACGAGCCCGTGCCGCCGGGGTCAGGGCGATCCCGTCCTTCGACGTGCAACGTGGGCTGGACGACCTGCGGGCGTGGATCGGTCAGGAGGTCGACGTCGTCGAGGAGACGGGACAGCGCCCCGCCGACGTCGTACCGAGCTCACAGGTCGAACTCCGAGGGCGCCACGATCTGCTGGAGGAACTGGTGGCCTTGGCGCGTCGACCTGGGGACGGCCCTGCCGTGCTCGCCGGCACGGGTGGTGCGGGAAAGTCCACCCTGGCCGCCGCCCTGGCCGAACGGGTGCGGAGCTGGAATCGGCAGGTGTGGTGGGTCTCCGCCGGCGACCTGGCCGGCATGTCCACGGGCCTGACCGACGTGGCGCGGGATCTCGGCGGGTCCACCACCGACCTGGAGTCGATCGCCAGGGGCGCACCGGACGGCCCGGATCGACTGTGGCGGCTGTTGGAGCACGCGTCCCGCGACTGGCTGCTCGTCATCGACAACGCCGACGACCCCTGGACGCTCGCCGCCGGGGACTCGCCCGCAGGGGTGCAGGACGGGCACGGCTGGGCGCGTGCGTCGCAGCGTGGCCTGGTCGTGGTGACCAGCCGGGAAACCGACCCGCGCATGTGGGCAGGGGCCCGCGTCCTCACCGTCGGTCGTCTCGGCGTCGTCGACGCCGCCCGGGTGTTGCGCGATCTCGCTCCGGAGGCGGGAGACGAGATCGAGGCCCAGGCTCTGGCACACCGTCTCGGCGGGCTGCCGCTCAGCCTTCACCTGGCCGGGACGTACCTGCGCTCCGGGGTCGCGCAGTCGCCCACCTTCGTCGCCTACGACCGTGTCCTCCGCAGCCGGGCGGGAACCATGGTGTCCCGTACCGCGGAGATCTCCCTGGACGGGCTGACCCGGCACGGCATCCCCCAGGCCCGGACGCTGCTGCGGCTGGCCAGTTGCTACGCGCCCAGGACGATCCCGACCCGGATCCTCTCCATGACCGGTTTGCAGGAGGCACTCGACGGGTTGAGAGACGTGGGACTGATCGAGCAGGGTTCCGCCGGGATCACCCTGCACCCGGTCGTCACCGACACCAATCGCGCCCGCCTCGAAGGGCCGGAGGTCTGGCGCACCGCGGTCGCGCACCTGGCCGGTGCCCTCCGGGAGCTCGTCATCGACGAGCCAGCGGACTGGCCGCAGTACAGGCTGCTCGGCCAGCACCTGCTGGCCCTGCTCGACACCGCCGTCGAACACGGCAACCGGGAACACCTCGTCCTGCTCGGTGACGCCACGGTCGACGTGGCCAGGGCCCTCATCCACAGCGGCGCCACCGGAGCCGCCGCACGGCTGTGCCGCATCGCCCTGGACTGCTGCGCCGCCCTGGGCGAGGAGCACCCCGCAGTGCTGCGCGTGCGGCATCAGCTCGCCTGGACGGTCGCCAACGCCGGCGATCTGGCCGGGGCGGAGGACAGGTACCGGGATATCCTCGGCATCCGGCTGCGCGTGCTCGGTGCCCACCACCCCGACACCCTCGACAGCCGCCACGAGTTCGCCTGGGTCGCCACGCTCCTGGGCCGGTGGACCGAGGCGGAGCAGCGCTATCGCGACACTCTCCGCGATCGCCTGATCCACCAGGGACCGGACGCGCGGAACACCCTGACGACCCGTCACGAACTGGCCTACGCGATCGCCCGGCAGGGCCGATTCGACGAAGCCCGCCAGGCCTTCGAGGACGTCCTGCGCGATCGGCGACGCCTCCTCCCCGACGGGTCCCCGCAGACCCTGCAGACCCAGCACGCGCTCGCCTGGATCACCGCCAAGCAGGGCAGATGGGCGGAGGCCGAGAGCCTGTACCGGCACCTTCTCGACCTGCGTCAGGTGCTCGGGACCGACCATCCCCACGTCCTGCTCACCCTGCACGAACTCGCCTGGACGATCGCCCGTCAGGGTCGCCGGGCCGAGGCGGAAGCCATCTGTCGGCTCGTCCTGGAGCGCCGGAGCCGCACCCTGGGCGACGACCACCCCGACACCGAGACGACCCGACGGGCGCTCGGTGAACTCCTGCACGGGGGTCGGATCACCGATGCCGTCCATCCCGCCTGAACCACCCGGAGGCCCACATGATCCTCGGCGAACACCTCGTCGCCGCCGTCGAGAACCTGCACCTGGCGAATCGGCCGGTCATGCTGCACACGTCGCTGCGGTCCTTCGGCACGGCGATCGACGGCGGTGCCGACACCCTGATCGACGCACTGCTCGCCCATGGGTGCACGGTGCTGACACCCGCCTTCACGGAACCCCAGTTCGGGCTGCCTGCCCCTGCGGACATGCGTCCGGCGCGCAACGGCCTCGACTACACCGCGCCGGTGGTGGAGAAGCACCGCCCGGAGACTGTCCCCTACGCCGTCGACTGCGGCCTGGTCAACCCCCGACTGGGGGTCCTGCCCGCGGTACTGATCCGACGCGCCGGCGCCGTACGCGGCCGGCATCCGCTCAACTCCTTCGCCGCCATCGGTCCCCGAGCGGCCGAACTCATCGACGTGCAGAGCCCCGACGACGTGTACGGGCCGATTCGCGAGCTGGCCGAGCGCGGTGGCGCGATCCTGCTCGTCGGCGTGGGCCTCGACCGGATGACCGCACTGCACCTGGCCGAACAGCGGGCCGGCCGCCGCCTGTTCACCAGGTGGGCACGGGGCGAGGCCGGCGAGGTCCGGATGGTCGAGGTCGGCTCCTGCTCCGGCGGATTCCCCCGGCTGGAACCGGTCCTCGGTCCGCTCGCCCGGAGCGTCGTCGTCGGCGCCTCGCGCTGGCGCGCCTACCCGGCCCAGCAGGTCCTTGCCACCGCGACGGCCGCCATCGCCGCCGACCGACACATCACCCACTGTCCTGACGCCGACTGTCTGCTCTGCCGCCACGCGATCGCCGGCGGCCCGACGACCGCCTGACGCGGCGGCCTGAACCGCTCCGGGCCCGGTGGAGCCTGCGCGGAGCCCGGAGCGGTTCAGGGCATGTCGTGGCGGCGCTGCTGCCGTCAGCCGTCCAGCCGACGGACCATGTTCATGATCGTCTCGATCTGGGCCCCGCCCTTGATCGGGTAGTTGGTGGCCCCGAGGTAGCCCCACCAGTCCCAGCAGCCGTTCGGGTTCACCGCCGTCGGGATCGCCTGCGGGTACAGGACGATGAGCCGGTTGGTGTCGGCGTACTGGTTGAGGTTGGCCCGGTCGACGAAGGCGGTGCCGACCTTGCTGTGGCCCTGCGCGCAGCCGTGCAGAGCGACCAGCAGGCGACAGCTCTGGCCGGCGGCGCAGGAACTCGGAACGTACGCGAAGCCGTTGGCGTCCATGCTGAGCCCGTTGGCCCAGCCGTTGACCGCGAACGAGTCCTGGCCGAACCGGATCAGGGTGCCGCCGAGCGGGCCGGTGTTCGGCGGCGACACCGCACCGAGCAGCCGTCCGAGGAAGGTGCGCTGCGGGTCGGTACCGCAGTCGTTGAGGAACGGCGCGGCGGTCTGCGTGCAGCCGACCGTGCCGTACGGGGTCACCCAGGCGTGGCCCGCGGCGCTGCCGGAGTCGTACTGGACGCTGGCCCCGAAGTCCCGGTAGTAGCGGACCAGGTCGTTGGTGACCGACGTCTTCACGACCCCGTCGTTCGCGCCGTGGTAGACGTAGACCGGCTGGCCGGAGAGGTTGGCGGTGCCGTCCACCCAGCCGTAGGACGCCCAGGTGCGGGTGTAGGTCTCCAACGCGGGCACGTTGGTCGGGTAGATGTTGTCGCCGCAGCCGTAGAGCGCCTGCGCGACGGTGTTCTGGGCGCAGTAGTACGGGCCGGCCGCGAAGACCGCCGCTCCCCGGATCCGCGACGAGTAGGCGACCTGGAGCTGGGTGGCCATGTACCCGCCGGAGGAGACCCCGGCGACGTAGACGGCGGAGACCGGGTAGCTCCGCAGCGAGCCGGACACCGGAGTCTTGGTGTACGGCGTACCGGCGGCCTGGGCGGTGACCGCCCCGGGCAGGACCAGCAGGACGGCGGCGGCGAGGGCGGTGAGAGCTTTCCACGCTGTTCTCATGACGTTCTCCCGTCGGAGCGCCGGCGGGACGACCGGCATGCGCAGACGCTAACGTGACATCGAACACAGGCCATATCCGTACGATCGACACCTCGGCGTCGATCACGGTGTGGGCAGCCCACCGGCCGAGGCTCCCGGGTCCCGGGTTCCGCCCGCAGCGGGGAGCGCCAGCACGAGCTGGACGTTCATGTAGGACTCTTTCCTTGACCGACCTGCGGGATGTAGCTAAGTTTCGATGAATCGAGCGGCTTGGGAGGCATCCGATGGAGCGCAGAACCTTCCTCACCGGAGCCAGCGCGGTCACCGGAGGCACCCTCGCCGGGGCCCTGGCCGGCGCACCCAGCAGCGCCGCCCCGGGAATCCGCCGGGTCGAGACCGGCCTGGACGCTCTGGTCCGTTCCGGCTTCCGGGACCTGCGCGGACAGCGGGTGGGGGTCATCTCCAACCCGACCGGCGTCGACTCCTCCTACCGCCACCTGGTCGACCTGATGCACGGCTCGGGTCAGGTCAACGTGGTGGCGGCGTTCGGCCCCGAGCACGGATTCCGGGGTTCGGCCCAGGCAGGCGGCAGCGAGGGCACCGGCACGGACGCCCGGACCGGCATCACCGTCTACGACGCGTACGGCGCCTCGCAGGCCGACTGGGAGAGCATGTTCACCAAGTCCGGGACGGACACGGTGGTGTTCGACATCCAGGACGTCGGCGCCCGGTTCTACACCTACATCTGGACGATGTACACCTCGATGCTCGCCGCAGCCCGGGTCGGCAAGCGGTACGTCGTGCTCGACCGGCCCAACCCGATCGGCGGCCGGGCGTACGGCCCGATGATGACCGCCGGCTACACCTCCGGTGTCGGGCTGAAGGAGATCGTGCAGCAGCACGGCATGACCGTCGGCGAACTGGCTCGCCTCTTCAACGCCGAGTTCCTGCCCGCCGAGGCCGGACGGCCGGTCGACCTGCACGTGGTGCAGTGCCGGCACTGGAAGCGGGACGTGCTGGCGGCCGACACCGATCTGCCGTGGGTGATGCCCAGCCCCAACATGCCCACCACCGACACGGCGCTCGTCTACCCGGGTACCTGCCTCTTCGAGGGCGTCGCGTCGATCACCGAGGGTCGTGGCACCTGCCGTCCGTTCGAGCTGATCGGCGGACTCGACACCGACTTCGACTACCACTGGAGTGACCGCCTCAACGCCCGTGACCTGCCGGGAGTGCGGTTCCGGGAGGCGTACTTCTCGCCCACCGCAGCCGGCCAGAAGCCGGCGCTGCTCAACAAGCTCTGTGCCGGCGTCGAGGTGAAGATCGTGGACCGCCACGTCTACGACCCGATCCGCACGGGGGTGGCCATGTTGGTGGAGGCGCGGAAGTATCCGGCGTTCGCCTGGCGCCAGGACACCTGGGACGCGGTTCGGCCGTACTGGATCGACAAGCTCACCGGGTCGCCCCGGCTGCGCACCATGATCGACGCGGGCGCCGACGTGGACGAGGTGGTGGGCGCCTGGGCCGACGAGCTGGCCGCTTTCGGCCGGCAGCGCCGGCCCTACCTGCTCTACTGATCACGGCCGGTACCGGCCGTCACCCCGTCGCGGACCGCTGGGCACCGGCCGGATGACGAACCTCGGGGCCAGGCACCCGGCCGGCGGGCGGACACGCTGTCAGCGCAGTCCGGCGAACAGATCCTCCTCGGGCGTCGGCGCGTCGGTGGTGTCGCGGACCCGGACGAAGGTCTCCACGCCCATCAGCTCGGTGAACCGTTCCTGGCCAAGTTGCAGGAAGAAGATGTTCTCCGCCTGACTGGCGTGCGCAGCCAACGATTCGAACTTCTGCGCGCCGTAGCCGCTCGTGTCCACCCAGGTGGTGATCTCGTCGTCGGGCAGGCCGAGCTGCGGTACCGACGGCTCATCCAGCTCGGGAAACTCGACGCCTATCTCCTTCATCACGCGGCCGAACTCCTGAAACGCACTACGCGGCACGGTGGTCCAGTACACCTTCGCGGGGATGTCCGTCCGCTCGACGGCGGCCATCGTGATGCGGTGCGCCTGGATGTGGTCCGGATGGCCGTAGAAGCCGTTTTCGTCATAGGTGACGACGACGTCGGGTCGATAGCGCCGGATCAACTCGCTCAGCCGGTCGGCCGCCTCCGCCACCGGCGTGTTCCAGAACGCGCCGGGCGCATCGTTGGCCGCCCAACCCATCATCCCGGAGTCGGCATAGCCGAGCGTCTCCAGGTGCGTGACCTTCAACGCCTCGCAACTGGCCGCCAACTCGGCCCGGCGCATCGCCACCACGGCCTCCGGGTCGTGCCCCGGGTCACCCGGTTTCACACCGCCGGGCCCGTCGCCGCACCGCCCGTCCGTGCAGGTCACGAGCACCGTCGTGATCCCCTCCGCCGCGTACCGGGCGAGGATGCCGCCAGTACTGGTCGCCTCGTCGTCCGGGTGCGCGTGCACCGCCATCAACGTCAGAGATCGCTCAGCCACCCCACCACGATACGAGCGACGTCCGACACCCGCCGACGAGGCCCACGCGGGTCCACAGGCCCGGGTTCACGACCTACGCCGACGGAACCACACGCCCACGCCCGCCGTCACGCCGTTCACGCGCCGGAGCACCGCAAGCGCCGTAGCTAACCTTCCTTGACGACACATAGACAGGTAGCTAAGTTTCAGCCATCCGGACTGAAAGGCCATCGTCTATGAAAGCTCGACTCGTCACCGCGACCGTCCTGATGGCCACGCTCCCGATCACCGTCACGCCGCTCCCCGTCCGGGCCCACGCCGGGGCTGCGCACCCGCCCGCCGCCGAGCACGGCTGGGTCACCTCGACGTTGCGGCACATGAGCCTGGAGCAGAAGGTCGGCCAACTCTTCTCCACCTACGTCTACGGTGGTGACGCCACCGAGCCCACGGCCGCCGACCGCGCCGCCAACCGGGCCGCGTTCGGCGTCGAAACGCCGGCCGAGGTCGTCGATCGATTCCACCTCGGCGGCGTCATCTACTTCTCCTGGTCTCACAACCTGGACAGCCCCCGCCAGATCGCCACCCTCTCCAACGGGCTCCAGCGGGCCGCTCTCGGTGACGGCGCCAAGGGTCGCGTGCCACTGCTCGTCTCCACCGACCAGGAACAGGGCGTGGTGCTGCGGATGCCGGCCCCCGCGGCGCAGTTCCCCGGGTCGATGGCCCTCGGCGCCGGGCGGTCGCCCCGAGCCGCGTACACGGCGGCGGAGATCACCGGGCGGGAACTGCGGGCGGTCGGCATCCACCAGCCGTACGCACCGATTGCCGATGTCAACATCAACCCGGACAACCCGGTGATCGGCGTACGGTCCTTCGGCGCCGACCCCGCCCTGGTGGCTGAGCTGACCGCCGCCCAGGTCGCCGGGTTCGAGGAGGGCGCCGGCGTGACATCGGTGGCGAAGCACTTCCCCGGCCACGGCGACACGGCGGACGACAGCCACACCGGCCTGCCGGTGATCGACCACAGCCGGGCGGAGTGGGACCGGATCGACGCGCCGCCGTTCCGGCGGGCGGTCGCCGCGGGTGTCGATTCGATCATGACCGCCCACATCGTGGTGCCCGCGCTCGATCCCTCCGGCGACCCCGCCACGTTGTCGCCGACGATTCTCACCGGTGTGCTGCGCGGTGAACTCGGTTTCCGGGGAGTCATCGTCACCGACGCGCTGAACATGGCCGCCGTGCGACAGAAGTACGGCGATGACCGGGTGCCGGTGTTGGCCCTCAAGGCCGGCGCCGACCAGCTCCTGATGCCGCCGGACCTCCGGCTGGCGCGGGACGCGGTACTACGGGCCGTCACCACCGGCGAGCTCACCGAGCGGCGCATCGACGAGTCGGTCCGGCGCATCCTCGCCATGAAGTACCGGCAGGGGCTGGCCGGATCGCCACTGACCGACGTCGACGAGGCGGTACGGACGGTCGGCGCGCCCCAGCACGTCGCCGCCGTCGCCCAGGTGACCGACCCGACCCTCACCGCCGTGCGCAACGACGCCGGTCTGCTGCCGCTGACCCGTGCGAACCGGTCGGTGCTGGTCACTGGTTGGAACAGTGCCGCCTTCACGCCGATCGCGGCGCTCGCCGGCGGGTTCACCGCCCGCGGTGCCCGAGCCACTGCCCAGCCCGCGACCCTACCGTCCGACGCGCTGATCGCCGCGACGGCCGCCACGGCAGCGAACCATGATCTCACCGTCGTGCTGGTGAACAAGGCGTGGGACGACGTCGTCACGGACCCACGTGGCACCCAGCGGCGCCTCGTCGCGGCACTGGTGGAAACCGGGAAACCCGTGGTGGTGGTAGCGGTCCGGGACCCGTACGACATCGCGTACCTGCCGGGTGCGACCACCTACCTGGCGACCTACTCGTACACCGTCGCGGCGATGGACGCCCTCGTCCGCGCGCTGCACGGCGAGCTGTCCCCGAGCGGGCGGCTGCCCGTCACGATCCCCACGGCCGAGGGCGCGGGAACCGTGCTCTACCCGTACGGCCACGGCCTGACCTGGTAGGAGGCGACGCATGCCGCGTAGGAACCGCTCCACCGACGTGGTCGGTGCGGGAGCGCTCGGCACCAATACGGGGAGGAGAGCCACCGCGTCCTCCCGCCCGCTGCTCCGCCGCACGGTCGCGCTCGGCGTGACCGTGGCTCTCCTGGGCGCGGCGATGCCCGCCACCGGGGCGCCCGTCACCGCCGCGCCGCCCTCGGCCGAGTCCGGACCGCCGGTCGTCACCCCCGCCGACATCCGGTTCCGTGACGACACGCTGCGGCCCGGCAGCGCCCGCGAGGTCGGCCTGACTCCCGAAGAGGTGGATCGCCTCCCCACCGAGCTGGCGGCCTACCTGCAGCCGACCCCGGACCATCCCGGTCATCCCACGTACGCGGGTGCCGTGGCCCTGGCGGCCAAGGACGGTGTGATCGTGCAGCACGCCGCGGTGGGAACGGCGGTACGGTACGCCGCCGTCGGACCGGCACCCGGACTGGTCGGGGTAGAGCTTCCCGCCGACCAGCAGATCCCGATGCGGCCCGACACCATCTTCGACATGGCGTCGGTGTCGAAGCTGTTCACCGCGATCGTCACCATGCAGCTGGTCGAGCGGGGACGGGTGGACCTGGACGCTCCGGTCGCCCGGTACGTTCCGGAGTTCGCGGCCGGCGGCAAGGAGGCCGTCACCGTACGCATGCTGCTCACCCACACCTCGGGGCTGCCCGCCTTCACGGCGCTGTGGAGCAAGTACCCGACGCCGGCCGAGCGGATCGCCGCCACGCTCGCCACGCCGCTCACGGCGCCGCCCGACACCCGGTACGTCTACTCCGACCTCGGGCTGATCACACTCGGCGTACTGCTGGAACGGGTGACCGGCCGACCGTTGGCCCACCTGGTCCGGGACGGCATCACCGGGCCGCTCGGCATGACCGACACCGGCTACAACCCGGGGCCGGAGCTGCGGTCGCGGATCGCCGCGACCGAGTACCAGCCGTACGCCGGGCGCGGCATGGTCTGGGGCGAGGTGCACGACGAGAACGCCTGGTCGCTCGGGGGCGTGGCCGGGCATGCCGGCATCTTCTCCACGGCGGCGGACCTCGCCCTCCTCTGCCAGGCCCTACTCAATGGCGGTACGTACCGTGGGCAGCGGATCCTGCGGGACGACACGGTGCGGGCGATGCTGGTCAACTACAACGCACGGCTGGAGTCGGCCGATCCGGAAAGCCGCCGTGGACTCGGCTTCGAGCTGAACAAGCACTGGTACATGATGGGGCTCTCCTCCCCCGTGACGTTCGGGCACACCGGCTTCACCGGCACGTCCGTCGTCATCGACCCGCTCTCCCACTCGTTCGTCATCCTGCTCAGCAACCGGGTGCACCCCGACCGCGGCTGGGGCAGCAACAACATCGCCCGACGCGCGGTCGCGCGCGGACTCGCCGAGGCGATGCCGGTGCGCCCCCGGTCACGCGAGGCCTGGCGGGCCGACCCGCGCGACCTCGCGACGAACACACTCACCGCACCGCTGCGCCGGGCGGCGCGGGGCGGGACGGCGCGTTTCCTGCTGTGGTACGACACGGAGCCCCGCTACGACAGCGCCCGGTTCGAGGTCTCCACGGACGGAGGGCACACCTGGGCTCCGGGGCGGATGCTGCTCCACCAGGGGAACCGACGGTGGACCAGCGACGGCACGGTCACCGGCTACGGCGGCCGGGTCTGGTGGCAGGTCACGGTCGAGCTGCCCGACCAGGCGACCCACCTGCGCTGGAGCAGCACCACCGATGGCTCCAGCCAGGGCCGCGGGGTTTACGTCGACCAGATCATCGCTACGGACCGGAACGGATTGCTCTTCCAGGGCGAGGGTGGCGACGGCTCCCGACTCGTCGCCGACGGATGGTCACCCGCCCGCGACTGACGTCGGGAGGGTGTCGCGGGCCCAGTCGACCAGACGGCCGGCGAATCCGGAGTCGGCGAAGACGTGCCGGATCGCCTACGTGCTGCCGCTGCCAGTCGACGGGACGCTCGTCGTCGCCTCCACAGCGATGGTGGAGAGTGGGTGCTGCGGGGTGCCGCAGACCGTGGCGGATAGGCTCCGGCGCTTCGGTCGGGGCCGGCACATGATTCGCGGTACGAGGGTAAGGCATACCGATGGCGAATGGTGAAGCAGCGGAATTGACGGAGACATGGGAACCTCAAACCTGGTCCTATCCGGTCAGTGCTGATCCACGGCCACGCCTCACCGGCGTGCGCCCGTCAGACAGTCGACGAGGCCAGCGTTGACGGGGTGGCGGCCAGTGCGGGCCACCGACACGGGCTTGAACGGACGTGCCGCGCGACTACTGACCAGTGAGCCGACCGACGATGCGGGATGGCCGGCCGATCTGCCGGCCGGTACGACGGACGTGGTCATCGTCGAGGACACTCCCGGCCCGACAGCCACTCTGAAGGTACAGACCAGGGGGGACGCCGCGCCGAGGAACGTGCGGGTGAGGTTTGACCAGCTCGCCGTACGTGATGCGTTCGGGGAAGGGTGACTGCGGTGTCGATGGGACTGATCCAGATCGCGGTCGTCGGACTGGCTGTGCTTCTGCGACTGACAGCCTTCGGCTGGTTCGCCATCATCGCGGCCATCGTGAGCGCCCTGTCGCTCGGCATCGTGCCCGCGATCGTGCTGGGGCCGCTGATCTACGCCGGATTCTCCGCTCCACAGTCTGCCTGGCCCCTGCTCATCGCGGCCGACGTCCTGCTCCTGGTGTGTGCGTTGGTTTTCGAAGACGGCGGCGACAACACATCCGCAAGTCCGCTACAGGTGCTCACCGGCAGTCGTGGGCCGTCCGGTCGCGCCACGGACAGAGCGTTCCGGTCCTGCGGCATCGCCTACCTACTGACCCTGCCGGCACTGGCGATCTGGACGATTGCCGGTTAGCGCTCCAGCCGTGGTTGGTAGATTCGCTGTCTTCGCGCCTGGCTGCGCGAGAGCAGCTTCTGACGCGTCTTCCCCGGGGTTGTGGTCAGCGGACCGGGATGCTTGCCGCCCGCCTCGGTCATCCGCACCGGCGAGGTCGGCCGTTGAAGCGGCTGGAGGTCACGTCTGCTCGAACTCCTCCAGGTACTCGACCAGGTCGGGGACGGTTGCGAGCACCGGCGCATCGACGCTCGCCCGGATCAGATCGGCCTGCGCGTCCCCGCGCTGACCGTCGAGGACGACGACGACGAAGGTGGCCGGAAGCAAGCGGTGGATGCCGCCCTGGCGAGCGGTCGCGGTCATCGCCCTGCAGACTCGGGCGATGGCGCCGTCGTGTGCCACCTCGAGTGCGCCCGCCGCCTCGCCCCGTTCGGCGTCGGTGCCGACGGGCGCGAGGAACTCCTCGGTGAGGTGGTGGTACCACGGCCGCATCGCCTCGCTCACGGCGTCCAGGACGTCCCACCGCCATTCCGGCGGGGCGAACCGCGTGGAGTATCCGTGGTTCCGGTGCACCGCAGCCTCGGTGTTGGCGGCGAGAGCCGGCGGGAGGATTTCGATGTCGTCGCTGTAGAAGAGGTGGAAGGCCGCGGCGTAGAGCCGCTCGTCCGGATGCGCCGCAGCGAGATCGGTTAGGGCCTGGCATCCGCTGTCATGCCATGCCGTCTCGAAGGCGTCCCAATCCACTGGCGCACGCTACCGCGTCACCGGCTCTGTAGTGGCCGGATGATGACGGCCGACCGTGAGATCGCGACGGCGCGGTGCGATCGCTCAACCCAGCCGAACACGTAGCAGTGATAGAAACATCTCAATACCAACGACCCGCACGTCAGCCGTCGTGGCCGCCGCTGCCGACGTAGTATCGAGCCCAGCTTCGGCTGGGACCTTCGCGCAACGTTCTCCTCTCTTGCCGACTGCACGTCACCCGAGGTGACATCAGAAAGCCCTTGCTGCTGTGGGCGCGACGATCAGGGGGTCGGACATGGGTGACGCAGGCCGCAGCGTCGACACCGGAAACGCCCCGTCCGGTTCCCGCGGCGACCGCCCGGGTGGCCGGCCCGTCCGGCCAGTCGCCGCCGTGCTCACCACGGCCCTCCTCGGCCTGGCCTCGACGGCCACCTGGTACATCGAGCGGCGGTCCGATTCGCTGGAGCAGCAGCAGCGTCAGGAGGAGCAGGCGCTGTTCGAACGGGCGTGCAACGACCCGGTCTCCGCCGCGGCAATGGTGATCAACATGCCGTCCTTCGCTAGCCGTTGCCCGGTGGGACTGCGGCATCTGCTCTCCATACCGGCCGACGAGGTCCGCCCGGGCCCGGCACTGGTCGACGCCTACCTGGACCGGCTGTTCGTCCTGCTCGGCGCCCAACTGCCCGGCGGCGACGTCGGACCGTACCTCAGCGCGCTGCACCGCGACGACGACCACGCCGCCGCCCTCCGCACGGCGAACCGGGCCGTCCGGTCCTGCCAGGCGGTACTGCCGACCGACCCACCCACGCCCACGCCGGAAGCCTCCGGGCTACCGGCGGGCTTCTGGGACGACCCGCAGCGGATCGAGGTACGCCCGCAGCGCTCGACGGTGCGGGTGAGCGGCGCGCCGGGCGGCGTCACGGTGATCGACGTCCGGCTGGTCGAGGCGACCCCGTCCTGCCTGACCCGCCCACCGGAGGAGGTGCCGGTGCCGCGGTACATCGGCACCACCGCCCTGAGCCTGTCCTTCAGTCTCGGCACCGGCCCGAGCGGACAACAGGTGTGGCTGGTCGACCGCATCGACGCCTGCCCGGTGCACCCGGACCCGCTGGCCTCGGCCCCGATCACCGGCACCGACTCACTGTCCCGGCACCGATCGATCCGGGCGAGTGCAACCGACTCCCTCTTCGCCTACGCCGGGAGCACCTGCCCATCGCCGACCAGCCCGCGGTAGGCCGCCTGTCCCCCTGCGCGCGAACAAGGCCACGCAGCGTGGGCCGGGCAGGGGTGGCCCGCTCGCTACGGTTCATCTGGCCGATCGAGGTTCGCGCGACCCTGTCATTCAGTGGCGAGCACGAGAGCGTCATCGTCGACGCCGCTCTCGGTAGCCGGGCACCCGGGCGGCGCGTTCCGGCGTCGCGGGAACGCCACGGCCCGGCCGTGCGGCAGCCGCGACCGGCGTACGGTGTCCGGTCGCGGCTGCCGGGCGACGGCGTCAGCGCTGCGGCAGTGGCCTGACCAGGGTCGGTGCGCCCGGCGCTGGGACGACCGCCGGCACCCGGGCAGCGGTGGCGGTCCGCGCCGCGACGGCGCTCTCACCGACCAGAGCCGTGTTCAGGAACGTGCCGACCGCCTCGCCGATCGGGTCCGGCGTGCCGGGCAGCGCGTAGTGCGTCACGTTCTGGGCGAGGCTCACCTGCCGCCGACCGTCCGGGGTGTGCAGCGAGATGGCGCTGTGTCCGAAGACCAGGCCGTCGTGCCCCCAGACGTCGCCGGTGGGCCAGGTCATCCGGTAGAGGCCGAGCCCGTAGCCGGCGGCCTCCGGCTGGGCCGGGTCGAACGGCACGGTGGTCTTCATCGCGGCCAGTTCGGCCGGGCGGAGCAGCCGGCCACCGAGCAGCGCCCGGAAGAAGGTGTTCAGGTCGGCCATGGTCGAGACGAGCGCCCCGGCCGTCCAGGCCCAGGACATGTTGCTGACGCTGAAGTCGCGCAGCTCGCCCTCGTACCACGGGACGTAGCCCCTGCTGTGCGGGCCGGCGATCCGGGGACGCAGGCCGGGGAAGTACGTCTGCCGCAGCCCGAGCGGCCGGAGGATCCGCCGGTACACCTCGTCGGTGGCGGACCGGCGGGTGACCCGCTCGATGATCAGCCCGGCCAGGATGTAGTTGGTGTTCGAGTAGGAGAAGGCCGCGCCCGGTGCCCCGGTCGGCGGCTGACCGAGGCCGGCCCGGACGAGTTGGCGCGGCGTGAACGTGGTGGAGCGGTGCCGCTCGATGTCTTCCGGGGTGGCGAAGATGACGTGGTCGTAGTCGCTGATTCCGCTGGTGTGGTCGAGCAGCATCCGGACGGTCACTCCGGCGACCGCGAACTCCGGAAGGTACCGGCCGATCGGGGCGTCCAGCGCGATCCGGCGCTCACCGACGAGTTGCAGCAGCGTGGCGGCCACGAAGGTCTTGGTGATGCTGCCGACTCGGTGCTGGAACCCGGGCAGCACCGGTCGACCGGTCGTCACGTCGGCCACTCCGCTGGCGCCCCGCCACCGGTCCCGTCCGTGCCGCGCCTCGGCGAACACACCGGGCATGCCGGCCTCGGTGATCGCGCGCAGGTCGGCGGTGAGCGCCGCGTCCGGCAGCGACCCGGCGGGCGGACGGCCGGACGCGAGTGCCGGGCCGGCACCGGCCAGCAGGGGCGTCGCGAGTGCCGTACCGGTGGTGGCCAGCAGGAAACTGCGGCGTGACAGGTGCATGTCGCCTCCCGTGTGACGTAACTGCTGCCCATGGTGCCCCGGGCCGCCACCTGGAAACGTCGGTCTGTGGACCCATATCGGTCTCCCCACCGGGGATGACCCGGGCTCCGACCCACTCGGGAGAATCCGTCCGACCAGCGACGGTATGCGCCGATGTCCGATGCGGTGCCGTTCGCGCGACCGCCGACCGCGCAGGCGGATGCGGCGGCGGTGCGCCGCAGCGTGGATCCGTGGTGACGACCGTCAGGCGGCCGTGCGCGACCACTGCTGGTTGGTGCCGGTGTTGCACGGATACTGCTTGAGGATCACGCCGTCCGCGGTCGATGCGGCCGGCACGTCCACGCATTTGCTGCTGTGTCGCGCCCGGAGCTGGAAGTAGCTGCCGTTGGCGACCATCTCGAACTGCTGGTTGGTGCCGGTGCCGCAGGTGTACTGGACGAGTTCCGCGCCGTCGGCGGTGGAAGCGCTCACGACGTCGAGACACTTCCCGCTGTGTCGGCTGACGATGCGCCAGTAGCCGCTGCCCGCGTCCTGGAACTGCCACTGCTGCCACGCACTGCCGCCGTACGTGTACTGGCCGACGCGTGCACCGTTGTCGGTGTTCGGCTGCTGGACGTCCATGGCCTTGCCGCTGTGCCGCACATCGATCCGGTAGAACGTTCCCGTCGACGGCGGAGGCGTCGTCGGGCCCCCGCCGATGGTGTCGCCCCATCCATAGCGGACCCGGTCGGCGCCGGAGGTGTTGCGGACGGTCAGGTTGAGGTCGGTGCCGCTCCCGCTGAAGGAGAACATGGAGTACCAGTCGTAGCCGATGCTGCCGGGCTTGCCGCCGAGGGCGGGCCAGTAGGTGCCGCCCATCTGGTTGTCGCGCATGACCTGGGCCATGGCGCGGACGTGGCGGACGAAGTTGTCGGTGCTGTTGGCGTCGGCGTAGTTGCGGCCGTCGTTCATGGGCGCGCCGAATTCGGTCGCCACCGCTCGGGAGGCGCAGTTGCCGAGGCGGGTCTGGATGTGGCTGCGGAAGGCGTCGTAGGTCATCGGGCTGTAGAAGAAGGCGTAGTGGTGAAAGGAGAGCAGCGTCGAGGTGAAGCGGGTGTCGTTGCAGATGTCTCGCAGGTCCTGGCTGTAGCCGGTGCCGCCGACGAGTACCCGGCCGGGCACCGCCGAGTGGTGGTAGCTGAGCCAGTTGGCCGCGACGTCGCGCCACTCCGCGGAGCTGTAACCGTGCGGCTCGTTCATCGGCTCGAAGTAGACGTTGGTGTTCGAGCCGTAGGTGTTGGTCACCGTGGACCACATGGTGTTCCAGGCGGCGAGGTTCGTGATCCTGCCGCCGGAGGCGGCGCCGTCCTCCCAGTAGGCGAGGATGACCTTGAACCCGCGGGCGGTGGCGGCGTCGATGGCGCCCCGGTAGGCGTTCCACCACGTCGTCCCCACCGTGTGCGTGTTGATGGGCAGTCGGACGGTGTTGACCCCCATGGTGGAGGCCATGTCGTCGTAGAGGGCATTGGCCTTGGCCCGCACCGTCGCGTTGCTGTCGGACGAGCTCAGGCCCTGCACGACGAGCGGGCCGGTGCTGAAGTTGTCTCCCAACACGGCCCAGTTCATGCCGCGGAAGTGGTTGGTGGCGGCAGTGGCCGGCGCAGACGTGACGACGACGCCAACCATCCCGGTCATCGCGGCCACCAGGGCGATCAGCAGCCGACGCACCGACCGGATGTTCCGCTCCTTCCGAAACCTCATGGTGTCTCCTCACTCTCGGGCGATCGGGCGGGCCTTGGCCTCGCGCCGCCGGAACCTCGTCCGGCGGAGGCTGTCCAGGGCCGGTTCAGCTGGTGACGCGGAAGGTGGCGTCGGCGCGGCTCTGCGCGTCGGTGATCGGGTCCAGCCGGAGCAGGTAGTCGTAGTGGCGGAGGTAGCGGTCCGGGTGGCTGTAGGACTGGAACGACGTCCACGAGGAGTTGGCGAGGCCGGCGACCTGCCGGAAGGTGGCGTCGGCGGCGAAGGTGGCGGTGCCGTCGGTGGCTTCCAGCCGGAAGTCGAACCCGTAGTGGCGCAGGTAGTAGCCCGGGTAGTTGACCGACTGGATGGAGACGGTGCCGGAGCCGGCCAGGCCGGGCACCAGCCGCCATTGGCCGTCCTGGGCGGGGCTGACGTTCGCGTCGATGCGAGCGTCGTAGTCGGCGTGCCGCACGTACCGGTCCGGGAGGTTGTACGACTGGATCCGGTTGACCGCGCTGGCGGGCCAGCGGGCGAGCACGCGGTTCTGTTCGGCGGCGGTCAGGTTGAGGATCGAACCGTGCCGCTTCTTGGTGCCGCCCATGGCGTACGAGCCGGCCGTCGGCAGCCGGAAGCTGGCCGGGCTCGACGGGTTGGTGCTCAGGACGGGCAGGTAGCCGCGCCCGCTGGCGTACTGGTCAAGGTAGAGAACCCACTCGTTGCGGGTGTTGAACCTCATCCACATCGGGCCCTCGACCTGGGAGCCGGTCAGCCCGATGCCGGACAGGTTTCCGAGGTTCGTCCAGGCGCCGAGGATGGAGTTGCTGCCTTCGATGGCGATCTGGCCGTCGCGGGAGGCCCGGACGTAGCGGTAGGCGCCGACTCCGGCCGGCACCTCGACGATCTGGGTGTCGATGATCTCCTGGCTGCCGGGCCGGTCGACGTAGATGTGCGGGGTGGTGATGGTG
This sequence comes from Micromonospora sp. NPDC023956, assembly GCF_040639195.1. Taxonomy (NCBI): domain Bacteria; kingdom Bacillati; phylum Actinomycetota; class Actinomycetes; order Micromonosporales; family Micromonosporaceae; genus Micromonospora; species Micromonospora sp. NPDC023956. The sequence continues at coordinate 29,356 of NZ_JBEZZN010000016.1, forward strand.
CGGAAGTTCGTCGTGCGCGCGTAGAAGATGCGGTGCTTGGTCACCCCGTTGAGCGGGACGTTCGTCGCCCAGTAGAGGACGTAGTCGCCGGTGGCAGGGTTCCAGATCGCCTCCGGAGCCCAGGCGTTGCGTCCGTCCGGAATCACTCCGGCCACGTTCAGCAGCCACGGCGCCGACCAGTTGACCAGGTCGGTGGACTCCCACACGACGAGGTTGCGGCTGCCGTTGTTGATCGCGGTGGACCAGTCCTGGCCGCAGCCGATGCACAGGTCCGTGGCGACGATCCAGTACCGGTCGCCGCCGGGCGAGCGGACCAGGGCGGGGTCGCGGACGCCGCGGGTGCCGACGGTGGACCGCAGCACGAGCCCACCGTTGTTCAGGTCCGTCCAGCGAAGGCCGTCGGTGCTGTGGGCGAGGTGGATCTGCTGGTCGGTCGACGACTCGCCGGTGAAGTGCGCCATCAGGTAGCCGACGGTCGGATCCAGCGCGGCCGCCTCCTTCGGTGTCGCCGCCGACCAGGTGGTGAACAGCAGGCACGCGGCGACCGCGACCGCACAGAGCCGGGCGAGGACTCTCGACATGGTCCTACTCCTTTGCGCGGGGTGGTTTGCCAGCCAGCTGGAGGGTCGGTACGACGGGGCGGATGGTGCCGTCGGTGTCGAACTCCATCCGGTCGATGGCGGTCTCCCGGTTGGTGCCGTCACCGGCGGGCACAACGAACCGGTGGTGGGCGGACGTACCAGGTGTCGCTGCCGGGTGCCCGAATCACGGAGTGGTGGCCGGTGCCCTTGAGGCCGGCTGAGACGACCGGGTGGTCGACACGACTCCCCTGGCACTGATCATCGATGTGAGCGATAACATGATCGGAGCGTGGACGGCGGGATTTCCCTTGTTCTGACAGTGGATGATCGGCCGCTCGGGGCAGCTCCGACGCGTCACGCTCGCGTAAGAGCATGGTGGTCTACTCGTTACGTTCTTGTTGCGAACAAGTGTTAGCGATCCCATCTGGGCTGTCAAGGAATCGAACATGCTCGTTCACTTCGGCCCGCCGACGCTCTCATGTGCCACGAGCCGGTGCGGGCGGATCGCGGCATGCGAGGATGCCGGAAGCCGTGCGCAGGGCCGGTCGTGACGAACCGAGCGCTTACCCTGACGAGGATGAACGTCCGGCAGCGCAAGAAGCTCACCTCCCGCCTGATGGCGTCGCTGCTGCGTGACGACCTTGCGGCCGTGCTGACGTCTCTGCGTGCAGGTGCCGACCCGAATGCGGCAGACCGCGATGGCACCACACCCCTCTACCTAGCCTCGGTGCAGAACACACCTGCGGCTGTGCGGATCCTCCTGAATGCCGGCGCGGACCCGAATGTCGAGAGCGGACACGGCGACGAGGGCACTCCGTTGACGGGGGCCGCGGCCTGGGGACACACGGACGTCGTACGCGAACTTCTCGCGCAGGACGCGGATCCGAACCTTCGCGAGGACCATGGCAGCGGCCTGTCGCCGCTCGACTGGGCTGTCCGAGGCGGCCACTCCGACACGGAGGCTCTCCTGGTAGCCGCAGGCGCGACCTGCCGTCAGCAGACACATCAGCGCTCCCCCACCGCCGGCCACAGCCGCTTCTATCCTCTCGGCTCGCGACGGCTTCACCTTCCCGAAACCCGCACCAGCACCCGCCCACCATCAGCCCGGTAGTGGTGCTCGGTGCCCGGGATCGGCAAACTCCTTCAGCGAACTCCCCACCGGTCGGTCCGCCCGTCACCGGCCGACCTCCACGACGAACGGGCCGTCCTCGACTGTCGATCGGGGCGCATGAGATGCCACCGACGCGGGCACACAAGCGGCATGGCAGTGGTACTCGTGACTGGCGCATCCGGATCGATCGGGCAGATGCTGCGGCATCGGCTGGGTCACCACGAGCTGCGCCTCACCGACGTGCGGGCCGCAGCGGGCGTCGAGGCGCTCGACGTCACCGACGCGACGGCGGTCGACCGGGCCTGCCAGGGCGTCGACGCGGTCGTGCACCTCGGTGGGCTGGCCGGCGAAGCCCCGTTCGAGGACGTGCTCGCCGTCAACGTCCGTGGCACCGAACGGGTGCTACAGGCGGCGCACCGCAACGGGGTGCCCCGGGTGGTGCTGGCCTCGAGCAACCACGCGGCCGGGCTGTACGAGCGCCGCGACGCCGGCCCGGAGGGCCTGCCCGACGACGTACCGCCCCGCCCCGACTCCTACTACGGCTGGAGCAAGGCGACGATGGAGGCGCTGGGCAGGCTGTACCACGACCGGTACGGCATCCACGTCGTCTGCCTGCGCATCGGGTCGTGCACCGAGCGGCCCGTCGACCCGCGCGACCTGTCGGTGTGGCTCTCCCCGGACGACGCGGCGCGGCTGGTGGAGGCGTCGATCACCGCTGACGGCTGGCATCTCGTCTGGGGTGTCTCGGCGAACACCCGTCGCTGGTGGTCGGCCGCCGGGGGCCGGGCGATCGGCTACCTCCCCCGCGACGACGCCGAGGCATGGGCGGCGACCGTCGGCGAACCGGACCTCACCGCGTCGGAACACCGTCTGGTGGGCGGGACCATGGCGGCCAGACCGCTCGGAGCCGCGTGACCACGGCACGCCGTGGAGCTTGCGGACCACATCGGCTTCGGGGGCCGGGGCGAGGCGGTGTCCGCCGTGGTCGTAGCGTCTGGTGGTCCGGACGTCGACGTATCCGAGCTGCTCCTCGCCGAGGTCCTGACCGCTCGGGGCGTCCCCGTCGACGCCCTGTTCCGCCCCGATGACCACGAGCCGCCGCTCGGCCACGAGTATCAGCTCGACCTCACCACCGAGGCCGGCAGGCAGGTCCTGGACAGGATGGTGCTGCACCTGCAGGCGCACACCGTCCGGCCGGCCGACCACGGGCGGGTCGTCAGCACGCGGTGGCAACTGGATGGAGCCGGCCCTGCACCCCTGCCATGAGGGTGCGCACTGCTCGTGCCGGCACATTGGTCCTCGGCTGACCTTGGAATGCCTTCATGGCGTCGACTCCGCCCGGCCTTGCGGATCCATGCCCGTCTGACAGCAACCACTTCAGTCCTCGCCGTGCGTGCGCGGGGAACATGAAGTACCCGGAGTCGGAGCTGTTCGGCGCGGGATCACCCCGCGATGTCGAGCGTGACGAGGTGGCCTTCGCCGATCGCGTGCGTCAGACCATTGACTCCGGGCACCAGCCGGCCGACCCGCGCCGACAGCCGGGTGCGGGCGACGACGTTGCCGGCGCGGTCGATGGTGACCAGCGAACCGTCCGCGAAGGCGAACAGCACGCCGCCGGACACCGGAGCCGAGGCGCGGACAACGCCCTGCGGTAGATGCCGTACGTCGGTGACCGCACCATGCACCAGATCGACGACCGCGATACCCGCGTCATCGACGAGCCACAGCGTGTCCTCGTAGAGGATCGGCGTGGGTGGGCGGAGATCACGCTCGTGGCGCCACATTACCCGCACACCGCTCGCCGGATGAAAAACCATGACCGTGCATCGACCACTGAGAAACGTGACACGGCCATCGTCGCTGACTCCATAGCTGCCGCCAGCATCGGAGACGACCACCGGCTCCGGCAGCGACCACTCCCCCAGAACGGCCCCGGAGGCGGCCATCACCAGTAGTTTCGGCAGACCGCTGCCTGCGACGAGCACCGCATCGGCGGCCCCGTCACCGTCGGGCCTCCACCGGACCGGCTGCGGCCAGGCAACTGGACCGACCCCGGCAACCGCGCCGTCGTCGAACGGCAGGCACCTGCCGTCGGCGAGAGCCACCCGCGTCAACGGGTGGTAACCGCGCCACCCTCCCGACAGGACAACAGCACCGCAGACGCTGACGTGGTACCGCCGAGTCAGGCCGGGCGTCGACCACAACCGCAGTCCACTGCCCAGGTCGAAGCAGTGCAGGACACCTGCCTGACTCAGGTAGAGGCAGCGCTCACCCGCGATGACGGCCGTGCCCCAGCAATCCTCGACACGCTGCTCCCACAACCGCGCCCCGCTGTGCGGGTCCAGCCGGACCAGACGCGAGTGCCGCTCCGCCACGACGAGGGAACCGGCCGCCACCGCCATCGCCTGCAGGCCCGACCTCAGATGCAACGGCCGCGACCACAACACGCTGACCGACTGATCCACCACAGCGGCATGATCGCACGTACCGGCACGACGGTGACACGTACGTCCTCGGGGCCCGGAGGCCAGTTCGATCTATGTCTGGTACGGGTCCCAGTGCGCGGCGTAGCGCAGCAGTGAGCGGGCCGACGTCCTCGTCTCTGGGGGCGACGAGGGCCCGCAGCAGCCGGGCGTCATGCGGCCAGCGCTGGGCGTCAGGGTCGTCAACGCCGCGCAGGTGCGCGGCGAGGTCCGGCAGGGTCAGGCCGGGACGTCCGCTCGGCTGTTGTCCCGTTGTATCTGATCGAACCGGAACAGGACCGTCAGCCGTCCAGTCGCTAACGCGAGTCGGCTTGCCCATCCAGATTGACCGTTGCTTTCCGGAGTTGGCGCAACCACTCGATGCCGAGCCGGCGGCCGTCGGGGAGCTGGTCGTCGCGATCCCAGCGCCACGCTGTAATCATCGCCAGCGTGAGAGTGCGGCAATCCCGGAGCAACTGGTGATCGACACCCGGGTAGTGGTCCCCGACCTCGTCGGGCGCGTGGGCCAGGTCGAACTCGATCGGCCCCCGGCAGCATGTCTCGAAGTCGATGAAAAGAGGGCCGGTCCGGGTGGAGAGCAGGTTGCCCGGATGGGGTTCGCCGTGCAGGAGCTGCTCCGGCCGACCGCTCTCACCGACCGCTCGTCGCATGCGGTCCAACGTGCTCGCGAGGAAGACCCGGTCCGCGTCAGCCAGTTCCGGCGTTCGGGCGGGGTCGGCCACCAGAATCTGGGCCGCGGAAACCCGGTCCGTGAAGTGCGGGGTGGGCAAGTCGATTTCGCGCATTCCGGCGTGCAGACGTTCGAGCGCGCCCACGTATTCCGCGTTGGGGATCGGCTGAGTAGTCGCCGGTTCGTAGTAGGCCCAGAGGGTAACAACGTAGTCGCCTCGGACAAAGACGTGAGGCGACTCGAGCGCAGCCACCGGGCTTCCGGCCTTGGCCAGCCGCTGAGCGACATCCACTTCAAGCTGGGCGCATTGGTGCGCGGCCGAGGCCACCCGGGCGAGCACGTCGCAGGGCTGCAAACGCAGGGTGAGCGTGTTGGAGTTCTGCAGGACAGCGGCGTCGTGGGCGGTTAGGCCGAGACAGGAGGCGCTCGATATGGCTGCCCGTGTTGCCCGCTGAGTCTCATATGCCTGCATCGGAGCACCGTAGTGCAGTGTTCGTGGCGTAGCAGCCGCATTTCGGTGTCCATCGGTTGCAGCTCGACGGTGACCCGCACCGGCCGCGCCCGGACGACACCACCGGGAGCCGGTCGGGCAGACCGGGCCCTGCGCCACTACCGGTCGACGGGTTCCGGCGATGGTGCCAGCAGCGCCTCGATCCGTTCGGCGGCCCGGGTGGCGGTGGTCGTCGGGTCCACGGTGGCGCCGAACCGTCGGCTGCGTTCGGCGTAACGGGCGTCGGTGAGCACCTCGGTGAGCAGCTCGGCGGCCGTCTCGGGAGCCCACCGGGTGGACGGGAGGAAGCGGGCCACCCCGCAGCGCTGCAACCGGGCCCCGGTGTCCGGCTGGTCGAAGCTGTGCGCCAGCACCACCTGCGGCACCCCGGCGGCGATACAGCGGCCGAGCGTGCCGATGCCGCCGTGGTGGATCACCGCCGCGACCCGGGGCACCAGGTCACGGTAGGGCAGCCGGGGAAACCACCTCACCCCGGCGGGCAGCGGGTCGGGCAGCGCGTCGAGGTGCGGGCTGACCAGGATGACCGGCCGGCCGACGCGCCGGCAGGCGTACAGCGCGGCGGCGTAGAACGGTTCCCAGAGCATCTGTCCGGAGCTGGCGGCGACCAGCACCGGCGGTCCGCTCGGATCGGCCAGGATCCGCTCCACCTCCGGCGGCAGGTCGCCCGACTCGGCGGCGTCGTTGAGCAGGAAGCCGACCGGCTCGACGGCCTCGACCGTCGGCGGGCCGGCCTTGTCGAACCAGCGCGGCCAGAGTCCGAGCTGTCGGTCCGCGCCGCTCATCCAGGCCGCCCAGTCGTCGACCGGAGCCAACCCGAAGTCCGCGCGTACCGCGTCGATGCCGGCGGCCAGCGCGGACCGGTGCAGGTGCACCTGCACCGGCAGCAGCAACTGCTGCGCCGGCGTCATCGCCACCCACACGCTCGGTGCGCCGAGCAACTCGGCGGCGATCAGCGTGGCCAGCCCCGAGGTGTGCCGTCCGACCAGCACCGTCGCGCCCGCCCGGTGGCGGGCCACCGCGGCCTCGACCTCGCGGCGGAGCTGCCCGAAGAGATCGTTGCGCTGGTAGTGACCGAGCAGGTCCGGCAGACGCGGCGAGCCGACCCGGGCGTCGAGCATGTCCCGGGCGTCGGCCAGGTAGCGGACGTACTCGTCCTCGGTGTCGATCGGTACCAGCTCGATGTCGGCCGCCCGGACGGTCGGCGCGTACCTGGCGTGGGTGGCGATCGTGACGTCGTGGCCGCGCTCGGCCAGCTCCGCGCCGAGGCGCACGAACGACAGCACGTCGCCGTTCGTGCCATGGGTGCTGAGCAGCATGGTCGCCATGGCGCCGGGCTAGGCCTCCTCGGCGGCGAGCAGCGCCGCGACCTCGTCGTCGGAGAGCGCCTCCACCTGCGCGATCAGCAGGTCGATGTCGACGCCGGACACGGGACGAACCTCGTCGATCGCGTGCGCGGCCTGGGCGACGGTGAAGCCCGTGGTGAACAGCAGGTCCACCGGCAGCTCGACGCCGTAGCCGGCGCGTACCCGGGCCATGAACTGAACCACCTGCAACGACTGGCCGCCGAGGGCGAAGAAGCTGTCCCAGACCGAGACCGGTGCCACGCCCAACACCTCGGCCCAGAGCCGGGCAACGGCCAGCTCGGTGGGCGTCCGCGCGTCGGCCGGCCCGGCGGTCGGTCCGGCATCGGGGGGCGGGGTAAGGATCGCCCGGTGCAGTGCCGCGCCGGTGGCCAGCTCACGGGCGATCCGGTCCAGCCGGTCGGCGTGCCCCGCCGCATCCGCCGCCCGGTCCGGCTCGGCCGGCCCGTTCGGCTCGGCCGGCCCGTTCGGCGCGGGTGGGCCGGCCGGCACCGGCTGCTCCGGGGTGTACCGGACCGCCGCGGCGTCGGCCGCACGCATCCGGTGTACGCCGGTGGCCGAATCGGGTGGGCCGGCCACCCGGGTCACGAAGTCCCGGGCCGGCTGGTTGCGCGCGGTCCTGCGGACCGGGACGTCGACCGTGTCGAGCCCCCGCTCCAGGGCCGCCGCGCCGATCGCGGCGATCACCCGGTGCTCCACGCCACGGCCCAGCACCCGGCAGCTCAGCAGCAGGTCGTCGACCCGCAGGGCGGTGCCGTCGACGGTCAGCGACACCAGGCCGACCAGGCCGTACGCGCCGAACCGGTCGGAGACGTCGACCGCCCAGCGCAGCTCGTCGGCGGTGGCGAAGTCGGCGGCGGTGCGCCGTACCGTGCTGGTGTTGAACTGGTTGGTGCGCTGCGTGAGCTGGGCGAGCCGGTCGGCCTGCCCGGACGTCGCCGGGGTCAGGCGCACCTCCAACCGCAGCCCGGCGACGAACTCGGCCAGCCCGGCGGAGCTGGCCCGCAGCTCGCGACGGCGGCTCTCCCGCTGGTACAGCTCGGTACGCAGCCGGTCCTCACCGGTGACCACCGGTCGATCCAGCGCCCAGACGTGGCGCAGGTAGGACAGTGCCGGGGCGGCCCCCGCCGGCAGGTTGAGCACCAGCACCTCGGGACAGGCTGCGCGCAGCTCGGCGCATTCGGCCGGGCTGTCGTCGAGGAAGAGGAAGCTGTCCAGCCCGAGGTCGAGTTCGGCGGCCAGCTCGCGCAGCGTCTCGTGCTTGGGCCGCCAGTCCACCCGCAGGGCGGTGAACTGGCTCAGCTCCAGCCCCAGCTCGGGGCGGCGCCGGAAGACCTCGCGTACCTCGGCCTCGCTGTTCTTGCTGCTCAGGCAGAGCAGGGCGCCGGCCTCCTGCTGCCGCACCAGCAGCCGGTGCAGCTCCTGGCGGTGCGGGCCGATCCGGATGCCGTCCACCCCGTCCTCGCCGACCACGCCGTCCCAGAGGGTGTTGTCGGCGTCGACCACGATCACCTTCGGGCGAGCCGTGCGCAGCGCGTGCAACCGGCGGACGACGGCGGTGCCGAGCACCGCGTAGCCGGCCGGGGTGTAAGGCATCCGGGCCAGCTCGTCGGCGTAGTCGTCGGCGTGGTGCGGCAGGTCGTACGCCTCGACGGTGTCGGCCGTGGTCAGCACGCCCAGACCGGGGATCCGGCGCAGCTCCGCCGCGATCCGCTCCTCGATGGCGGTGAGGAACCCGCCGTCGGCCGGGTCGGCCAGCAGCGCGGGGCTGGCCGGGCAGAGCACCACCAGCAACGGCGCGCTCCGCTGGCGCGCGCTGCCGGCGACCGCCTCGACCAGCTCGTCGGCGACGCGTCGGACCGCCGCCCGGCCGTCGGCGCCGAGCGGCGCCCGGAGGTGCCCGGAGGGCGTCGGGTCGGGGCTCGGCGGGGCGTCGGCGGCCGAGGGCGGTGCCGGTGCGGCCGGCCGGTCGCGGGCCCAGTCCTGCGGCCGGACCAGCACGACATCGGCCCCGGGGCCGGTCCGCACCAGCGGGCCGTGCGGATCGAGCAGGTGTTGCAGCACCTGCCCGTACGGTGCGACGACCAGGTCGTGCGGCAGGCCCAGCTCGGCGGTCCAGTAGCTGAAGGTGGGGGCGAGCGGATCCGCGACGAAGGTGGCGGTCACCACCACCGGATAGTCGGCGCTGTGGTTTGCCATCGCTGCCCCGTACCCCACGTCGCGGTAAGTCGATCTCCATGTTGGCGCGGAACCACCGTAGGAACGCGCCGAGCGCACTGTCAATACTCTTAACAGTTGTGCTGTCGGGTTGGTCCGGTGACGGTCGGCGGCCTTTCGTCGCGCGTCGTCACCACACAGTGGACATTGCCCGGCCCGGCCGGGCCGAGGGAAGTCGACCTCGGGGAATCACCCGACCCCGACCCCGACTGTTAGGACAGTCCACTTAACTGTAAGGACTACTTACTTATTGTCGTGCCGCTCACTAGCGTGACTGCCAGCGCGCACGGACAGGGTCGCCCGTCGGCGGCTACCGGACCACCCAGGGCGCGTACGCAGACGAGGGGCCCAGATGCTGACCCACCCGGCGCACGCCCGCCACACCCTGATCGAGGTCGCGGACCTGCACCAGGACCCGCTGCCCCCGCCGGTACGCGCACACGTCCGGCCGCTGCGCGCGGTCCTCGAGTGGGCCCGCGATTACCTGTGCCGCCCGCACCCCGAACTCGGCCGAACCGGCAACGTCTGCCCGTACGCGCAGGGGTCGCTGGACCGCAACGCGTTCTATCTCACCGTGGCGCCGGGCCGGGCACACCCGGCGGACGAGCTGGACCGACTGCTGATCCACCACCGGGACTGGCTGCTCGACCTCAGCCGGCACCGTGGCGGTGCCGCCCAGTTCACCACGATCCTGATCGTCTTCCCGGACCTGGCCGCCGCCGACGTGCCCGAGGTCGTCGACCTCACCCAGGAGCGGCTCAAGGCGCGCTTCGTCGTGCACGGTCTGATGCTCGGCGAGTTCCACGCCGGCCCGCCGGCCAAGGGCGGGCTGTGGAATCCGGACTTCGCCGCGCTGCGCTGCCCGGTACCGCTGCTGGCCATCCGGCACATGGTGCCGACGGACTTCTTCTTCCTGCGCGACGATCCGGACAACGTCCGGGCCTACCTCGCCCGCTTCGCCGGCCAGATCCCGCCGCACCTGCGCGAGACGGTGCGCCGCGCCGTCGACCAGCTCGGGCTGGCACCGGCCACCGTCGGCGGTGCCGGTGCGCACTGACCCCCCGACGACGGTGCCGCAGCTGCTCGCGGCGCGGGCCGACGACGATCCGGACCGGGTCGCGATGCTCCTCGACGGGGTCGGCACGCTGACCTTCGGGCAGTGGCGGGCCGGGGCCGACGCGGGCGCGCACGACCTGCGGGGCCGGGGGGTACGCCGGGGTGACCGGATCGGGCTGGTCTTCGGCGGGGCGGACTGGCTCGACTACGCGGTCGCCTACGCGGCGGTCACCACGGCCGGCGCGGTCGCCGTACCGATCTCGGACCGGACCGGACCCGTGGCGGCCGACCTGCTCGCCCGGTGCGGCGCGACCGGGGTGCTGCACGGCCGGGCCGGTCCGCCGCCCGACACCGGATCCGCGCCCACCACCGGCCGGCCGCCGGCCCGCTCCTGGTGGACGGCGGCGGCCGGTGACCTCGGGCGCGGCGGTGCGCGTGGCCCGGTCGACGTCGAGGTGCGCCCCGGCGACCTCGCCCAGATCGTGCACACCTCGGGCACCACCGGCGCCCCCAGGGGGGTGGCCGCCAGCCATGCGAACCTGACCTTCGGCGCGGCACCGCGACCGCGCCGCCGGGCACTGGCCCACTCCCGCCACTTCGTGCACGCCTTCCCGATCGGCACCAACGCCGCCCAGACCATGCTGCTCCAGGCGTTGACCGCCCGCCCGGCCGCCGTCGTCGCCGCACGCTTCGACGCCGAGGAGTTCGCCGCGCTGGTCGCCCGGCACCGGGCCGGCACGGTCTTCGTGGTGCCCTCGATGGCGATCGAGCTGCTGCGCGCCGGGGCACACCGGCGGCACGACCTCGGCGACGTGCTACTGGTCGCCTCGACCGGCGCGGCGCTGCCGCCGGCCGTCGCGCGGGATCTCACGGCCGCGCTGCCCGGGGCCACGGTGGTCAACAACTACACGTCGACGGAGGCCGCCCCGGCGCACACCACGGTGGTCTACGACCCGGACCGGCCCACCGCGCTCGGCCGACCGGCCGCCGGCGCCCAGCTGAGGATCACCGACGCGGACGGGGCGCCGCTGCCGCCGGGCGTGACCGGTGAGGTGTGGCTACGGGCGGAGACCGAGTCCCGTACGTACTTCGGCGACCCGGCCGCCAGCGCCACGGTCTTCCGGGACGGCTGGGTACGGATGGGCGACCTCGGCCACCTCGACGCCGACGGCTACCTGCACCTGGTGGACCGGGAGGGGGACACCGTCAAGACCGGCGCCTTCAAGGTCTCCACCCTGCACGTCGAGTCGGTGCTGTTCGACCACCCGGACGTCGCCGACGCCGCCGTGGTCGGCCTGCCGCACGCCACGCTCGGTGCGATGGTGGCGGCTGCCGTGGTGCCCCGCCGACCGCTCCCGTTCGACGCGCTGCGGGCCCACCTGACCGACCGGCTCGCCCCGTACGAGCGCCCGCTGCGCCTGCTCCAGGTCGACGCGCTGCCCCGCAACGACGGCGGGAAGGTGGTCCGGGCCGCCCTGCGCGAGCTGTTCACCGACCAGCCGGACACCGTGGCCGGCCCGCCGGCGACAACGGCCGAGATCCGGCTCGCCGCGCTCTGGAACCGGGTGCTCGGCGGGCCGGCGGTCGGCCGGCACGACGACTTCTTCGCCCTCGGCGGGGACTCGCTACGGGCCGCCCAGATCGCCACGCTGGCCGCCGCCGAGTTCGGCGTGGACGTGCCCGCCTCGGTGGTCTTCGACCGGCCGGGGCTGGCCGCCCAGGCCGACTGGCTCGCCAGCGCCGCCCGCCCGGCCTCCACCGCCTCCGCCACGTCCGTCTCCACCGCCGGTGCCACGACCACGGCCGCCCCGGCCGCAGCCGTGACCGTGGCGGCACCGGAGCCGGCGACCGCTGCGGTCGTACCGGACGGCTGCGTCGCGCCGGACGCCCACGACGTGACGGTGGCCCTCACCGCCCAGCAGGAGAACTTCCTGGCCTGGATGTACGCCACCGACGAGCCCCGCGACCCGGGGCCGATCAGCGTCGCGATCCGGATCACCGACCGGTTCGACCCGGCCCTGCTCCGCGAGGCGCTCGGTGTCCTGGTGGCCCGGCACGAGGCGCTGCGGACGGTCTTCCGGCTCGTCGACGGCTCGCCCCGGGCGTACCTGCTGCCGGACTGCCCACCGGCGGTGACGGTCAGCACCGCGACCGACGCCCGGGAGGCCGCCGACCTGGTCCGCGCCGACCGGGAGCTGCGGTTCGGGCTGGCGCACGGGCCACTGGTCCGGGCGATCGTGGTCCGGCTCGGCGTGGACGACCACGTCCTCGGGCTCGCCGTGCACCACCTGGTCTTCGACGGCTGGTCGATGGGGGTGCTGCTGCGCGAACTCGGCCTGGTCTACTCGGCGCTGCGTACCCACCGGCCGGCCACCCTGCCGGCGCTGCCGGTGTCGCACCCCGAGGCGGTGCGCTGGACCCGGGCCCAGTGGCCCCGGACCCGCCGCTACTGGCAGGACCGGCTGGCCGGAGCACCGACCGTCGTCGAGCCGTTTCCCGGCCGCCGGCACGCGGTACGGCTGCGCAGCGACTCGCGGGAGTTCCGGGTCGACCCGGCGCCGGCCGGCCGGCTGCGCTCCCTGGCGACGCAGCGGGGCGCGAGCACGTTCATGCTGGTCGCGGCGGCCTGGGCGGCCGTACTCAGCGGCTGGAGCGGGGCGCGTGAGCTCGTCGTCATGTCCCCGGTCCCGGGGCGCAGCCGGCCGGAGTTCGAGGCCCTGGTCGGCTGCCTGGTGCAGTCGCTGCCGCTGCGGATCGACACCGGCGGCGATCCGCCCTTCACCGACCTGCTCGAGCGGGTACGCGGCACCGCGCTCGACGCGGTGGACCACCAGTACTATCCGTTCGCCGAGTTCTACGCCCGCTTCCCGGCCGCCGCCTGGCTCCGGTTCGAGAGCTGGGGCGGCGACCCGCACTTCCCCGGCCTGATCTCCGAGGGCTTCCCGTTGCCCCGGGCACTGGACGCCGACTGGCCCACCCCGGACGGCCGGCCTGATCTCGGCGTACCGGAACTGGCCGTGGTGGAACAGCCGGACGGATCGCTGACCGGCTGGCTGCTCTGGAACTCCTACGCCTTCGACCCGACCACCCCGCGCCGGCTCGCCGACGCCCTGCTGCACCTGCTGCACGCGCTGCCCGACGGCGCCGGCGCCCCGATCTCCGACCTGGTCGACCCGGACCGGGCGACCCGATACCCGCAGCGTCCCGGTGCCGGCCACCCGGCGCCCGAAACGGAGGCAGTGTGACCACGGTGGAGTCGTCCCGGCTCGGGCCGGCCTCGACCGCCCAGCACGGCCTGTGGTTCACCGAGCGGATCGGCCACGCCCGGTCCGCCTACCACATGCCACTGCCGGTACGCCTGCTCGGCGCACTCGACGTCGCCGCGCTGGCCGACGCCTGTGCCGCCGTCGTCGCCCGGCATCCGGCCCTCGGGTACGCCTTCGACGACACCGACGGGGAACTGTCGCTGGTCGCCGCCCCGCCACCCCGGCTGACCCGCCGGTCGGTGGCCCCCGGGGAGCTGCCCGCCGCCGTCCGCGCCGAGACGCTGCTCCCGTTCGACCCCCGACACGGCCCACTGGTCCGGTTCACCCTGTTCACCGTGGCACCGACCGAGCACCTGCTGCTGATCGTCGCACACCACCTGGTCTTCGACGGCGAGTCCAAGGACCTGCTGCTGCGCGACCTGGGTGCGCAGTACGGCGCCCGGGTCGCCGGGAGCGCCCCGCCCGGCGGGGCACCGGTGCCGTACGCCGCGCACGTCGCCGAGGACGAGGCCCGGATCGCCGCCGGCGTGGCGGCCGCCCGGGTCTTCTGGGACACCCGGTGGCGGGAGCCCGATCCGGTGGTGCTGCCCGGACTGCGCCGGCCCCAGGACGGCGTACGGGCCGGCGAGGTCGTCGCGTTCGACCTGCCCGAGCCGCACCGGCTGGCCCTGGCCCGGTACGCCGACGCCAGTGGACACACCCGGTTCGAGGTGCTGCTCGCCGCCGTGTACGCCCTGCTGTGCCGCTACGGCAACGGCACCCCGACGGTGGCGGTGGACCTCGGTACGCGTACCGGGGCGACCCGCGCCACCGTCGGGCTGTTCGTCAACGAGCTGCCGGTGGCCGTGCACCCGGATCCGGACCGTCCCTTCGCCGACCTGGTCGCCGCCACCCGCGCCGAGTTGCGGGACACGTACCCGGTCCGGGCGGTGCCGCTGGCCCGGTCCGTGTCGGGGCTGCGCCCCCGGGCCGCGCTGGCGCCGGTGTCGGTCAGCTACCGGCGCCGGACCGGGCCCGAGCCGGTCTTCGCCGGGCTGCGCGCCGAGGTCGACTGGGCCGGCTTCCACCATGCCGCCCGCAACGACCTGCACGTGCAGGTGGTCGACGGTCGGGACCGGACCACGGTGCACCTGCAGTACGGCGTCGACACGATCGACCCCGACAGCGTCGGCCGGATCGCCGGGCACCTGGTCACGCTGCTGGGCGCGGCGACCGCCGAACCGGGCACGCCGGTCGGCGCGCTGGCGCTGCTCGGCGAGGAGGAACGTCGGCTGGTGCGTACCGGCGGGGAGTCACCGGTCGGCGTCGCAGCGGCGCCACCGGCCGGCACGGTCCCGGAGCTGGTCAGCGCGTGGGCCGCCGCCACGCCGGACGTACCAGCCGTCGTCGCCGGTGACCGGGTGACGACGTACGCCGAGCTGGACCGGGCCGCTGCCACCCTCGCCGACCGGTTACGGGCCGCCGGTGCCCGACCCGGGGTGCGGGTGGCGGTCCGGCTGCGCCGGTCGCCGGCCCTGCTGGTCGGCCTGCTCGCGGTGCTGCGCACCGGTGCCGCGTACGTGCCGCTCGACGTGGACCATCCACCGGCCCGACGGGCGTTCGTGCTCGACGACACCACCCCCGCGGTGCTGCTGGTCGAGGCCGGTACCCCGGACGAGGCGTCCACGCACCGCCCGAGGGTGCTCTCCGTCGACGGCCCGGCCACCACCGACCCGGCCACCACCGGGTCGGGCCCGCCGGCCCGGGAGCCGGAGCTGGCCGGGCCGGAGCCGGACGACGTGGCGTACGTGGTGCACACCTCCGGCTCCACCGGCCGGCCGAAGGGCGTCGAGGTCACCCACCGGTCCCTGCGGTACCTGCTGGACGCCCTGCATACCACCCTCGACAGCGGCCCGACCCACCGCTGGCTCGCGCTGGCGTCGGCGTCGTTCGACATGTCCATACCAGAGCTGTTCCTGCCCCTGGTCACCGGCGGCCGGATCGTGCTCGCCGCCGAGCACGACACCCGCGACGGCGCCGCCCTGCTCGGACTGGTCCGCCGGCACCGGGTCAGCCACGTGCACGCCACCCCGTCGACGTGGCGGCTGCTGCTCGACGCCGGCTTCGCCGACCGTACCGTGGTCGGCCTCAGCGGCGCGGAACCGCTGCCGCTCGCCCTGGCCCGTGAACTGCGGCCCCGGGTGCGCCGGCTGTGGAACCTCTACGGCCCGACCGAGGCCACCGTCTGGGCCAGCGCGACGGAACTGCCCGATCCGGTCGACGCGGTCACCATCGGCCGGCCGCTGCCCGGCACCCGCATCCACCTGCTGGACGCCCGGGGGCGGCCGGTGCCGATCGGCGTACCGGGCGAGATCCACATCGGCGGGCCCGGGGTGGCTCTCGGTTACCTCGACCGACCCGCG
This sequence comes from Micromonospora sp. NPDC023956, assembly GCF_040639195.1. Classification (NCBI taxonomy): domain Bacteria; kingdom Bacillati; phylum Actinomycetota; class Actinomycetes; order Micromonosporales; family Micromonosporaceae; genus Micromonospora; species Micromonospora sp. NPDC023956. The sequence continues at coordinate 45,014 of NZ_JBEZZN010000016.1, forward strand.
CTGACCGCGAACAGCTTCCTGCCCGACCCGTACGGCCCACCCGGCTCGCGTCTCTACCGCACCGGCGACCAGGGGCGGCTCGGCCCGGACGGCCGGCTGGAGTACCTCGGGCGGCTCGACCGGCAGGTGAAGATCCGGGGGCACCGGGTCGAGCCCGGCGAGATCGAGGCGGCGCTGGACGGGCACCCGGACGTCCGCCGCTGCGCGGTCGAGCTGCGCGACGACGGCACGGGGCCACGCCTGGTCGCCTACGTCGAGTTCCGGACCGGCCGGCAGCCCTCCGCCGCCGACCTCCGGCGCCACCTGCGCGCGACGCTGCCCGGGTGGATGGTGCCGGAGCTGGTGGTGCCGCTGGCCGTGCTGCCGACCACCCCGAACGGCAAGCTCGACCGGTCCGCGCTGCCCGCCCCGGACCCCGCCCTCACCGCCACCACCGCCGCCGCCGACGTCGCGGACGGGGCGGACGGGGCGGACGCCGCGGACGTCGCCGACGGCGCGGACGCCATCGTCGCCGGCATCGTCGGGATCTGGCGACAGGTGCTGCGGGTCGACCGGTTCGGCCCGCACGACGACCTCTTCGACGACCTGGGCGGTCACTCGCTGAGCGTCACCCAGATCGCCGCCCGGATGCGCCGCCAGCTCGGCATCGACCTGCCGCTGCACGTCTTCTTCGACACCCCGACGATCGCCGGCGTCCTCGCCGCCGTCATCGGCGGTGCCGGCGTCCGGCGACCCGGCGATCCCGGGAGCGAGCGGCGTCGATGACTGACCACGACGATCTTCGAGGAGCCCGTCCCATGCCGACCACCATCGACCCGGCGGGCGCGGACCGGCCCGGCCACGGCGGCGTGGCCGCCCTGTCACCGCAGCACCAGGAACTGCTGGCCCGGCGGCTGGCCCAGCTCGGCCTGGCGCCCACCGCCGCGCCGGCCGTCCCCCGGGTGCCGCGTACCGGCGGCGAGCAGAGCTTCGCGTGCTCCTCCGGCCAGCAACGGATGTGGCTGGCTACCCAGTTCGATCCGGCCGACCCGTCGTTCCACGTCGCCATGTCCCAGCGGCTCACCGGTGCGCTCGACGTCGGCGCGCTCCGCGCCGCCCTGGCCGACCTGGTCGCCCGGCACGAGATCCTGCGCACCGGCTACGTCGGCGTCGACGGCGAGCCCCGACAGGTCCTCCGGCCGACCGGCGAGGTGCCGGTGATCGAGGTCGACCTGCGGCACCTGCCGGCGGCCGACCGCGAGGACCGGGCCCGGGACCTCGCCCGCGAGGCGTTCGCGGTGCCGTTCGACCTGGCCGCCGGTCCGGTGCTGCGGGCGTCGCTGTTCCGGCTCGCCGACGACGAGCACGTGCTGCTGGCGACCAGCCACCACATCGCCATCGACGGCTGGTCGATCGGCAACGCGCTGCGGGAACTCGCCGCGCTCTACGCGTGGCGCCTCGCCGGTGGCACCGGAGCACCGCCGCTGCCCGACCTGCCGGTGCAGTACGCCGACTACGCCGAATGGCAGCACCGAGGCATCGCCGACGGCGCGCTGGAGCCGGGGCTGGCGTACTGGCGCACCCACCTGGCGGCGCCCCGGGCCGACGCGCACCTGCCGATCGCCCGGCGGCACGCCGGCCCGGCCCGGGCCGGTGGCGCCAAGCGGCACCTGCGGATCGGCCCGGACCTCGTCGAGGGGCTGCGGGCGGCGGCCGGCGGCACCCGGGGCACCACCCCGTTCGTCACCCTGCTCTCCGCGTTCACGGCACTGCTGGCCCGCTACACCGGGCAGCGCGACATCACCGTCGGCACCCTGGTGGCCGCCCGCACCCACGTGGAGCTGGAGCCCCTGATCGGCTACTTCGCCAACCCGATCGCGATGCGTACCGACCTCGATCCGGACCTGACCTTCGCCGAGGCGGCCGGCCGGGTACGGCGCACCGTCATCGACGGCTTCGCCCACCAGAACGTGCCGTTCGACCTGGTCGTGCAGGAGGTGGCGCCGCGCCGCGACGCCGACCGGCACCCGTTCTTCCAGAGCGCGGTGATCCTGCACAACTTCACCGAGGGCGGCCCGTCGGCCTGGCCGGGGCTGTCGGTGAGCTGGTGGGACAGCCAGCTCGACGACATGCTCTTCGACCTGACCCTGGTCGGGGTGCCGCAGGCCGACGGCGGACTGGAGCTGACGTTCTCGTACCGCACCGAGGTCTTCGACGACGCCGACATCGGCCGGTTCGCCGGGCACTTCCGGCAGTTGCTGACCGCAGTGGTCGCCGCGCCCGGACAGCGCCTCGGCGACGTGGCACTGCTCACCCCGGACGAGCGGCACCGGGCCCTGGTCGACTGGCAGGGGCCGACCGCCACGCCGCTGGCCGGGAGCTTCCCCGAGCTGTTCGCGCGCGCCTGCGCGACCACGCCGGACGCGATCGCGGTCAGCGACGACGCCGACCGGCTGACGTACCGGGAGCTGGCCGCCAGCGCCGACCGGCTCGCCGCGCTGCTGCGCGAGCGCGGGGTCCGGCCGGAGACACCTGTCGGGATCTGCCTGGACCGGTCGGTGTCGATGCTGGTCGCGGTGCTCGGTGTGTGGCGGGCCGGCGGGGCGTACGTGCCGCTGGACCCGGCGTTCCCCCCGGACCGGCTGCGGCTGATGGTCGACGACGCGGGCGTCACGGTGCTGGTGACGCAGCGGTCGGTGCGGCACCGGCTGCCGCAGCTCTGCGCCGGTCCGGGCGTGGTGTGCCTGGACGACGAGCGGCAGCGGCTGCGGGCACCCGCCCCGGCGGCCGGCGACCCCGGGGCGCCGCCACCGGTCCGGCCGCCGCACGCCGGTCAGCTCGCGTACGTCATCTACACCTCCGGCTCGACGGGGCGACCCAAGGGGGTCGAGGTCACCCACGGCGCGGTCGCCAACCTGCTGCTGTCGTTCCGCCGCTCGCTCGGGCTCACCGACGCCGACCGGCTGCTCGCGGTCACCACCCTGTCGTTCGACATCTCCGTGCTGGAGCTGCTGCTGCCGCTGATCTGCGGGGCCCGGGTGCTGGTCGCCACCGCCGCCGAGGTCGCAGACGGTACGGCGCTGCGCGGGCGGGCCGAGGCGGACCGGGCGACAGTGCTCCAGGCCACCCCGGCGACCTGGCGGCTGCTGCTCTCCGCCGGTGGCGTACCGGCCGGGATCCGGCACCGGCTCTGCGGCGGTGAGGCGTTCTCCCGCGACCTGGTGCGGGAGCTGGCCGGGGGGCGGCTCTGGAACGTCTACGGCCCGACCGAGACGACGGTGTGGTCGGCGGCCGGCGTCGTCGACCCCGGCGACGGGCCGGTGGCGATCGGACCGCCGATCGACAACACCCGGATCCTGCTGCTCGACGGCCGGGGCCAGCCGGTACCCGTCGGCGTCGCCGGCGAGGTCCACATCGGCGGGCTCGGGCTGGCCCGGGGCTACCACCGGCGACCCGCACTGACCGCGCAGCGGTTCGTGCCCGACCCGTTCGGCGACACCCCGGGCAGCCGGCTCTACGCCACCGGCGACCTGGCCCGCTACCTGCCGGACGGGCGGCTGGAGTTCCTCGGCCGGGGCGACCAGCAGGTCAAGGTACGCGGCTTCCGGGTCGAACTCGGCGAGATCGAGGAAGCGCTGCGGGCCGAGGAGCGGGTTCGGGACGCCGCCGTCACCGCCTGGCACGGTGCCGGCGACGGCGACGCCCGACTCGTCGCCTACGTGGTCGGCACGGAGTCCGGCACCGACCCCGCCGGGCTCTGGGCGGCGATCCGCCCCGGTCTGGCCCGGCGGCTGCCCGGCTACATGGTGCCGGCGACCCTGGTGGTGCTCGACGCGCTGCCGCTCACCCCGAACGGCAAGGTGAACCGGCAGGCGTTGCCGGCACCGGACTGGGGCGCGACCGACGCCACCGCATACGTCGCGCCCCGTGACCCGGTCGAGGAGGCGATCGTCGGGATCTGGGAGGAGGTGCTCGACGTCCGCCCGATCGGGGTGGACGCCGACTTCTTCGCCCTCGGCGGGCACTCGCTGCTCGCCGAACGGGTGCTGGCCCGGGTCCGGGCGTACTTCCAGCTGGAGGCGCCGACCCGGGCGCTGTTCGAGGCGCCGACGGTCGCCGGGCTGGCCGCCGCGCTGACCGGACTGGAACCGGTACCCGGGCAGGTCGCCGCGGTAGCCGAACTGCGGGCGCAGATCGCGTCGATGTCGCCCGAGGCGGTCGAGACGATGCTGGCCCAGGAGGGCGCCCGATGACCGCCTCGGCCGACCAGCTCCTCGCCGTCCTGCTGGCCCGGCGCGGCATCGAGGTCACCGGTACGCAGACGATCCGGCCCGGCGACCGCACCGGCGACCTGCCGCTCTCCCCGGCCCAGCAGCGGATCTGGTTCCTCGACCGGCTCGGGGTCGGCGACTCGGCCTACGTGATGGGTAGCGCCCACCGGCTCACCGGCGCGCTCGACGCGACCGCCCTCGCCGCCGCGCTGCGACTGCTCGTGCGCCGGCACGAACCGTTGCGGACGTCGTTCGCCGAGCGGGCCGGCCACCCGGTGCAGGTGATCCTGCCGGCCGACGATCCCGGGACGGCCGTGCCGCTGCCCCTCGTCGACCTGGCGGAGACGCCCGCCGCGACCCGGCAGACCCGGCTGGACCGGCTGGCCCGGTACGAGCTGACCCGTCCCTTCGACCTCGGCCGCGCGCCGCTGGTCCGGGCCACCCTGGTCCGGCTCGCCGCCGACGACCACGTCCTGCTGCTCGCCTTCCACCACGTCGTCTGCGACGACGTCTCGGCCCGGCTGCTGCTCGCCGAGCTGATCAGCGGGTACGCCACCCTCGTCGCCGGCCGGCAGCCGGCGTCCGAGGCGCCGCCGGTGCAGTACGCCGACTACGTACGCTGGCTCGGCGAGCGCGATCCGGCGGCACTGGCGGCGCAGGAGGCGTACTGGCGCGACCACCTGGCCGGTGCGCCGGGTCAGCTCGACCTGCCCACCGACCGGCCCCGACCGGCGCGGCCCCGGTCCCCGGCCGGCACCCGGCCGTTCCGGCTACCCGGTCGGCTGACCTCGGCGATCGAGGAGCTGCGCCGCCGCGAGGACTGCACCACGTTCACCGTGCTGCTGGCCGCGTTCACGATCCTGCTGGCCCGGCACAGTGGCCAGGAGGACGTGGTCGTCGGCGTACCGGCGAGCAACAGGTCGCTGCCCGAACTCGAGTCGATGGTCGGCATGTTCGTCAACACCCTGGCGCTGCGCACCGACCTGAGCGGTGATCCGAGCCTGCGCGACGTGCTGCGCCGGGTCCGGCGGACCAGCCTCGGTGGGCTCGGGCACCGGGAGGTACCGCTCGAGCGGGTCGCCGAACTGGTCCGGCCGGACCGGGGAGCCGGCCGGCAGCCGCTGTTCCAGGTGATGTTCGTGCTCAACGGCACCGACGCCGGCCCCGACCCGACGGCCGGCCCGGTGGACGCGACCGGCGGGCTGACCGTGACGGCGGCCGGACCCGCCGGCGGGACGGCCCGGTTCGACCTGACCCTGGTGGTGGTCGAGCACGCCGGACAGCTCGCCGGCCAGCTGGACTACGACGCCGAGCTGTTCGACCCGGCGACCGCCGCACGGCTGGTGGCACACCTGGAGCTGGCGGTGGCCGCGCTGGCGTACACCCCGGAGCTGCCGCTTCGCGACCTCGCCCTGCACACCCCCGCCGACCGGGCCCGGTTGCACGCCGGCCTGCGGCCGGTGACCGGCGCGGCATCCGCCGGGGTCGACGCCCCCGGCCACGTCGACGACTCCGGCCATGTCGATGCTCCCGGCCACGTCGACGACTCCGGCTACGTCGACGACCTGGTGGCGGCGCAGGCCGCCCGGACACCACGGGCGCCCGCCGTCCTCGGCGACGGGCAGGTGCTGACCTACGGCGAACTCGACCGGCGGGTCGACCGGCTGGCGCGGCGACTGCGCACGGCCGGCGTCGGCCGCGAGGCGCCGGTCGGGATGGCCCTGCGGGCCGGCCCGGACGGGATCGTCGCGCTGCTGGCCGTCATCCGGGCCGGCGGCGCCTACCTGCCGCTCGACCCCGACCACCCGGTCGACCGGATCGGCGCGCTGCTCGCCGACGCGGGCGCGACGATCCTGGTCACCGACGCGACCGGGCGCGACCTGCTCGCCGGCCTACCGGTCACCGTCGTCGACGTCGCCGACCCGGCCGACACCGCCGTCCCGACCCCGGCCGACGCCACGGTGTCGCGGGCCCGCCGGCCGGACCAGCTCGCGTACGTCGTCTACACCTCCGGCTCGACCGGCCGGCCCAAGGGCGTCATGGTGACCCACCGGACGCTGACCGCCCTGGCCACCTCCTTCCGTGACCGGCACGGTTTCGGCCCCGGGCAGCGGATCCTGATGATCCCGCCGCTGACCTTCGACGCGTCGGTCGGCGACGTGTTCCCCGCCCTGATCAGCGGCGCGGCGCTGGTGGTGCACCCCGACCCGGCCGCCCTCACCGGACCGGCGCTGGTCGACCTCTGCCGGGTCGAGGGCATCACCGCCGTGGACGCACCGGCGGCGCTCTGGCAGCGCTGGGTCGACGACCTCGACGGCCACCGGCTCCCCGCCGACCTGCCGCTGACCGTGATGATGGTCGGCGGTGAGCGGGTGTCCGCCGACAAGCTCGCCGCCTGGCACCGGCTGACCGGTGGCCGGACCGCCTTCTACAACCACTACGGCCCGACCGAGGCGACGGTCTGCGCGACCGTGTTCCGGTCCGCGCCCGCCGACGAGGCCGAGTCCACCACCACCACCGACGCCGCCGGGCCGGACTCCGGCGACGCCCCCACCGACGGGTACGCGGCCGGCGGGCACCTGCCGATCGGCCGGCCGCTGCCGCACGTGCGGGCGTACGTGCTGGACCGGTGGATGCGGCCGGTGCCGTACGGTGCCGCCGGTGAGCTCTACCTCGGCGACGACTGCCTGGCCCGTGGCTACCTCGGTCGCCCGGACCTGACCGCCGCCGCGTTCGTACCCGACCCGTTCTCGGCGGCGCCCGGCGCCCGGCTCTACCGCACCGGAGACCTGGCCCGGGTCGGTCCGGACGGGCAGCTGGAGTTCCTCGGCCGGGTCGACCGGCAACTGAAGATCCGGGGGCACCGTATCGAGCCGGCCGAGATCGAGGCGGTGCTCGACGGGCACCCCGGCGTCGCCCGGTCGGTGGTGGTGGCCCGGGGGCAGCGGCTCGCCGCGTTCGTCGTGCCCCGTCAGGTGGCGCCGACCGCCGACGAGCTGCGCGCCCACCTCCGCTCCCGGCTGCCCGAGTACCTGGTGCCGGCCACCGTCGTGGCGCTGGCGGAACTGCCGCTGACCGCGCACGGCAAGGTCGACCCGGACCGGCTACCCGCCGACACCCCGGACGAGCAGCGCCCCTTCACCGCCCCCGCCACGGCGACCGAGGTCGCGGTGGCTCGGATCTGGTCCCGGGCGCTGGACCGCGAGCGGGTCGGCGTCGACGACGGGTTCTTCGACCTGGGCGGCCACTCACTGCTGGCCGCTCCGGTGCTCAGCGAGGTCAACCGGCACTTCGGCACCCGGCTGCCGCTGCGTTCGCTGTTCGACGCCCCCGCGCTGGCCGCCTTCGCCGCGCTGGTCGACGCCGCCCTGCCCGACGCCCCCGCGCCCGATCCGGTACCCGCCGCTGCCGTCGGCGCCCACCGCGGGCCGGACCTGCGCGCCGAGGCCGTACCCCCCGACGACGTGGCGCCGCTCGGGACGTACGTGCCGGTGGCCGACCCGGCCGGGGTGCTGCTGACCGGAGCGACCGGCTTCCTCGGCGCGTACCTGCTCGACGACGCCCTGCGGCACACCACCGCCGACGTGTACTGCCTGGTCCGGGCCGGCTCGGAGGGCGCGGCGACGGCCCGGATCGAGGAGAACCTGCGCCGGTACGGGCGCTGGCGGCCGGGGTACCCGGCCCGGATCGTGCCGGTCGTCGGTGATCTCGCCGAGCCCCGACTGGGACTCGGCCAGCGGGCGTTCGACGCGCTCGCCGACCGGGTCGACGTGGTGCTGCACAACGGGGGCAGCGTCCACTTCGTCCAGCCGTACGAGCGGCTGCGGCCGGCCAACGTGTCCGGGACCGTCGAGGTGCTCCGACTGGCGTCGCGCGGCCGACCCAAGGCGGTGCACCACGTGTCGACGCTCGGCGTCTACCTGTGCCCGGCGTACGCCTCGCGGACCGTCACCGAGGCGCTGCCGCCGGACGAGCCCGAGGGCCTGCACGGCGGCTACAACGAGAGCAAGTGGGTCGCCGACCGGCTGGTGCGGACCGCCCGGGAGCGCGGCCTGCCGGTGTCGGTGCACCGGCCGGCCCGGGTGACCGGGGACAGCCGCACCGGCACCGGCAACGCCGACGACTACTTCAGCCGCCTGCTGCGTACCTTCGCCGAGACCGGCGCGGTACCGGCGCTGGACCACGTCGAGGACATGGCACCCGTCGACGTGGTGGCCGCCGCCATCGGCCGGCTGTCGCGGCGCCCCGACGCGCTCGCCGCCGACCGGCACTACTTCCGGCCGGGGCTGTCCTACCCGCAGATGGCCGAGGTGCTGGGCGGGCTCGGCATCCCGGTCCGACTGCTGCCGTACCGGGACTGGCGGGCCGGTGTGCTGCGTGCCGGCCCGTCGGTCGCACTCGGGCCGTTCGTGCCGACGCTGGCCGAGGAGGACGGGCCCCGCGAGCATCCGTCCTTCGACTGCGCCCACACCGAACGGGCGACCGACGCGGCCGGGGTCCCCACCCCGCCGCCCGCGGCGACCCTGCTGCGGCGCTACCTGAGCGCCCTGCGCCTGGGCGGGGCGGGGCGGCGACCGGTAGCGCGTGACCGGGTGGCGTCGCCCGGCCCACCCTCATCGTAGTGGGGGTGTGGAGACGAGCCCTCGTTCGTAGGCGGCGATGACGAGCTGTGCGCGGTCGCGGGCGTGCAGCTTGGACAGGAGGCTGCCGATGTGGGTCTTCACGGTTCCCATCGAGATGCTGAGGGCTCGGACGATCTCCTGGTTGGACAGGCCACGGCCGACGAGGGTGAGCACTTCCGTCTCTCGATCGGTGAGCACACTCTGAGTCCGCGCTGTTCTCGGTGCGGACTGGTCGAGGTAGTGCTTTACGAGACGGGTGAGGATGCTCGGGGCGAACAGTGACTCGCCACTATGGGTGCGCCGTATCGCGTCGATGAGCTGGCCGGGTTCGGCGTCCTTGAGGAGGAAGCCGCTGGCTCCGGCCCGAAGTGCGGCGTGGACGTATTCGTCCAGCTCGAACATGCTGAGCACGAGGATGCGGGTGCTGCTCAAGGCAGGGTCGGCGGTGATACGGCGGGTGGCGTCGATGCCGTCACCGCCAGGCATGCGGATGTCCATGAGCACGACGTCGGGGTGCAGTTGCCCGGCGCGGGCGACGGCCGCCTCGCCGGTGTCCGCCTCGCCGGCGACAACGAGGTCAGGTGCGCTGTCGATGATGAGCCGGAGGCTGTGGCGGATGAGGGGTTGGTCGTCAACGACGAGCACGTGCACGCTCATCGGCGCTCCGCCCGGTCAGCGGTCTCAGGCAGGCGGGCGGTGACTCGGTAGCCGTGGCCGACGCGTTCGGCATGCAAGCTACCGCCCAACGCGCCGACGCGCTCGTGTAGGCCTGCCAGGCCCGCTCCGGCGCCGGGGTGGGGCACCCAGCCGGGGGTGGGCCCGTCGTCGGCGACCGTGACGATGATCGCGTCACTGTCGCGGTGGACCGCGATGTGGGCGCTGGTGGGTCCGGCGTGTCGGGCGGTGTTGGCGAGAGCCTCGCGCACGATCGCGCATACGGTGAGCTGCACGCCTGCGGACACCTCGCCGGTATCGCCGATGTCGAGGGTCACGGTGACTCCGCTGGTGCGGGCGGAGTGCAGGATGTGGGGAAGGTCGTCCAGGGTCTCGGCCGGTCGCAGGGGCGCGTCGTCGCCGGGGGTGCGCAACACCGTGAGCAGGCGCCGCAACTCGGTGGTGGCCTGGCGGCCAGCGCGTTCGATGTCGGTCAGCGCGGCGACGCGTTCCGCGTCACCGGCTGGCCCGGTGAGGGTGCGTGCGGCGGTGGCACGGACGGTGATGAGTCCAAGCCCGTGGGAGGCGAGGTCGTGCAGGTCGCGGGCGATGCGCAGCCGCTCGGCGTGCGCGGCCCGTTCGGCTGCCCAGGCGGTCAGTTCGTCCTCGTAGATGCGCCGCTGCCGGCGGGTGCGAAGCAGCGCCCACGCCAGCACCGAAACAGCGCAGCTGGCGGCGGCGAGCAGGACGGCAAGGGTTTCGGCCGGCTCGACAACGCCGATGGCCGACAGCGCGAGGACAAGGGTCGCGAGCAGGAGGGCGGTGATCAGCCACACGCGTGAGCGCAGCACGGGCCGATCAGTGGATTCCACGTGTCCAAGTCTAGGTACATTGCCGTGGCGCGCATCGGACCTGAGTCCGACAGACCACGGTCAGAAGAGCACGGCGAAGTCCCGACTCGGGGCCGATGCCTGCGCGACGTGATCGGTCTGAGATGTTGGTCATGCTCTTGGTCGAACAACTCGTCAAACGCCGCGGCTCCCGCACCGTTCTCGACCGCGTCAGTTTCGACGCGCGAGCGGGGCGGGTGACCGCGTTCCTCGGCCCGAACGGCGCGGGTAAGTCCTCCACGCTGCGGATCCTGCTCGGACTGGACTGCGCCGACGGCGGCAGCGCTCTCGTCGGCGGCCGCCCGTACCGGAGCCTGCGGAATCCGCTCCGCACGGTCGGGTCGATGCTCGACGGCTCCGGCGCACACCGCTCCCGCACGGCGCGGAACCACCTGGCCTGGGTGGCGCGCAGCAACGACATCCCGCGCCGCCGCATCGGGGAAGTGCTGGAACAGGTCGGATTGGCCGACGCCGCCAGGGTCCGCGTCGGCCGGTACTCGCTGGGCATGGGGCAAAGGCTCGGGCTGGCGACGGCGCTATTGGGCGAGCCAGAGGCGCTCGTGCTGGATGAGCCGGTCAATGGCCTAGACCCGGAGGGCATCCGTTGGATCCGCGGGCTGCTGCGCCGCCACGCTGACGCCGGTGGCACCGTGCTGCTGTCCAGCCACCTGATGAGTGAGGTCGCAGGACTCGCCGATGACCTCGTCGTCATCGCCGACGGTCGGATCGTCAAGGCCGGGACTCTGGCGGAGGTGACCGTCGGGTACGGCAGCCTGGAGGACGCCTTCTTCGCCCTCACCGGCGGCGGAGACGGAGTCGGGCGATGAACGCATGGAACACGTTCGCAGCGGAGTTGCGGAAGACCGCGACCCTGCCCGCCGCGTGGGCCGGGATCGCAGTGGCGCTGCTCGGATCGGTTGCGATCACGCTGCTGAACGCCTTCTCGACTCGTGCCGCGCTCGACGCGGACCAGCCGGAGACCCGAGCGTTCACCTCCCCGTTCGAGACGGCGTTCGCCGCGATGCCGCTGGGCACCGTCGGCGCGGTTGTCATCGGGGTGATCGTCTTCAGCAGCGAGTACGTGGCCAACAGCACCGATGCCGGCGGGGGCCGGCAGATCACTGCGACCCTCACCGCATCTCCGCGCAGGGTGGTCCTCCTCGCGGCGAAGGCGGCCACCATCGTCGTGTTCGTCGCAGTAGTTGCCGTGGTCACCCTGCCCATCACCGTCGGCATCGCACGGGTCGTCATCGGCGGGGCCGGAACCGAAACCGTGACGCTCGACGAAGCGGTGACGCGCTGCCTCGGTGGCACCCTCTACTGGGCTCTCACCGGGCTCATCGCGTTTGCGATCACTGTGCTGACCCGCAGCGGCATCATCCCGCTCATCGTTCTCATCGTGAACAGCTCTGTGGTGTCGTTCTCACTGCTGCTGACGAACCTCACCCCGCTCGCGCACTGGCTTCCCGACATGGCCGGTCGCAGGCTCTTCGGCGGCCTCCACACCATCGAGGGCGGGCTGGACGCCGTACCGGGCGCGCTCGTCATGGGTGGCTGGACACTCGCTCTGCTCATCGTCGCCACAGTCGTCTTCCGCCGTCGAGACGCGTGAACATCGTGCGCATCGGAAGCGTCACCACGGCCGAACTCGACAAGCTCCGCACCCTGCCCGCTACGACGCTCACCGCCATCGGCGCGATCGCCACCGGCATCGTGATCGCCGCAGCCCTCGCCGCCTCCGCAGTCGCTCAGGGCCCGCAGGCATCAGCCGTCGACATCACCCTCCAGACGGTGCCGTTCGCGCAGGCAGGGTTCGTTCTGCTGGGTATCCTGCCCGCTACGCACGAGCACGCCGGCCGCCAGCTCAGCACGACCCTCACGTCCGTGCCGAATCGCGGCCTGCTGGTCACCGGCAAGACGGTTGCCGCGCTCCTCGTCGTCGCCGTCACCGCGGCAGTGAGTATCGGCGCAAGCCTCGCCGCCGCGACGATCGCGCAGCACCTGACAGACGTCCCGTCTCCTGCCGACGACGGCGAGCCGGGGCTTCTCGCCGGCGCGGCCGCCTACCTCACGCTGATCGGCCTGCTCTCCCACGCCGTCGCGTTGCTCGTGCGACACCTCGTGCCCGCGCTCGTCGGAACGCTCAGCCTCGTGCTCATCGTCTCACCCGTGCTCGCCGGGGTCACCGAACACGCCCGCTGGCTCCCCGACCGCGCCGTCGCCCAGCTATACGACAATACGGACACCGCACTCACCCCGGGTACCGGCGCTCTCATCGCCCTCGCGTGGATCGTCCTCATCGGGAGCATCGCGATCGCACGATTCATCCGGCACGAACCATGAATACCGTCACCGGCAAGCCGGCGACGTTCAGCGTCCTCGCGACGGCTCCCATGATCGCCCACTGCAGGGGTGTGCCCTGTACCGTGCCATAACTCGTCGCACATGGTGTGGGCTGGGAGTTCTCGGCCCGGACTGATGATCTCTGGTATGGCCGTGCGGTTGCTGTACCTGGGGATGATCCGACTGCTCAGTGGACTGGAGTTGTTGATCCGCAGTCACAGGGCGTTGCTGGTCGAGCGACGTGGTGCTGCGGCTGAGCTGCTGCACGGCCAGCTACGGGCGGCGCAGTGGCGAGCGGGCGGCCCGGAGGCCCGTCGCCGTCGAGGTGCACGCCGATGAGGACAAGTTCCTGCTGTCGGTCACCGAAGACCGGTGCCAGCGGGGCTCCAGCTGTTGACCACCAGCACATCAGCGAGGTCGATCTGATCAACCAGCAGATCGCGCACGTCCCGGCTCCGCTGCTCCGTCCGCCTCCGTGAAAGAGGTCACGCGCCTTGCACGGCAGCAATGAAAATGATTACCGTTCTCCGGTCCATCCGCTATCGGAAGTGCAGGCCGTGACACGTCATCGCAATGCCCTCGCCGCCCTCCTCGTCGCCGCAGCCGTCCTGACCGGCTGCGGCGGCGCCGACCCTGCTCCCGCCACCACGCCGGACGTCCCTTCCGCGCCCCCCGTCGAGCCGGTCGCTCATCGGCTGACCGTGACCGACGTCCGAGGTGCCACGGTCACGCTCGAGGCCAAGCCGGAACGGATCGTGTGCCTCACGGGGTTGTGCGACGACGCCCTGGTGGAACTCGGGCTCACTCCCACGGCGACGACCACGCCCAAGCTCCTCACCCGTGCCGACTACCTCGGCCCGGCCGGCGCGGCGGTGCCGGCGCTGCCTGGCATGTTCGGCAACGAGGACGTCGCGTCGATCGCCACCACCAAGCCGGACCTGGTCATCGGTCTGGCCGGGGTGCACGACCAGCTGCGGCCGGCGGTCGAGAAGTTCGCGCCGCTGTGGCTGGTGGAGGTCAAGACGTACGAGGACTCGGTGCGCTACCTGCGCGACATCGCCACGCTCACCGACCGGGGCGCGCAGCAGGCGACTGCCGAGCAGAAGTTCCGGGACCGGCTCGCGGCGGCCCGAGCCGCCGCCGACCAGCGCGGCCTGCGGAAGACGACCGCGCTGGCCATGTACGGCGGAACGTCGATCGGTGTGAACACCTCCGACGACCTGCTCGGCCACCTGCTCTCCCAGGTCTTCGACTACCCGTGGCCGAGCAAGGGTGGCGGTTTCGACACCGCGCAGGCGTACAGCGTGGAGGAGATCCTCACGCGCGACCCGGACATCCTGTTCATCCAGTCGTTCACCTTCGGCCCGGATGCCAAGACGGTCAGCGCGCAGTACGCCGAGAACCCGGTGTGGAAGCGGATCACCGCGGTCCGTGAGGGCCGTGCCCACGAGGTGCCCGCGGAGCTGTGGGCATCGGGCCGTGGCACCCGGGCGTTGGGCCTGATCCTCGACGAGGCGGTCACCAAGGCCACGGCGTGACCGCACCGACATCGGCCACCGGCGGCACAGGCGGGACGGCGCTCACACCGACCGGGACGGTTCACCGGTGGTCGGCGGTGGTCGCGTTGCCGATCGGCCTGGCCGCGGCGGTCCTGCTGACCCTCGGCCTCGCACTGCCCGCCGATGACGAGGTCGCCCGGGTGGTGCTCTGGGAACTCCGGACGCCCCGACTGCTGCTGGCGCTGCTCGGCGGGGCGGCGGTCGGGGTGGCGGGGCTGCTGATGCAGGCCGCGCTGCGCAACCCGCTGGCCGTACCCGAGTTGCTCGGTGTCTCGACCGGCGGTGCGCTCGCGGCTGCCGTGGTGGTGGTGTGGGCGCTTCCGGTCCCGGCGGCGGCGCAGCCCGTGGTGGCGCTGGCCGGAGCCCTCGGCGGCGGCGCGCTGTGCCTGGCCGCGGCCGGGACCGGCCGTGGGCCGGGCGCGGTCCTGCTGATCGGCGCGGCGATGTCGACGGCGTTGCAGGCGGTGCTGCTGGCGGTGATGGCCGCCGCCGACCGGCTGCAGTACGACACGCTCTTCCGCTACCTGGTGGGCAGCCTCACCGGGATCACCTGGGACCACGCCCGGCTGACCCTGCCGTGGCTGCTTCTCTGCGCGCCGCTGGTCCCGGCGGTCCTGCCCGCCCTCGGTGTGCTGCGCCTCGGTGACGAGGCCGCCGCCGCCCTCGGGTTGCGCGTCGGTCGGGCGCGCGTCGCGGTGCTCGGGCTCGCTGCCGTCCTGGTCGCCGTCGTCGTCGGCCCGTGCGGTCCGATCGCCTGGATCGGATTCCTCGCCCCGCACGTGGCCCGGCGGGTACGCCCACACGCCGATGCCCGTGCCCTGCTGCCCTGGGCGGCGGCGTTCGGCGCGCTGTTCACCACCGTCGCCGATCTGGCCGCGCGACACATGTTCGCGCCGGCCGAGACCCCGCTGGGCGCGTGGACGGCCGCCGTCGGCATCCTCACCGGCCTGGTCCTGCTCCGCCGCCGGAGCATGCCGTGAGGTGGTGGTGGGCGGTCGCGGCGCTGGTCGTCGCGGCGGTGGCCGAACTCGCCGTCGGGCGGGGCATCGACTGGCCACAGCTGGATCCGCTGGAGCAGCGGATCCTCGTCGAGTTGCGGCTGCCCCGCCTGGTCACCGCGCTGCTCGCGGGTGCCGGACTCGGCGCGGCCGGGCTGTTGCTGCAGGCGGTGCTGCGCAACCCGCTCGCCGCGCCGGAGTTGACCGGGGTCAACCCCGGTGCGGTGCTGGGCGTGCTCGGCGGCATCCAGCTCGGCCTGGTCCCCGCCGACTCGGCCGCCGGGGCGCTGGTGGCGGCGCTGCTCGGCGGGGCCGCCGGCGGCTCGCTGATGTGGCTCCTGGCCCGCGACGGCTCCCCGGCCCAGGTCGCGGCATACGGGCTGCTCGGCTCGGCGGCGCTGGCCGGGCTCACCACGCTGCTGCTCGCGTACCAGCCGAGCCGGTTCGGCAACGCGCTGCGCTGGCTCGTCGGCTCGGTCGACGGGCGGGTCTGGGCGCACGTGCGGTTCGCCTGGCCGTGGCTGGCCACGGCGCTGCTGCTGGCCTGGCTCTGCTCTGCCGTGCTGGGCATGCTCGCCGCCGGTGACGGGCACGCCGCCGCGCTCGGGCTCGCACCCCGGCCGGTGCGCGCGCTCGGTCTGGCCCTGGCGGTGGCGCTAGCCGCCGGTGCGGTGGCGCTGGCCGGTGCGCTGGCCTTCGTCGGGCTGGTCGTTCCGCACGTCGCCCGTGCCCTGTGCGGGGCGGACCTGCGCCGGGCGCTTCCGGCCGCCGCCCTGCTCGGGGCTACGGCGGTCGTCGGCGCGGACGCGGTGGCCCAGGCGCTGACCGTGCTGGTGCAGTCCGGGTCGGCGGGCCAGCGGCTCGGGGTGCCCGCAGGGGCGGTGACCGCCCTACTCGGGGCGACGGCGCTGGTCGTCGTCGCCCGTCGTTCCCCGCACGTGGAGGTGTCGTGACCGAGCCGGTCTTCACCGTCGAGCAGGCCCGCTACCGCTACCGGCACCGGGTGGTGCTCGACGGGGTGTCGCTGACCGTCCGGGCCGGTGAGTCCGTCGCGCTCGTCGGGCGCAACGGCTGCGGCAAGTCCACCCTGCTGCGGCTGCTGACCGGCGCCGACCGGCCCGAGAGCGGCCGGGTGCTGCTCCACGGCCGCCCGGCGTACGGGCAGCGGCGGCGGGACGTCGCCCGGCAGGTGGCGGTGCTGCACCAGCAGTTGCCGCCGGTGCCCGGCCTGACCGTCCGGCAGCTCGTCGCGCAGGGCCGCTACCCGCACCGGGGACCGCTGGGCATGCTCTGGCGACCGGAGGACACCGAGGCATCCGCCGCGCTGGCGGCGACCGGCGTGACCGAGCTGGCCGAGCGGCAGGTCGACACGCTCAGCGGCGGGGAACGGCAGCGGGTCCGCCTCGCTCTCGCCCTGGCCCAGCGGACGCCGGTGCTGCTGCTCGACGAGCCAACCACGTTCCTCGACGTCCGCCACCAGTTGGAAGTGCTGTCGCTGGTGCGGCGGCTGCACGCCGAGCGGGGCCTGACCGTGGTGACCGTGCTGCACGAGCTGGACCACGCCGCCCGGTTCACCGACCGAGTGGTGGCCCTCGCCGACGGCCGGGTCGCCGCCGACGGGCCGCCCGCCGAGGTGGTCACGCCGGCGCTGCTCGCCGACGTGTTCGGCGTACGCGGGCGGGTGCTCGCCGACGCGCACACCGGCACGGTCCGCGCGCTGGCCGACGAGCCGCTGGAGGAACGGTGATCGTCCACCGGGAACTGGTCCGGCTGGCCGGTGCCGTCACCGGTCCGGTCGTCGGGTGCGCGGCGCTGGGCATGGCCGTGTCGGCCGCGTACGTCGGTCAGGCTCTGCTGGTCGCCGGCGCGCTGGCGGCGGCGGCCCGGCGGGACCTCGCCGCCACCACCGGCCTGCTGGCCGGGGCGCTCGGGGTGATCGTGGTGCGGGCGGCGCTGCTGTGGTGCCGCGAGGTCGCCGGCGCCGCGGCCGGCGCCCGGATCCGGGCACGGCTGCGGGACCGGTTGGTCGCCCGGCTCGCCGAGCTGGGCCCGGCCTGGCTCGCGGGTTCCCGCACCGGCCGCACCCAGGCCACCCTCGTCGACGGCGTGGAGGGGCTGGACGCCTACTACCGCCGGTACCTGCCGCAGGTGCTGGTCACCATCACCGTGCCGACCGCGCTGGTGGTCTGGCTCGCCACCGTGGAGCCGGTCGCCGCCGGGCTGCTCGGCACGGCCGTGCTGCTGGTGCTGACCGTCCCCCGCATCTGGGACGCCACCCTGCTACGCCGGGGCCGCGGTCGGTGGGCCGCGTTCACCGCGCTCGCCGCCGATTTCCTCGACACCCTCCAGGGCGCGGCCACGCTGCGCGCCTTCGGCGCGGTCGACCGGATGCGGGACCGCATCCTCGGACGCACCCACGACCTGCACACCACCACGATGGCGCAGTTGCGCCTGTCGCTGATCGAGAGCGGGATCAGCGCCCTGCTGATCCAGGCCGGTCTCGCCGCCGCCGCCGTGGCCGCGGCGACCGCCGCCTACGCCGGCCGCGCCGACGCGGCGACCGTGTTCCTGGTGCTCCTGGTCTCGGTGGAGTGCTTCCGACCCGTACGCGACCTGGGCGCACACTGGCACGCCGGCTACCTCGGCGTCACCGCCGTCGACGGCCTGACCGAGCTGCTGCACTCCTCGCCCGGCGTCGTGCACACCGGCCAGGTGGATCGGCGGTTCGGCCGCGCCCCGGTCGTGGTCTTCGACGCGGTCGGCCACCACTATCCCGGCCGACCCGAGCCTGCGCTGCGGGAGGTGACCCTGCGGCTGGCCCCCGGCGAGACCGTCGCCGTCGTGGGCCGCTCCGGCGCCGGCAAGTCGACCCTGGCCAACCTGCTGCTGCGCCACCTGGACCCGAGCACCGGCCGGATCACCGTCGACGGTCTCGACCTGCGCGACCTGACCCGGGATGCGCTGCGCCGCACGGTCACCGTGGTGGCCCAGGAGACGTACCTGTTCCACGGTTCGGTGGCCGACAACCTGCGGTTGGCCCGCCCGGACGCCACCGACTCCGACCTGTCCGCCGCCGCCCGCGCCGCCGGTGCGCACGACTTCATCCAGGCACTACCGCAGGGGTACGCGAGCCAGGTCGGCGAACGCGGCGGATTCCTCTCCGGCGGGCAACGGCAACGCCTGGCCATCGCCCGGGCGCTGCTCGCCGACACCCCCGTGCTCATCCTCGACGAGGCCACCTCCGCCATCGACGTCCGGCAGGAAACCGAGATCCTCGACGCCCTGGCCACGGCCACCCACGGAAAGACCTGCCTGATCATCGCCCACCGGCTCACCGCGGTACGCCACGCCGACCGGATCGTACTGCTGGAACGCGGCCGGATCGTCGCCGCAGGCCGCCACGAGGACCTGCTGGCGACCTGCCCGGCGTACGCCGACCTGGTCGCCGCTCAGGAGGTGACCGGATGACCGCGCCGACGCCGCCGGCCGACGGGCAGCGTCCCGGAGCGCTGCGCCGGCTGCTGCCGGCGATCGCCGGGCACCCGCGCCCCTTCCGGGGCACCCTGGTGGCGAACCTGCTCGGGCAGCTCACCGCGCTGGCCGCAGCGGTGCTCGGTGCCGCCCTGGCGGGGCGGGCCGTGGCGGGCGTACCCACGCCGGTCGGCCTGGTCACGGGCGTGCTCGGCGCGCTGGTCGCGGTCGTCACGCTGGCCACCTGGTGGGAGATGTACGTCTCCCACGACCTCGCCTACCGGATCCTCGCCGACCTGCGCACGCGGGTGTACGACGCGATCACCCGGATCGCGCCGGGCGGCACGGGCGGACGCCGGGCCGGCGACCTGGCGACCGTCGCGCTGTCCGACATCGAGACGTTGGAGTGGCTGTTCGCGCACATCATCGCGCAGGTGCTCACCGCCACTGTGGTCCTCGCCGTGGGCACCGCCCTGGCGGCGTGGATCGACCCCTGGCTGCCCGCCGTGGTCCTGCCCGCCGCCGCCCTGGTCACTGCGGTCCCGTGGCTGCTGCGCCGGCACGCCGACCGGCACGGCGGCCAGGTCCGCGCCGCCACCGCCGAACTGACCGCGGACATCGTCGACACCGTGCACGGCCTGCGCGAGCTGACCGTCTTCGGCGCGATGGAGCAGCGCCGCGCCCAGCTCGCCGCCCGCACCCGACGGCTCGGTCGGACCCAGCGGCGCAACGCCGCCCGCGCCGGCCTGGAGACCGCGCTGATCGACGCGCTGGTAGCCGCCGCCGGCGTCGGCGCTGTGCTGGTGGTCCTCGACGGCGTGCGCGCCGGGCGGCTCGACGTCGCCTCCGGACCGGTGGCGCTGGTTCTCGCGGGCGCGGTCCTCGGCCCGGCCAGTCAGGTGGCGCTGCTGCTCAAGGAGGCCGGCACCCTCCGGGCTGCGGCAGACCGGGTGGACGCCCTGCTCCAGGCACCCTCCCCGGTGTCCGTGCCGGTCCGGCCCGTGCCGGCACCCGGCGGCGGCGACGTGGTCTTCGAGAACGTGCACTTCGGGTACCTGGCCGACCGACCGGTGCTGCGGGGCGTATCGTTCTCCGTCCGCCCCGGCGAGACGGTCGCCCTGGTGGGTGCGTCCGGGGTGGGCAAGTCGACCTGTGCACACCTGCTGCTTCGCTACCACGACCCGACGGCCGGACGCATTACCGTCGGTGGCGTCGACCTGCGCGACCTCACCGACGCCGACCTGCGCCGCACCGTCACGGTGGTACCGCAGGACGTCCACCTGTTCCCCGGCTCGATCGCCGACAACATCAGGCTGGGCCGACCGCACGCCACCGACGACGAGGTTCGTGCCATCGCCGACGCCGCCCAGCTCACACCGTTCCTCGACGCGCTACCGGCCGGTCTGGGCACGCCGGCCGGTGAACGGGGAGCGGCACTGTCCGGCGGTCAACGGGCCCGGGTCGCCGTCGCCCGCGCCCTGCTCACCGGCGCACCGGTGCTCGTCCTCGACGAGGCCGCCGCCAACCTCGATGCCGCCACCGAGGCCGACCTGGCCGCCGCCCTGGAAGCCACCGGAGACCACCGGGCCACCCTGGTGATCGCCCACCGCCTTGCCACCATCATGCGCGCCGACCGGGTCATCATCCTCGACGGCGGGCGGATCGTCGCCGACGACACCCCTGAGCAGCTGCGCAGGCGGGGAGCTCTCACCGCTGCGGTTCGAGGCGACGAGGCGACGGCCGTAGGATGACCGGCCTCCCCGGTGTGGACCGCCCGGGGCAGCGATACCGCGCGGCTACGGCGCGGCAGCGCTGGCGGAGGCCAGGATTCAGCGGCCGTCCCGCGCCGCGTACACCGGCTTACCAGGGGCGGCGGACAGCGCCCGGCAACTCGGCGATCGCGACCCGGTCCTCCTCGGCGAGGATCCGCAGCATCCGTTCGGCCTCCTGCACGGTGGCGTGCGTGCCGGTCGAGGTCGCCTCGTCTGGATGCGGCGTCTCCAGCCACAGTTGCCCGTCGTCCCACGACATCTGCACGATCCCGCCCGACGGGGTGATCGCCGACAGCCACGAGCCGGTGCGGGTGGGCATCCGGCGCACAATCTCGGCGGTCTCGTCCCACCGCAGCGGCAGCCCGTCGGACTCGTTCGGCCCGTTCGGGTTGGTCTGGTAGGTGACCTCGATCAGTCCCGGCTCACCGGCCGGCGTCTGCCGGTCGGCCGCGCCGTGCAGCACGCTCAGACCCTGGAACCGCCCTGCCAAGCGGCCGTCGCCCCAGGAGAGCAGGTGGTGGTGCCGGGTCACCTCGATGCCGTCTACGCGTGCCGGCTTGCCGTCCGGCAGCCACGGCAGCTCCACCGCGGCCACCGCCGCCACCGGCATGGGCACCGGCATCCGGCCGCCCGGCGGCTCGAACACGACCTCGCGCTCGCCGGGCTGGGGCGTGGCGTACGCCGCCAACCGTCCCAGGCGCCGCCGCGCCCACGTCATCGGCACCCGGATGCGCATCCCCGGCTCGCCGTCCCAGTCGACGGTGAGCCCCTGCGCCCGCAGCGCCGCGACGATCTCGGCTCCGAGCTCGGCGTCCGGCGGCGCTTCGAAGCGCCCCCAGGCCAGCCACAACTCGTCGCCCGCGGCAGCGCGTTCGGCATCCTGGTAGTGGTAGAACACGTAGCCGCGGGCCGGGAAGTTCGGCAGCACCTCCCCGCCAATCTCGCCGGTGCCGCAGTTCTGGCAGCAGGCAAAGTCCTCCCGCGCCACGATCCCGGCCGCATCCAACGCCCGGAACGCATCGGTGAGCCGGTCGCTGTCGGTCCGCTCCGGCCAGCCCGCCTGCACTGCCAGATGCTCGACGAACCGGGGCTCAACCAACCGCCAGGCCAGGCCCCGCAACTCGCCCGGCGCGGCATACCCGTGCAGATACTCAACGGTGTCCTCGACGATCTGCGTACAGGTGGACCGCCCACGCGCCACCGCCGTGCGGATGTAGGCGTCGGCGGTCACTCGCAGGTCGTCCCGTTCCATGGTCGCGAGAATAACCTTGGCAAGTTCACTGCCGTAACACAGGCCGTGACACTGTTCTCGGCACGCCCCGTACGGTCCAGGGGCAGCCTGTGATCGCAGCCGTGCGTCAGTTGCTCGACACCGGCAAGCGCGATGGCTGGTGGGATTACGACGAGTTGTGCGTCACCGAGGCGTGGCGGACCTCGGCGACACCGTAGGCTCCCATCCCGCGCCGAGTGCTGGTACCGGCGGACGTCTGCAGCCAGCGCACGTACCGCTCGATATCCACCCGCGCCGCAGCCAACGGGTCAAGGCCGTGCTCGGCGCACCAGCGCAGGAAGACTCGCAGGTCGGACTCGGTATGGACGCGAGTCTGGCCACGGTAGCGACCCAGGAAGGCCGACACTGCGGCGCGCACAACGAGTTGATCGGCCAGCACGACAGGGGAAGCGGAAGCAGGAGAGATAGCCATACATCACCGTGCGTCACCACCTGCGATGAACGCCAGCCCCACCTGAAGCGGCAGATGATTGCGTGTGGTCCTCGACAGGGTAGGCCCGTTAGAAAGCCCACATGGGATTCGACGTAGGTAAAGCAATCTCGCGCTCGTCTCGATGGAGTACGCCGAGGCGAACGCGGGAAGAAGCACTTTGGAAAGCCTCTGGTGGAACCAGGCACGACTGCCAGCAGTCCAACCTGACATGCGCGCGGTCGTCTCCCTCAGCTCTGTCCTGTTGGGCCTGCTCGTCGGCGCTCTCATGCTGCGTTCCGGCTGGGAGCTGCCGGTACGAACCTCCTGCTCCGGCGACGTGTGCACGTCGCAGTCGTGGTTCGACGTCGACTGGGAACGCGTCAACTGGGAACTGAAGCCGACCAGGATTGCCTGCTTCGAGGCCAACCCGGCCAACCACGATGTCTTGATCGGGCCCGGCGACGAATGCGTACGGTCCCGCGGCGACGTCATCGAACACCATGCCACTCACGAAGAACTACGTGAAGAGATCCAGCAACGACGCACCCGGGCACTTGCGTTCGCCGGTGCCGCGATCGCGCTGCCACCGATCCTCGTCGAGGTGTGGTGGCGGGTTCGCCGCAGGCCGGCACCGACGGCACACTGACGCCACGCTCCCCACCCTGATCGCGGCATGAGCGCGCAGCAATACCCGTACCCGTGGCGGGCAAACGGGTTACAAAGCGTTCCTTAGGTTGGGTTGAGCCCGGTCGATTGCAGTCGACTGCGATAATGCAGGGGTGACAGCTGCAGACCACGAGGGCACCCGTCCTTCGGTGCCGCCGAGCCAACCTCCCCGGGCCGAGGGCTCGTCGCAGCCGGCGCCCGCGCAGCCCGCCCCGCCGCCTTCCTTCACGACACCTCCTGCGCCGGGCGGGGCCGCGACGGCGGCATCGCCCAACGGGCTGTCCTCGCCGCTGCCCCACATCATGGCCGGTGCCGGATTCCTCGCGATGATGGTGGCGATGTTCGCGCCGTTGGCCTCGAACGGTGATCCGGTCTCTGCGCTGCGGACCACGGACCTTCCTTTCCTGACCCCGATGCTGGGCCTGGTGGCGCTGGTAGTGGCGACTGCGGTGCTGTGCGGTAATCCGCAGCTTTTCCGCCTCGGCCGAGCGGCCGCCCCGCTGCTGGGATTGCTGCTGTCGGCCGCCGTCGGCGGCGAAATCGTTCAATGGGGAGCCAAGGCGGCCAATCCCGAGTTGGGTCTGGCCTACATGGTGGCCTCCGGTACCTACTTCCTGATCGGCGGCATCCTGCTGCTGTCGTTGTCCGTGCTGTCCATGCGGCCCGCCGGTCACGCCAGTCCTTTCGCGGGGTAAGGCGCATTCCGCGGCAATTAAGGCTCATTCCAGATGGTTGTTCTTGGTGAGTCGGCGGTAGCCGAGGTCAGCGGAGGCATGGAACGGCCTGCGTTCGTAGCGGCGTACGAGTCGGCGGTCGTTCTGTAGCCAGGCCAGGCAGGACTCGACGATCCACCGGTGCCGGCCCAGTTGTTCGGAGGACTCGACGTAGTCACGCCAATGCGCCCTCCGCTGATCGGGAATGGCCGAGGACTCCGCGCGGGAGTCCACACGGACGCACGCATCTCGGCAGAAGCGGACGCCGAGTTCGGCGTTCCATCCCCTCCGATGTGCTCCGCCCATAGGCAGTGTGATGATCTACAGCACCAGACCCTGGCATTTCGTGGGTCGCGACGGGACTGTAGAACGAACGGCCCTGTCTCACATTCGGTGGTGACGGAGGTTGGCGAGGCGTCGTCACCTCCTGTGTGGAGGGCGTCAACAAGCTTGTACAGGTGGTGTTCTCGGGGCTGTTCCCGCTGGTCGTCGAGGACGTGATCGACGAGGGTGGGGGGATCGTGGTGCGGGCCCGGACGCCGCAGGACACGGCGGTCTGCCCGATGTGCGGGGCCTCGTCGGGACGGGTGCACGGCCATCACTGGCGGGCGGTGGCCGACGTTCCGGTCGACGGGCGTCGGGTGGTGGTCCGTGTGCGGGTGCGGCGGCTGGTGTGCCCCACGCGCGGCTGCCGCCACACCTTCCGCGAACAGGTGCCCGGGGTGCTGGAGCGATACCAACACCGCACGGCCCGTCTGTCTCGGCAGGTCAAAGCCGTGGTCAAGGAGTTGGCAGGCCGTGCAGGGGCGCGTCTGCTGGCGATACTCGCCATGGGCCTGTCCCGTCACACGGCCCTGCGCGTCCTGCTGCGTATCCCGTTGCCCACCAGGCGGGTACCTCGCGTGATCGGCGTTGATGATCTCGCTCTGCGCCGGCGGCACCGCTACGCCACCGTGTTGATCGACGCCGAGACACATGAGCGCATCGACGTGCTGCCCGACCGCGCCGCCGACACGCTGCAAGCGTGGCTGCGCAAGCGCCCCGGCGTCGAGGTCGTGTGCCGCGACGGCTCGGCCACCTACGCCGAAGCGATCCGCCGCGCCCTGCCCCACGCGGTGCAGGTCGCGGACAGGTGGCACCTGTGGCACACCTGCACCCGGAGCGAGGTGAAGGCGCACAGCAGCTGCTGGGCCCCGTACTGGAGGCACCCATCTACGACGGGCCCCGCGCCCGAACCAATCTGCAACGCTGGCAGCAGGTCCACGACCTGCTCGACCAGGGCGTGGGCCTGCTCGAATGCGCCCGCCGTCTGCAGTTGTCCCTGAACACCGTCAAACGCTACGCACGCACCGACCGGCCCGAGCGGATGCTCCGCGTCCCCAAGTACCGCGCCAGCCTCGTCGACCCCTACCGCGAGCACCTGCGCACACGCCGGGCCGCAGACCCCGCCGTCCCCGTCAAGCACCTCCTCGACGAGATCAAGGCCCTCGGCTTCACCGGCTGCCTCAACCTTATGCACAAATACATCAACCAGGGCCGCGCCGACGCCGACCGCAGCCACATCTCCCCACGCCGGCTCGCCCGGATGATCCTGACCAGGCCCGATAACCTCAAGCCCGAGCATCGCGATCTTCTGGCACGGCTCACCGCAGCCTGCCCCGAGATGACCCAACTGGCCGCCATTGTCCGGGGCTTCGCCGAACTCCTGACGCCCCACGCAGGACATACCGACGTGCTCTCGCTCTGGATCGTCCAGGTCCGCGCGGTCGTCCTGCCTCATCTACACGCCTTCACCCGGGGCCTGGAACGCGACCGCGACGCCGTGAACGCCGCGCTCACACTGCCCTACAGCAACGGCCCACCGAAGGCGTCAACACCAAGACCAAACGGATTGCACGCCAAATGCACGGACGAGCAGGCTTCACCCTGCTTCGCCACCGCATCCTCCTCGGATAGCAGCACCCTCCGTCACCACCGAATGTGAGACAGGGCCGTTCGTTTGACAGACCCTCTCCCCCCGGTCGGCTCACCGCCACCATCCAAGCCATGGCCGACGCCCGACACGACGACACGGACCACCAGGCGATCAAGGCTGCGAAGGACACCCTCGTCACCTGCAACACCCGACTCGACCGCTACCGCGCCGCCCTCGACAGCGGCACCGCCCTACCGTCGTCAGCCGATGGATCGCCGACGTCGAAGCCGAGAGAGTCACCGCCGAGGCAAATCTGCGTCGCCTCACCGGACGCCGGACCATGAGCACGGACGAGATCCGCCACATCGTGCAAGCCCTGGGAAACATCATCGACGTACTACGCGCCGCCGATCCCACAGACAAGGGCCGAATCTACCGCGAGCGGGATCGTGGCCGAGGCTGTGCATCGCGGCCAGACCGAGCAGGGTGCAGGCCAGCAGCACGAGCCGGACCAGAGGCCCGGTTCGTGCTGCTCGCGCTGTCAAGGCCTTCACGCTAGCGTGCCGCCGGCGGCCGGCTTCGCCAGAACTCGACACCGGGGTGCTTACTCGGCCGTCGGGCGCAGTCGTACCCGGCGCAGGAGTTGGGCGTTGAGCGCGACGACGATGGTGGAGGCGGACATCAGCACCGCCGCGATGGCGGGGCTGAGGGTGATACCGGTCCAGGCGAGCACGCCTGCGGCCAGGGGCAGGGCGACCACGTTGTAGCCGGCGGCCCAGGCCAGGTTCTGGATCATCTTGCGGTAGGAGGCCCGGGACAGCCGGATGACCCCGGTGACCCCGCGCGGATCGGAGGAGGCCAGGACCACCCCGGCCGACTCGATCGCGACATCGGTGCCGGCGCCGATGGCGATGCCGACGTCGGCGCGGGCCAGCGCGGGGGCGTCGTTGACGCCGTCGCCGACCATCGCCACCCTCAGACCCCGCTTCTGTAGGTCCGCGACGGCGTCGTCCTTGTCAGCGGGCAGCACTTCGGCGAACACCTCGTCCTCACCGGGACGGAACCCCAGGTCGGCGGCGACCGCCTCGGCAACCGGCCAGGCGTCACCGGTGATCATCACGATCTTGCGAACACCCTGCTCGCGTAGCTCGGCGATGGCCTGCCGGGCCTCGGGACGGACCTGGTCTTCCAGCGCCAAGGCGCCGACAACGATCGCCCCATCGTCGTCGAGGCGCAGTAGGTGAAGCACCGCCGCTCCGCGCCGCGACCAGTCGTCCTGGCGATGCCGCAGGTCGTCGGGGACGGTCGCCCGCAGCTCGCGCAGCAGGGCGGGTCCGCCGACGGCGTAGGGGGTGCCGTCGACGTCGGCGCGCACGCCGCGTCCGGTTAGCGACTGGAAGCCGGTGGCCCGGCGGGTGAGGCCCCGGTCGGCGGCCGCGGCGACCATCGCGCGGGCCAAGGGATGCTCGCTGTCCGCCTCCACCGCCGCAGCGGTGGCCAGAACCTCGTGGTCGCTGGCGGCGCCGGTGGCGGCCACGCCGGTGACGACGTGTTCGCCGCGGGTCAGGGTGCCGGTCTTGTCGAACAGCACCGCGTCGACGGTGCGCATCCGCTCCAGCGCCAGGCGGTCCTTGACGAGGATGCCGCCCTTGGCCGCCACTGCGGTGGACAAGGCGATCACTAGCGGGATGGCCAGACCGAGGGCGTGCGGGCAGGCGACCACCAACACCGTGATGGTTCGGACGACGGCCTGGTCGAGGTTGCCCAGCACCGTCCAGGCCAGCACGGTCACCACGGCGGTCGCGGTGGCGATGTAGAACAGCCACGCGGCGAACCGGTCGGCGAGCACCTGCGCCCGACCACTGGACTGCTGCGCCTGCGCCACCAGGCGCTGAATGCCGGCCAGGGCGGTGTCCTCCCCGACGGCGTCGATGCGGACCCGGATCGCCGCGTCGGTGGCCACCGTGCCGGCGACCACCCGGTCGCCCGTGGTCCGGGTGACCGGCCGGGACTCCCCGGTAATCATCGACTCGTCCATCTCGGCACCGCCGTCGACGACCGTGCCGTCGGCCGGCACCCGTCCGCCCGGACGGACGAGGACCACGTCCCCGACTCCCAGCTCGACCGCAGACACCCGCTGCGGCTGGCCCTGCGCGTCGAGGCGTTCGGCGTCGTCGGGCAACAGCGCGGCCAGGGCCGACAGCGCGCCCTGGGCCTGGCCGATCGCCTTCATCTCCTGCCAGTGCCCCAGCAGCATGATCGTGACCAGGGCAGCCAGCTCCCACCAGAAGTCCAGGTCGAACGCGCCCAGCGCGGTGGCCAGCGACGCCACGTACGCCACGCTGATCGCCATCGCGATCAGCAGCATCATCCCCGGCGCCCGGTCCCGGATCTCCTGCACCGCGCCCTGCAGGAACGGCCACCCACCCCAGGCGAACACCACCGTGCCCAGCACCGGCGCCACCCAACCGACACCGGGAAAGTCAAGCCGGTAGCCGAACCAGTCCATCACCATGTGACTGGTCACCACGACCGGCACCGTCAGGACCAGACTCAGCCAGAACCTGCGGCGGAACATCTCCGGATCGTGCCCGGCGTGCTTGTCATGCCCCCCGTGACCGGAGCGGTGGTGAACCATGTGGCCGTGGTGGTCGCCGTGGCGCTCCTGCCGCCCGTCGGTGTCCGTGTGACTGCCTGCCGACGTCGGCATGGCCTGGTGTTCGTGCGACATCGTCATCGCCTCCCTCAGGGCAACGAACATACCCCCCAGGGGTATAGCTTGCCAGGCGTGTCGATGTCTCGCGGATCACTCCCCACTCGATGAGGGTGAACGCGCCGGCTCAGACTGCTCGCGGCTACCCTCCGCAGCTGACTCCATGCACCGCCGAGACACCCTGCGGATTTAGCGCTCGGTGCCAGCCCGGGTGCGGCGATAGCTGTAGCGCGTCATGCCTCGCGGCTTGTCAATGGTCAGGGCCGTCGCGGCGAGCACGACCAGCAGCCCGCCGGCGGCATGCACGACCAGCGACAGCCGCATCGGCAACCACGCGTACCCCACCGGGCCCGCAGTGGCGGCGGCGGCGAGTGCGCCGATCGGGGCAAGCTGCTGCCACAACACGACGCTGGCCACGACGACCAGCGCGAGCTTGATCAGCACCCCACCAGTGCCGCAGCAACCCCCACGACATCCCCAGCGACGACCACAGCCCACTAGTAGTGCTTTGTTAGGTTCGGGGGCGTTTGTTGCGGTGTAACGGTTTCACGGGTTGGTGGCAGGTGATACAGGCGCCGGTCCATGTCGCGAGGAGTCGTTGCAACTCGCGGATGACCTGTAGAGGGTCAGGCCGGCGCAGCCGCTTCTGGGTCCGAGCGGAGTGCGGTGACAAGGCGGTGCGACCTGACGGACGTGCAGTGGGCGGTGCTGGAGCCGTTGCTGCCGACGCCGACGCGGCCGGGTCGTCCGTCGTTGTGGAGTAGGCGGCAGTTGATCGACGGGATGCGGTGGCGGATCAGGGTGGGTGCCCCGTGGCGGGACGTGCCACCGCAGTACGGCTCCTGGTCGGCGGTGTATGCCCTGTTCCGCCGTTGGCAGCGCGACGGGACCTGGAAGAGGGTTCTGACCTCGCTGCAGGCCCTCGCCGATGCGGGCGGGCGGATTACCTGAGACGTGTCGGTGGACTCGACCAGCGCGCGTGCCCACCAGCACGCTGCCGGGGCGAGGAAAAGGGGGATCTGCAGGCCGAACCACCCGGCGGCATCAGCGTCGAGCCGGCTGATCACACGCTCGGCCGCTCCCGGGGTGGGTTGACCACGAAACTGCACCTGGGCTGCGAGCAAGGCCAGAAGCCTCTCGCCATCGTGCTGACCGCCGGACATCGCGGCGACAGCCCGCAGTTCATTCCGGTCCTGGCCGCCATCCGCGTCCCACGGCTGACCACGGGCCGGCCGAGGACCCGTCCGGACCGGGTTCTGGCCGACAAGGCGTACACGTCGAGGGCGAACCGGCAGTATCTGCGCCGGCGAGGGATCGCCGCGACCATCCCGAGCAAAGCCGACCAGGACGCACATCGCCAGGCCAAGGGATCCAAAGGCGGCCGGCCGCCAGCCTTCGATCCGCACCTCTACCAACAGCGGCACGCCGTGGAGTGCGGCATCAATCGGCTCAAGCGCAACCGAGCCGTGGCCACCCGCTTCGACAAGCTGGCCGTCCGCTACGAAGCCACCATCCACCTCGCCGCCATCAACGAATGGCTGTGACCGACTCGACACAGGTCCTAACCGAGTTTGATCTAGACCCACCAGGAAGCGGTCCGGCTTGTGTCGTGTTGACTGATCGCATGGTCGATTGGTCCGAGCGAGACCTCCAGCAGCTTCCGCACGACGAGATTATGGCGTTGCTGGATCGGCTGGAGCGGAAGCCGAGCGCTGACTTGTGGAAGGAACTGAACAATCGCCTGATCACGGAGGGCGAGTGTTGGTACTCGGCAGGCTATGCGGCCCTGCCGCGCCTGAGTGCCTTAGCCCAGATGGGCGCCGAGGAACACCGTCAGGCAGCCATCCAGCTTGCGTCGATGATCATCATGACCTTGCACCGGCATCACACCGATGACGATCTAGTGCGCGCCGATCCGTCTGCCCTGGCCACCCTGCACCACCTCACCTTGTCACGCCTTCCAGGCATGACCGGCGACCAATTCCGCTGGTACTTCCAGGCAGCTGCCGCGTTTGCCGGCTACACGTTCTGGGCCACGATCAGTCTTGACTTCTCCGACGAGCACTACCGCATCGAATGCCCACACTGCGCCACACTGCTGATGATCGTGATCGGCGATTACGGTCGCTACTCGGCGATCCGCGACGAATGGGCAGGCGATATTCACCGAATCCCAATACGTCCGGCCAACCCCGCGATCCTCGACGTGTTCCGCCAGCGGATGCACGATACCGCCGCCGCGTGCGGCGACTCAGTCCTGGCGGATGGACTGACGTACCTGTTCGGCGACGCGACCTGCTGCAACTGTGACATCACCTTCAACATCGCCGATTGGTACGAAGCCCAGAACAGTCCCGCCCAACCCATTGATCCGGTCATACCCCGCGTCGACCGCTCCTACTAAACCGCGCCCACACATCGACGCCGCCAAAGGCGTTTTGATACAGGCCCTAGCCACACATCGACGCCGCCAAAGGCGCATTTTGATACAGGTCCTAGCCACCCATCCCCCAAAACACCGGGACAGGCTAAAGGACGTCTGTAACCGGCTGAGGTGGTGCACAAAGCCGGCGAGGACGTTCCGGCGACCCGACCGACCGCCAACCCACCGAACGACTCCTTCGCGGCACGAGGAGGTGTCGCTTCCGGGGAGTATGTCGATGCCCCTCTACTGCTGGAGGTAAGTGAGGACAGCTCGGACTCGTTTGTGCGAGGTGTCGTCGGCGTCAAGGTGGAGTTTGGCGAAGATGCGGTTGATGTGCTTGGCGACGGCGGCGTCGCTGACGACGAGCGCCTGGGCGATCGCGGAGTTGGTTTTGCCCTCGGCCATGAGCGCGAGCACGTCGATCTCGCGTGGGGTGAGGTCTTCGAGACGGGAGCGGTGCCGGAGAAGCTTGCGGACGACTTGCGGGTCGATGACTTCACCGCCGGCAGCGATCGTGTCGAGGGCGTCGAGGAATTCTTCGACGTTGCCGACGCGGTCTTTGAGGAGGTAGCCGATGCCGCCGTCGCCGGTGGTGAGGAGGTCTGCGGCGGCGCGGCCGGAGACGATCTGGGAGAGCACCAGGATCGGTTCGCTTGGGTTTACGAGCCGGAGGGCGCGGGCGGCTTGGATGCCTTCGTCGGTGTGGGTCGGCGGCATGCGCACGTCCACGATGGAAGTGTCTGGGTGGTGCGTGTGAACGGCTTCGAGCAGGTCGTCGCTGTTCTCGACGGCGGCGACCACTTCGTGTCCGGCTGTTTCGAGTAGGGCGCGGAGGCCTTCACGGATGAGGGCGGCGTCTTCGGCGATCACGATGCGCATGGGACCTCCAGGGTGATCCGGGTCGGCCCGCCGATCGGGCTGGTGAGCCGTACGTTGCCACCGAGGGTTTCGATCCGGTCGATGACGCCGAGCAGGCCGGTGCCACTGGGGTCGGCTCCGCCGGCTCCGTCGTCCTCGACGGTGATGAATATGCGGCCGTCGGCGTGGTGGGCGAGGAGGAGGACGCGGGTCGCGCGCGCGTGTTTGAGGATGTTGGTGCACAGCTCGCTGGCGGCGAAGTACACCCCGACCTGCGCCTCGCCGGGAATGTTCTCGGGCAGGTCGATGCTGACCTCGGTGCTGATCCCGGCAGTCTCAGTCCTGGCGGCAAGGTCGTCCAGCGCCCCGGTGAGGTCTTTCTCGCGCAGGGCGGCGGGGAAGATGTCGTGCACGATCTCGCGGAGCTCTTCGACGGCGCGGCGTACGTCGGTGCCGGCCTGCTCGATGAGGTGGGTGATGTCGTTCCTGCGGTCGTGCTGGTACCGCATCGATCCGAGCGTCATCATCAGGGCGGTGAGGCGCTGCTGGACGCCGTCGTGCAGGTCCCGTTCGATTCTGCGTCGTTCGGCGTCGAATGCGCTGGTGACCCGGGCACGGGAACGGGTGAGATCATCGAGTTGGGCGGTGAGTTCTGCGGTCGGTTCGGTAATGAGCGGCCGGGCGAGGTAGCGCTGTCCTTCCGCGACGAGGGTGACCGCGTACAGACCCGCGGCGATGAGCGCGAGCCCGAGGAGGCACAGCAGGGCTTGGGCGATGGGGTTGCGCTGGATCTCGGTCGTGTTCGGGTCGACGGTGGCCGGGTCGATTCCGAGGATGCTGAAGGTGACGAGCAGCCCGCTGGATGCGGTGAGCATGCCTGGCATTAACAGCACGAGGGTGAGCACGACGAAGTTCAGCGCCGACAGCGGGACGAGGAGCACCCCGTGCAGCAGCTCGGTCCAGGTGATCCGCTCCCGGGACCGGGCACGGATCCATTCCCGCAGTCCCGCGTGCGAGGCAGGGGCGTGCGGGTTCGGGATCGCGCCCCGGTCGAGCAGCCGGAGCCGGTGCCGTTCGACGTGCCCGAGCGGCACGCCGGCCAGTGCGAGCAGCGGCCAGCAGCTCACCAGCCACACGACGGCGATGACCGGCGTGCTCAGCAGATGAGCGAGGGAGCGCCATGGCCACGAGGTGAACAGCAGCCCGATCGGGTGGCGACGCAGCGCGAGACCGGGGGTGGTGGCACTCGGCTGTTCTTCTCGCATGCCTCCCATTGTCACGGGCGCACCTGGGCTCTCCTGTCGTCTCATCTCGGCACCACGTTCCTCACGCCGATCGCAGGCCCACGGCGACGTCGGCGCGCAGTGAGGACCGTGCGGGCCACCATTGGACAAGGAAGAGGATGAGCCAGCTGAGGACGAACCCGAGGACCAAGGCCGTCCACGGCACGGAGACGATGGGATGGCCGACGTAGGCGCTGGAGCTGATGGCCGTCGTCGCTACGGTGATGGTGATGGGCACGATGGCGAGCACGATGCCGGTCAGGGCGAGCAGGTACGCCTGCCAGGCGTACCAGGCCGTGATGGGCCGGCTCGGCATCCCGGCGATCCGCAGCAGCGAGTGCTCCCGTTCAAGGTCGCGCGAGGCCAGCGACACGACTGCGGCAGAGGTGACGAGAAGGACGAAGGAGCTCAGGGCGGCCATGACGAGGGTGTCGGCGAGGTTCGTCTCGGTCGAGCCGTCGAGAGTCGTGACGACAGCGGCGGTTGACTCGACCGAAATGAGCATGACTCCGACTCCGCCGATGCCCGCTGCCAGCGGGGCGACGGTGTTCGCGCTCGTGCCCGCCCTCTCGATGGCGGCCTTGGCCGCGAGCCTGCCGGTGACGCTGCCCGCTGCACCGGCCAAGCGACCGAGGCCGGCGAGGATCACCGGGACAATGAGCGGGCCGATGATATAGATCAGGATGACCGCGCAGACACCGGCGTTCATGGCGAGGTTGAACATCACCGCAACTCCGGCTTCCTGTGCGCTCATGACGGCCGCGGCGACGATCATGCCCAGCGAGGACAGGAGGAAGAGCCCCGCCACCGGTGCCCGCCACCACCAGCCCTTGCGGCGGGAGCGTGGGATGTCGCGGAAGACCTCGATCGCCTGGGTCCGCGAGCCCCGGTGCGCCGGGCCGAAGGCCCCGAGCAGGCAGGTGAGAACGCCGAGGACCAGGGAGAGGATCCAGGCGAGGATGGACGGCGGCAGCGTCGGGGCGTCGAAGCCCGGCGCGGCCATCTGGTTGAACGCCGGGACGACGAGGTAGCTGGCGGCGATCGCGAGGAGCGAGCCGGGTACGGCGCCGATGAGCGAGGCTGTAGCGACGAGAGCCCAGATACTACGGCGGACGTCGCTGGGACTGGCACCGACGAGACGCCATTGGGAGAAGGTGCGTCGGGTGGCCTCGACGGTCGCGGTTCCGACGACGGTGAGCGAGAACAGCGCCAGAGCGGCGACGAGCATGTAGATCGTCTCGGCGACGATGGTGAACTCGGTGATCGAGTGGCCCTGCGCCTCGACCGCGGCGACGAAACGGTCGTCGTGAGTCCAGGCGAACTGCGTCGCGCACAGGCCGACCAGCACGGTGACCGCGGCGACCGTGACGATCGCCGGCCACCAGCTGCCGAGGTCGGAGAAGAGGATCCGGCGGACGTACTTATGCATGCGGCTCTCCTCCGAGGCGTGCCATGGTGTGGAAAATCTCGTCGACGCCGAGCCGCCCAGTCATATGCGCGATCATTCCGTCGCGCATGAACACGATCCGGTCGGCCAGCGCCGCGGACTCGACGTCGTGGGTGACCATGACGACCGAGCAGTCCTGGGTGGCCAGCTCACGCAGCACCTGGAGCACGATTCCGGTGTTGGCGGTGTCGAGCGCGCCGGTGGGCTCGTCGGCGAAGATCACCGACGGGCTCATGAGGATCGCCCGGCACAGCGCCGCCCGCTGCTGCTCGCCGCCGGAGAGCGTGCTCACCTTCGACGCCTTCTTCTCGAGCAGGCCGAAGCGGGAGAGGATGCCATCGACGGCGGCACTGTCGACTGCCTGGCGGGCCAGGGCGTGCGGGAGCCGAACATTCTCCTCGACGGTGAGGTAGCCGATGAGGTTGTACTGCTGGAAGACGAAGCTCGCCGTCTGCCGGAGGAACCGAGTGCGCTTCTCGTCGCCGAGGGAATAGAGGTTTGTCCCGTTGATCGAAACCTGCCCTTGGTCGGGGCGGTCGAGGCCGCTGAGGCAGTAGAGCAAGGAGGTCTTGCCCGCGCCACTGGGACCGACGACGGCGGTAAGGCCGCCGCCGGTGAGATCGAGAGAGCAGCCCCGGAGGATCGGGTCCTGCTGCCCGCCGCCACTCGGGAACCTGACGATCTGGTCGGCCTGGATCGCGGGGGCTGTGCGTGACGGGGACGGATGTGAAGCCATACATCCATCTCACGACGTCACTCGTCCCCAGTCGATGATGCTGTCACCCCAATCAGAGGTAACGCCAGCGATACCTCCACCAGACCGCTCGGCCGGCGAAGCCGGGTCTTCGGATCTGTGGGTGGGTAGCTCACCCTGACCTGCGGCGTGGTCTGCGCCAGGGCCGAGTCCCGTCGGCGGCAAAGAGCATGCGGAGGCGGTAGTTGCCGAAGTTGCGGAAGCCGTGGGCCAGGCGGCGAGTCTTCTCGATGATGAGGTTGATCGCTTCGGTGCCGCCGTTGCTGATGCCGTAGCGGTGCGGGTCGGTGTCGAAGTAGGCCAACACCCACGAGGGGTGATAGCCAAATCGACGCAGAACGAAGCCACCGTAGCTGACCTCAGCGCAACCGGGCGAGCACCCATCGCAAGGGGAACAGCCCTCGCCACCGTTGGAACAACCAGACCTACCGCATTCGGCGGAACAGAAGAAGTGCTGGGACCGAGCGGGGCACTACCGGACGGGGCGGGACGCGAGGGATGGCCGTCGCACGAGCACCCACACGTCCAGAAGGGACGCTTAAGCGAAGGGGCCTGACCGCCGTTTCTGCAGGTCAGCCCCCTTGTGATCTTGCGCGCCCGAAGGGACTCGAACCCACAACCTTCTGATCCGTAGTGAGATCCCTCAATGCGCGGAGGATTTCATCCGGCCCAGTCCATCCACATCCAACCCAACCCGTAAGCGTTATAGCAGGTCCATGTTCTCAGCTATGGACTTCGCAACGAACTCCGCTCGGAAACAAAGCAGGAAGTCCGGCACAGTCCGGCCCGTCCCGGCTGGTTTCCCGACGTCCGAGCACCCATGGAGCAACCCCGAGCAGCCGGACCAGGGGCAGGCACGAAGCGCGGCTTCCGGGCATGCCGGCCGGGCGGGTTCCATCCCTGGTGGTGCGATCCAGCGCTGGGTGTCGCGGTACTCGCGGAATGCCTCCGCGGGCTGCTCCACCCGCTCCTAGGCGGGCAGTTCTCGCTGGAACGTCTCGGCACCCGCAGAAGGCAAGTTCGCGCCGGTACGGCCGGCGGTGACGTCGATTGGGTTGTTCACGGCTGCGGTGCCTCGCCCTTAGGGGCGACCGCGACCACTTCACGGCGGAACTCCAGAGGGAACGCTTTCGGCATGGCAGATATCCTTCCCGCGAGGAACACATACATCCTCACAGGTCAGGAGTCAACCGAACCGGGGGCAGTCCCCTGTGGCAGTCGAGGCCGCTCCCGCGAGTCCGGGCCCGCACGCCCCGGCTCCCACACCACGCCGATCGCACCGAGCCCCTCCCCTTCGTGGTCGAGCGTGCGCCTACCGCATGATTGCGCTGACAACAGCCACCGCGACGACTCCGAACAGCAACGGGATCAGACAGCCGACGAATGCGGTTCCACGCACCTTCGTCCTCGCGAACAGCGTTGCTCTGCGCGATCGACGCGCTTCATCCGCGACGCGCATCCCCGGCACGGCAGAACCAACCTGCCGGTCCAGTTGCTCGTCCACCAACGCGGCGAGATCCTCGATCCACTCCCAGAATGCGGGATCCGTGTTCGGCAGCGCCCGACGCGCGATGAAGAAGACGCGCCCGTCGACGATCTCGACATCGCAGTTCCCTGCGAACTCGACGAGCGTCTCCTGCACTGCGGGGGCGAGCAGCCTCCGGACGGCTTCGTCATCCTGCGGTGCGCAAAAGACCTTGAAATGCACGTCGAACGAGCCGCCTATCACCAGCGGTCGGTGCGATGGCAGTACTTTCCATGGGCACGACGGGAGATCTCGCGCGGCGGTCACCAGCGTCATCGGCGGCAACGCTGTCCGCAGGGTGAACATGGCGTAGCAGGCCGTATGCGGCAAACGCGCTCGCCCCGCCCACGTGTCATAGGCGTAGTTCGCGACCTCGAACGGAAGATCCGCAGTCGCGGTCACCAGATCGCCCGCGGCACGCGACGATCCGACACGGAACAAAGCCGCCGGTCGAACCGGATTCTTCTCGATGGCTCTGTAGGACATCCCATTCGCCTCGGTGAAGCGCCTCAGCCGGTACCAGCCGACATCCGAGGCCCGACGCCCCCGGACGACACCCCGGACCTGCATCACGGCGAGCGGAACCACCATGAGACCCGCGATCACCACCGTCGTGGCATCGGCGCCGGGTGCCCCGAACATGAGCTGCACCATTAGCACGTAAAGGGCGGCCAGCACCCCCGCACCGACCACAAGTACGGCGGCCTGGAACACGATCCGGCTCCCGGCTGCGGCCTCGCCGAAACGTCCGCCTTCATGACGTACCAGTTCGCGACCCTCCGCACGGGCGAGCGCAGGATCGACGGGGACGTGAAGCGCGGCGTCATCGAAGCGCAACGTCATCAGACCAACCTCCGCCACAGGTCCACGGCAAGAGCCTCTGGTGCGGGATCATAGGCTGTCGCGGTGGCGTGTGTGGGCGTGGCGTGGGCCGTGCCGGTCGCGGTGGCGGCGATGGCGGAGGCTCCGAGGATCGCCGCAGTCAGGGCCTGCAGCGACCGGGGCAGGTGTATCGATGCCAGCCACCGCATAAGCCGGGCGATGGCGGTGTAGAGACGAACCGCGACGGCGGTGGCCAGCAACGCCCACACCAACCAGCCGCCGGCCAGTACCACCATGGCCAAAAAGCCGGGAGTAAGGGGTGGCTCACCCATTCCCGCAGCAGGTCCGTGGGGAAACGCGGAACAGCGTTGGGCCAGGTGAGCCGTACGACCCCAGTCACCCGGTGGCGCCCGCCTCTGCGGGTCTGCCGGCGGTCCCGAAGCTGATCATCGCCGCCGGGATCACCCGAGTCGTCCTCGCCCTCCGCGAGCCACCCCTCTTCGTCACTGCGCGCCCACCGGCGCCGCCAACTCGATCAGCGTGCCCAAGCCGCCGACGACGGCCGACCCTGGACCGATTCCGGGTACGTGTTCACCCGCCCCGACGGGCAGCCGATCAACCCGAACTACGCCACAACCCGCTTCCGCAAACTCGTTGAACGCACCGAACTACCACCCGTGCGGCTGCACGACCTGCGGCACGGCGCGGCTTCCCTGGCCCATCAAGCCGGCGCCGACCTGAAAACCCTGCAAGACCTGCTCGGCCACTCCAGCATCGTGATCACCGCCGACACCTACACCACCGTCCTACCCCAGGTACAGCGACACTATGCCGACGCCACCGCCCACCTCGTCCTCACCGCAGCCCGCCGCACCCGCCAAGGTCCGAAAGAAGAGCCACCGCAACCGGCCCAAGCCCCGACCGGCGGCACATACTCCGGCTCGGAAGACACCCGCGAAGCCGCAGGTCACGAACCCGCCACAGGCCGCACGGCCACGCAACGTGATGACACCCGAATGGCACCCACGTGACACCCACCGTCCACACCAGCCAGACAACAAGGGGCCTGGCCCGGAGCGGTCGAGTTCGCCGCCGACCTCGCGACGTTCCTCGCCTCCGGGCTGACCCCGACCAAGGCCGCCGATCGTTCCTCCCGGTACCCCTACGACGAGGAACGTCGCGCTCTTGGGCTACTCGCCGATGTCACGATCAGCGCCGACGCCGCACAGGCCCGGACGATCTGGGAGCCGATACTCACCCTCGGCGCCACTGCCTCCTCCTGGGTGGACTACTACCTCAGCCAGGTCTGGAGCACCGCCTGCACGAGGGACCCGTGGCCAGCAGCGTTTCCCGCCCTGGTCGCAGACATGTTGGACTTCGCCACCACCGCCACCACCGCCAGCACCTGGCAGGGCCACTCCGGCACGGGCGTCCTGACGCTCGCCGTCGCCGGCCTCGGCGAGTGGGGGCACTCGCCGGTCAGCGAGCAGCAGACAGCCGCCATCCACGCAGCCGTGCCGGCGTGGTCGACGTGGTTCGGCGAGCACATGGACCACGACGACTTCGCCTACGCAGCCGTCCGCTTCTTCCAGGAGCCGGCCGCGGCAGCGTTCGTCCACGACGCCGTCGGCTGGCTCGCCGACCGCGAACGTTCCTCCAACCCCACCAGCGAGCGGATGGATACCGCAGTCACCGAGTTCCTGGTCACCATCCCCACTCGCACCCCGAACCCGCTGCGCGGCTCCGGCCCCACCGCAGACAGTGGCCGGCAAATCCTCGCCCGCCTCCACGGTCGAGGCAACGCCGTGGCCGGCCAGCTCCTCAGCAGCCTGACCTGACCGTTTCCGGCGATCTTGTTAGTAGGTTTCAGCGGCCGGGAAGCGGTCGCTGAAGGTGATGGCGAAGGCGTTCAACGAGGGTTACCGACATGACTTCGAGAAGGCGTCGAGACGGTGACCGCTGAAACCTCGCTGACGCAACACGACGCCGTCGTCACCCGGCTCCGGCACTTCCTGGACGCGCTCGCCAGCGCGGCACCCGACGAGCAGTCCGGCGAGCGCCTGCGCCACGACCTCGCCCGCTGGACCGAGGACCTGCGGCGATTCGCCGTGCCGGAGAGCCGCCGCCACTACGGCCGGTCCCCCACGCTCGCGTCGGCAGGTCAGGCCCCCCTGGTACGTCGTCGACGAGGCGACACCCCCGGAGCGACTCGCCGGCCGGGCGTCCTTCGGCACCTTCTTCCTCGGCGGCCGTGGTGCCGCCCACGGGGGCACGATCCCGCTGCTCTTCGACGAGTTGTTCGGCTGGCTGGCCAACTCCGAGGGCATGCCGCCGTCGCGCACGGCGTACCTCACGACGAACTACCGTGCCGTCGTCGGCATCAGCCGACCGCTGACCTTCACCGCATGGACCGACCGGGTCGAGGGCCGCAAGCGGTTCCTGCGTGCCGAGCTCCGCGACGGGGACACCGTGTGCGCCGAGGGCGACGCACTTTTCGTCACGCTGCGTCCGGGTCAGCCCTGACGATCGGCCGGTACGCCGGTGCAGCCCGCCCGGCCGGCTGCCGCCATCGGTCGTGCCCGCGCTGGACGGGCAACTCGGGTGGACAGGGGCAACCCGACTGGCGGGGAAGAGACCTTGCCTCTCCGGTGAGGTGTTGTCCGGGTGACCTGTGGAGCTGCCCCGGAGATGGGGCAGTTCCACAGAGCACGCCACCCCTCCCGCTCCGCGTCCGGCCCAGCCGCCCACGCACAGGGCATCCCGGGCCAGCACCGACGATTGCCCAGCAACCTTCGAAAGACGAGGCTCTCGGCGGCGATCAGGGGCCGGATCGGAACGCCTCGACCGCGATCAGCCTCGCGGGAGACTCGACCGACCGCACCGGCGAACATCTGCGGCCGCGCTCCGCGCTCCGCACGTTCAGCGCGGGCGGCCGTCGTCCAGCGGGATCGGCAGCGCGAGGGCGTCCGTACTGCCGACCGGAGTCACGGAGTGCGCCGGTGGCGGCCGGTCGCTGGCCGGTGTCCGCGAGAAGAGCCGGACCTGCCCCGCCGGGCCCGGTCCCCGGGTCACCACGCAGGTGACCAGACGAACCGGCGGGGGTGGTGCGACGAATCGGCCCGTCCCCCAGCGCACCCAGATCGGGACGCGGCCCGCCGCCGCCTCCGCCAGGAGTTTCTCCACGGTGCGCCGCCGGTCGGTGCGGTCCACCTCGACGACCACGGGCGGACCGTTCGGTCGGGCACAGGCGACGTCGAGTACGGAGCACTGTCCGGACAGTGGTGGGGGCAGCGGCAGGACGCTGGCCGCCCGGCGATAGACCCGCCAGCCTTCAGCACGTGCCCACTCGACCACCGAGTCGATGATCAGCGCGGTCACCTGGTCGGCTGCGGCGTCCCGGAAGGTCAACCCGTCCAGCCGACGGACGAGTGACGCGGCGACCCGCTCACTGTCGTCGGCGACGTCCATGGCCGGCAGCCTAGCGGGTGGCGGCTGCATGACCGGCCTGAGCTTCAGTCGTCGGGCGCCCACCTGCACCGACTGCGCTGGCCGGTCAAGCCGCTCAATCCACGCCGCCGGCCGCAGTCCCCTGGCCCGGTCCGGTCGCGGAGACGGAGGCGGGGAACAGTCGATCGACGGCGGCGGCAATGGCGACGGCGACGGCTCGGCGGGCGGCCATGAAGGCGTCCCGTTCCTCGCCGGCGGCGGAGGCGAGATCGCTCTGGCCGGCCCACGAGATTGGCCAACTGGCTGACGAACGCCAGAATGTCGCGCGGGGGTCCCACCCGGGGCCAGGTGGCCGGGATCCTGCGCCCCGCGTACGTGCTTGGCCGCCTCGGCGGCCTTGGTGTAAAGCTCCGCATGCTGCTTGCACACCGCGGCCCCTCAGCCTCGGCGAGGTCCGCCGTCTCCTGGCACACCTGATCACCACCACGCGACCCTTCGACCACATCCATCGATGGTCACGATGGCGGCGCCGACACCAGTACCGGGCCAAAAACAGGTCACTACCAGCGAAGACACCGAATCAGTCAGCTACGGCTGGAGTATTAGTGCCGAATGGCGCAAAGGGATTCTCAGCCCTCGTCGTCGCCGAAGGAGTCGAAGACCTCGTCGGCGACCATGCCGCCGGCGAAGCCGAGGGCCGCGCCACCGACCACGCCGGCGGCGACCGCGCCCATGCCGGGCCCACGCCGCTCGTGGTGCTCCTCGTAGTGATCGCCCGGGTGGCCGTAGGCCACGTGTCCGTGTCCCGGAGCGCCGTAGCCGGGCTGACCGTAGCCCGGCGGCGGGTAGCCGGGAGCGCCGTAGCCCTGCGTGGGTGGGGCGTAGCCGTGGCCGGCGTGCAGGCTCTGGTAGCCGTCCAGGGCCTGGCGGACCCAGGTGTCGACCTGCGCGGTCCAGTCGACGCGGTCGGCGTCGGCGTGCGCGGCGTGATAGCGGCCGAACGAGTCGTGGCCACCGGTGAAGAGGCCGCCACGCTTGTCGAACTCCAACACGACGTCCACGCCGTGCTCGTTGGCGACGAAGGTCAACTCGGCCTCGTTGACGCCGTGGGCGTACTGCGGGGCGGCGTAGTACTCGATCTCCTGGTAGAACGGCAGGCTCTGGTGCACGCCGAGGAGGTGCCCACGTTCCAGGTCGGCGCCCTTGAACTGGAAGCCGAGCCGGCCGAACGCCTCCAGGATGCGCTCCTGCACCGGCAGCGGGTGCACGAACACGGGGTCGAGGTCGCCCTTGTCGACCGCGCCGCGGATGGCCACCTCGGTACGTAGGCCCATGGTCATGCCGTGCAGGTTCTGCCCGTACAGGTCGGTCACCGGGGTTTCCCACGGCACCGCGACTTGAAGCGGCAGCGACAGGTGCTGCCCCTCACGCAGGTGCAGGCCACCGGCGACCTGGACGCGGTGGAACTCGACGAGAGCGTCGTACTCCTCCTCCGCGCCCTCCGTCTCCACCCGGGTGACCAGACCGACGGTGATGTGGTCGATCTCCACATCGTGGCTGCCGCCGGTCAGGTTCACCTGCCCGTCGAGCACCAGCCCCGGACGGACGTTCGGATTGGACAGGACCGCATCGACGCTGGGGCCGCCCACCCCGAACGCGCCCAGCATCTTCTTGAACACCACGAGCCTCTTCTCCCGACGACAGCGACCCGCGACACCCGGCCCCGCAGAACCGCTGCGGAGTGCCTGTGCCGCGACGAGCCCGACAACATCCACAGTGGATGCGTCGCGGTCGGGAAGCTGACAACGCCACCTGGCAAGAAGCTGAGTACGGCCGGACGGTCAGGTGCGCTTGTCCTCCTCGTCGGCCTCCTCCCGTGGACGCAACCCACCGCGCCGGTACTGGCGGCGCCGAGGAAGGGCGTCTGCTGTGACGCCGTTGACCGACCGTGACGACGCCGAGTCAGGCACCGTCGGCAAGGGTCAGGCCGTCGTCAAGGAAGATGGCCTGACCGACGTCAAGCAGGTTGCCGGGCCCGCTGCCCGAGGTGCTTGACGCGCTCGAGGCCGACCACGGCTACCTGCTCGACGGCGCGGTGTTCACCCCGGGCCCGATCTGCACCTGGCTGGGCCTCGGTGGTGACCATTCGATCCGCCCTGCGACCTCCAGCACAGCCGGTCCCTGTCAGCCGGGGCGGTGGGGCGACCGTGGCCCGACCACGCAGAGCTCGCCCCACATGTCGGCTCCGCCTGGAAACTGAGCCTGTGATTCCGGCTGAACTTCGACTCCTTCTGGCAGCATCGGGAGGTGCTGAGGGTGGAGGACTGGGCGGAGGTCCGTCGGTTGCACCGGGCGGGGCGGGATGGCCCTGGATTTTCTCCTGGCGTTCGGATAGGCAACTCATGCTCGCGCAACCGATACCAGCCGAACGCAAGGGAGATTCAGTGGGACGCCGTTTCGAGGAAATCGACTGGCGTGAGACGCCGATGGGTGCCATCAGCCTGCGACGCCGGCTTGATCCGACACTCAACGTCGACGTCTACGAGGTGAAACTGAACGACGAATACCTGATGTCGAGCCTGTTCACGGTGGCCGAGAGCGAGCTCGCCCGGCTCGCCCTGGCCGAGCTGCACGGAACTGACCTCGACGTTGTCGTCGGTGGTCTCGGCCTCGGGTACACCGCCGCAGCCGTGCTGGATGACCCGCGGGTACGGACGCTGACCGTGGTCGAGGCGCTGGGCGAGGTCATCTGCTGGCACCGAAGTGGTGCGTTGCCGCTGGCCAGCCGGCTCACCGGGGATCCGCGCAGCTCTCTGACGCAGGGTGACTTCTTCGCGATGGTGAACGACCCGGCCGGCTTCGACCCGGAAAGGCCCGGCCGGCGCTTCGACGCCGTCCTGGTCGACATCGACCACTCACCCCGACATGTTCTGCACCCGAGCCATGGCGCGTTCTATACCCCCGCCGGTCTGCGCCGGCTCGCCGGCCATCTGCGGGCTGGCGGAGTCTTCGCGCTCTGGTCGGACGACCCGCCGGATGACCGGATCACCGCCATGCTCGGCGAGGTGTTCGTCACCGCGCGGGCGCACGTGGTCACATTCGCCAACCACCTGACCGGCGGCGAGGCCGCCAACACGGTCTACGTCGCAGGCCGGTAGCCCAGACGAGTCGCGTCCACCCGGTCGATATTCCATTCCGCAGCGGCGGCCGAAGCGCCGTGGGTAGCGCTCGCCGGACGAAGCCCGCCTCGTGCACAGCTCCCAACGTGATCGCTTCCGTGGCCGCAGGCCTCGACGCTCTCGCCGGCGGGGTCCTGCGGTGGCGAAAGTTCTGGCTCAATACTCCAGCCGTAGCTGATTGAGTCGGTGTCTTCGCTGGTAGTGGGCTGTTCTGGCGCGTGTACGGTGCCAGTACCTGTCGCACCTGCTGTGAGCTAGGGCTTCGTGAGTTCGGGGCACCTTCGTGACCATGGTGTTTCGATTGATCTATCTGGTCACGATCCGCGTGCTCGACGCCCTGCTGCACGCGGCCCGAAGTGACAACGTCGTGCTCGCGGAACTGCTGGCCCTTCGCCATGAGGTCGCGGTGCTGCGCCGCCAGGTCCACGGCCGACCACGCCTGTCCTGGCCAGACCGGGCGATCCTGTCCGCGCTGGCCCGGCGGCTGCCCCGTGCGGTCCGCGCCCACCGGATCGTGGCCCCGGCGACCCTGCTGGCCTGGCACCGCCGGCTGGTCCAACGTCGCTGGACCTACCCCCACCGCGGCGGCCGACCGCCTGTCAGCGACGAGACCCGCCAGCTCATCCGCCGAATGGCCCGGGACAACCCCCCGCTGGGGCCACAAGAGAATTCAGGACGAACTGCTCGGACTGGGCCACCGCGTCGGTCTCGGCACCATCCGCCGAGTCCTGGCCCGTGGCCGCCTCGGCCCCGCACCTCGCGACACCGACACCACCTGGCGGACATTCCTGCGTACCCAGGCCACCGGCC
This sequence comes from Micromonospora sp. NPDC023956, assembly GCF_040639195.1. Taxonomy (NCBI): domain Bacteria; kingdom Bacillati; phylum Actinomycetota; class Actinomycetes; order Micromonosporales; family Micromonosporaceae; genus Micromonospora; species Micromonospora sp. NPDC023956. The sequence goes on from NZ_JBEZZN010000016.1 coordinate 89,833, forward strand.
TGCTGGCCGCCGACTTCTTCCACGTCGATACCGTATGGCTGCGCCGCCTGTACGTGCTGGTCGTCATGGAGATCGCCACCCGCCGGGTCCACCTGCTCGGCGTGACCGAGCACCCGACCCAGGCGTGGGTGACCCAGCAGGCCCGCAACCTGCTCATGGACCTCGGAGAACGCACCAGCGACTTCCGGTTCATGATCCGCGACCGCGACACCAAATACGCCGCATCGTTCGACGCCGCACTCGCCGATGAGGGCGTACAGGTGGTAAAGACACCGCCGCGCACACCGAAGGCGAACTGTTTCGTCGAACGAAGGGGCCGCAGCATGCGCGAGGAGTGCACCGACCACGTCCTGATCTACGGCCAGCGGCATCTCAGGGTGGTACTGACCGAGTACGTCCGACACTTCAATCACCATCGGCCACCAGGGGCGCGGGCAGGTACCACCCAACCGTGAGCCGGGCATCGTGATGCCGATCGACGGCGTGGTCCGACGCCGACGACGACTGGGCGGGGTCATCAACGAGTACCACCGGGCCGCTTAACCGGATCTTTGAATTCGCAGGTCAGCAACTGGAACCGGGTTTTGGCCCCCTACAACCGACCCCACCGTCGTCAGCCGATGAATCGCCAACGTCGAAGCCGAGAGAGCCACCGCCGAGGCAAACCTGCGTCGCCTCACCGGACGCCGGACCATGAGCACGGACGAGATCCGCCACATCGTGCAAGCCCTGGGAAACATCATCGACGTACTACGCGCCGCCGATCCCACAGACAAGGGCCGAATCTACCGCGAACTGGGACTGACCCTGACCTACCGGCCGACGGCCCGCACGGTGTCCGCTCAGGTCAACCCTAGTGGATCATGTACTAAATTGTGTCCGAGGGGAGATCGATACCGTACCCCCCTGAGACGGTGACCCCGATATCGTTGGACACCCACCAGGCCAGGAAGACCGAGACAGCTGTCGTTCAGCCTGAGCGAACCGGCGCCAGGTAGTCCTCCCTCCGGCAAACCGGGGAAGCTCGAGTCCGGCCCTCCTTCGATGAGCAGGACGTCGTCCCCGCACGCGCAGGAATCTTCCGTTCACGCCGCCACGCTCGGCCTTCGCGCGTGCGTCGTCCCCGCACGCGCGCGGGTCTCCCCCTGGTGACCGTGCAGGCAATCAAGTCGCGGTGGGAGCGTCGTCTAGCCCCAGGTGCGTGAGCGCGGCGATCGCATGCCCTCGCGCCTCGGCTCGGGTTGGCGCGGCCCGCAGACCGAGCAGGCGCTGACGGTGCGGTTCACCCAGCAGGAGAGTGAACAGCGCACGCGCCAGGTCGGGATCCGGCTCAGGGAGACGTTCGCCGAGTGCCCGGATGTAGGACTCGGGACCGTCGCGGTAGAACCGTTTGGCCAGGTCGGGAAAGGCGTGGGCCTCGGTGACCATCAGCCGGTGCAGCCCGATCGCATCATCGGAGTGCAACGCGGAGACGATCTTGGTCGCGAGCCCGGTCAGGGTGTCGTCTTCGCCGCCATCCGGGCCAAGGGTGCGGTGGCGAAGCCGTTCGACAGCGGCAACGAACATCTCGGTCCGGTCGCCGAAGTAGCTGTAGATGGTGCGCTTGGCGACATGGGCTGTCGCGGCCACGTCGTCAAGCGAGACCTGACCGAACCCGCCTGCGACGAACAGGTGCACTGCGGCATCCAGGATCTCGTCGCGCCGCCGGATCCGCTCCGCCTCGGTCGGGCGACCCCGCTTGCGACGGGGCGCCTGCGGCAGGCTGGCGCTCATCACGGTTCCTCTCATCGACAACTGGTCGTCACCGATCCTATAATGAAACGGCCTACGTTTCATTACCTGGTCGATGTTGATCTCAACCAACGTTGAGACCTCAACGTCGGCCCGCAGGGAGGCGCCACGATCGGCTCATCCGTCGGCTGTGGCGAGCCCGGGCGAGGAGGAGACCCACATGCCCTCGAGCACACCGGCCAGAACGGCCGCCCGGACCAACAAGTCCACGACGAGGAGCAGGCGCAGCACCTCGGCGAACACAGCACCACCAACTGTGAGTGACGAGCAGTTGCTGGCGTTCTACCGGCAGATGGTGCTGATCCGCCGGTTCGAGGAGCGCGCCGCCCGCGCCTACACCGAGGCGAAGGTCGGCGGCTACTGCCACCTGAACCTTGGCGAGGAGGCCACCGTCGTCGGTCTCATGGCCGCGCTCGACGACTCCGACTACGTGTTCGCCAACTACCGGGAGCACGGGTACGCGATCGCCCGCGGAATCGGCCCAGAGCGGGTGATGGCCGAGCTGTACGGCCGCACCGACGGTGTGTCGCGGGGGTGGGGCGGGTCGATGCACATGTTCGACATCACGTCCCGGTTCATGGGCGGGTACGGCGTCGTCGGCGGCCAGTTACCACTCGCGACGGGGGCAGCGCTGGCCGTTGACTACCGCGGCGGATCCGAAGCGGTGATGTGCTTGATGGGCGACGGCACCACAAACATCGGCGCCTTCCACGAATCCCTCAACATCGCCGCCCTATGGAACCTGCCGATCGTCTACGTCGTGATCAACAACGGACTCGGTATGGGCACCACCGTCGAGCAGTCGTCCGCCGAACCCGAACTACACAAGCGCGCGTCCTCCTACCGGATGCCCGCTGCCCGCGTGAACGGCAACGACCCAGTCGCCGTCCACGGAGCCGCCAGGGCCGCACTGGCCAGTGCCCGGGCCGGGAAACCGTACCTGCTGGAGACCGTCTCCGGCCGCCTGAAGGGGCACTCGGTGGTGGATCCGGCGAAGTACCGCAGCAAGGAGGAAGCCGAGGCGTTGGAAGCGGCCGACCCCATCGCGGCCTACGCCGTCCGACTCCATGATCAAGGGCTGCTGACCGACGAATTGATCACCGAGATCGACGCCGAGGCCGCCGCCACGGTTGCCGCGGCCGCCGAGTTCGCCGATGCCAGCCCGTACCCGGAGGTGTCGACATTGTTCGACTACACCTATGCGACTCCGGTGCCGAACGATTCCCGTCGGCTGCCCGGTGACGCGCTCTTCCCCGCCGCGCCGCAGCCGACCGCCCAGCAGATCGGAGCTTCGGCATGAGTGTGATCACGTACCGGCAGGCGCTGCACGATGCTCTGCGGTCGGAGATGCTGCGCGACGAGAACGTGTTCTTGATCGGTGAGGAGATCGGCCTGTTCGAGGGCTCGTACAAGATCACCGCTGGCATGCTCGCCGAGTTCGGCCCGAAGCGGGTGCGGGACACCCCGATCGCCGAGGAGGGCTTCACCGGCGCCGCGATCGGCGCCGCCATGCTCGGCTTGCGGCCGGTGGTGGAGATCATGACGATCAACTTCTCCCTGCTCGCCCTGGACCAGATCGTCAACCATGCCGCCAAGATCTACGGCATGTTCGGCGGCCAGGCGAAGGTGCCGATGGTCATTCGCACCCCGGGCGGCGGCGGACAGCAGCTCGGCGCCACCCACTCGCAGAACATCGAGCTCTACTACGCCTTCGTCCCCGGCATGAAGGTCGTCGCCCCCTCCAACCCTGCCGACGCCAAGGCGCTGATGCTGGCCGCGATCCGCGACGACGACCCCGTCCTCGTGTTGGAGAACCTGGCGCTCTACAACACCAGGGGCGAGGTGCATGACGAGGACGTACCGGCCGAGATCGGCAAGGCAAAGATCACTCGCGAAGGTTCCGACATCAGCGTCGTCGCCTACTCCCGGATGGCGGCGGTCGCACTCCAGGTAGCCGAGAAGCTCGCCGAGAGTGATGGGATCGATGTCGAGGTAGTCGACCTACGCAGCCTCCGCCCGCTGGATCGGGAGACGGTCATCGCCTCGGTCCAGAAGACAAACTGCGCCGTCGTCCTCGAAGACGACTGGCTCACCTACGGCATCGGCGCCGAGATCGCCGCGACCATTTCCGACGGCGCCTTCGACTGGCTCGACGCCCCCGTCCGCCGCGTCGCGATGGCCGAAATCCCACTCCCCTATTCCAAGCCGCTTGAGACCGCGGCTCTGCCCTCCGCCGACGACGCGATCACCGCCATCCGCCAAACCCTCGACGCCGTCGCCCGGCGCCGCTGACCGGAGACCGGAGACCGGAGACCGGAGACCTTTCATGATCGACATCCTCATGCCGCGCCTGTCCGACACCATGGAGGAAGGCGCCATCTCCATCTGGCACAAGCAACCCGGCGACCCGGTCGCCGCCGGCGACATCCTCGTCGACATCGAGACCGACAAGGCCGTCATGGAGTACGAGGCCTACGAGAGCGGCACCCTGGCCGAGATCCTCGTCCCCGAAGGCCAGAACGCCGCCATCGGTACCCCCATTGCCCGCCTCAACGACGGATCTGGTGACGAGACCGTCATCCTCACGCAAGGGGCGCACGCCGAGTCGGCCGTCCCCGAACCAGCAGATAGTCATGGCGCCACCGATGCCGTCGACGAGGCTCCGACACCGGCTGCTGCGGAACAATCGCCCGCACCCGCGGCGACTGCGGTGAAGCCGGAGCACCGGGCCGCGACCCCGTTGGTACGCAAGCTCGCGCGGGAACGCGGCATCGACCTGATCAGCGTCACCGGCACGGGCCCCGGTGGTCGGATCGTCCGCGCGGATCTCGACGCCTTCGAATCGGAGCCGACGCCTGCACCGATTGCCAACAAACCGGCCGAGGCCGGATCGCCTCCCCCTGCTGCGGCCGGTGTCGCAGCACCGTCCGAACAGGACGCGCGTGAACCGACCACGGTGCCGTTCGATCCGGTGCGACAGGCGATCGCGAGGCGGCTTACCGAGAGCGCGACAACCATCCCGACCTTCACCGTGACTGCATCCGCCGACCTGGAGGACCTCCTCGCGCTCCGGGCGCAGCTGAACGCCGCGCTGCACGATGCCGGACGCAAGGTGACTGTCAACGACCTCATGGTGCGGGCGGTCGCGCTCGCCCTACGCGAGCACCCCGGCGTCAACGCGTCCTACTCCCCCGAGGGCCGTGGCCAAACCCTGCTGCACGGGCGGGTCAACATCGGCATCGCCGTCGCCTCCCCGGCCGGGCTCATAGTGCCGGTGATCCGCGATGCCGACGGGACGTCGGTCACGGCGATCTCCGCGCAGACCCGAGCTCTAGCCGAGAAGGCGGCGAACCGGACGTTGAACACGGCCGACATGGCCGACGGGACGTTCACAATCAGCAACCTCGGCATGTACGGAGTCGAGCACTTCACCGCGATCATCAACCCACCCCAAGGTGCGATCCTCGCCGTCGGCGCCGCGACACCGGAGCCCACGCTGACCGGGGAGACTCTGGAAGCGCGGCACCGGATGCGATACACGCTCACCGCCGACCACCGCATCATCGACGGCGCCCTGGCCGCGCAGTTCCTCGCCACCCTCACCGACCTGCTCGAGCATCCGCTGCGCATCGTGGCGTGACCGGGATCGTGGTGACCGGCTCGACCGGTCAGATCGGCTCACGCGCAGTTGCGGATCCGGCGTTGGGCATGATGTCGGGGCGACGGCGAGAGAGGTCGACGTATGGGGCTTCGGAGTTGGACCGGCTACACGCGCGGATCGCGGTCCGGTTCCGGCGGGCCGAGCCGCAGGCTCGGGTGCGGCAGTAGCTGGCTGAACCAGATCGCCTCCATCCGACGCATCGATGAAGCGGATTAGCGGACCGGGCCGGTGCCGCGACGGGCGCCTGGCTGTTGCTGCTGTCACCATCCGTTCGCCATGACCCGGGGCAACGGCCCGGCGGAGCGCTGGGGCCGCTGGTCTTCGCGGCCTTGTACCGTGCCATAACTCATCGCACATGTTGTGAGCTGGGAGTTCTCGGCTCGGGCTGATGATCTCTGGTATGGCCGTGCGGTTGCTGTACCTGGGGATGACCCGACTGTTCAGTGGACTGGAGTTGTTGATCCGCAGTGACAGGGCGTTGCTGGTCGAGGTTCTCGCGCTGCGGCATGAGGTAGCGGTGCTGCGTCGGCAGGTTCCCGGCCGGCTGCGGTTGTCCTGGCCGGACCGGGCGATCCTGGCCGCCCTGGCCCGTCTGCTGCCGCGCCGCATGCGGGAACACCGGATCGTCACCCCAGCCACATTGCTGAACTGGCACCGCCGCCTGGTACAACGCCACTGGACCTACCCGAACCGGCCCGGCCGGCCGCCAGTCAGCGACGAGATCCGCGACGTGGTGCTGCGGCTGGCCCGGGAGAACCTGCGATGGGGACACCGCCAAATCCAAGGCGAGCTACAACGACTCGGCCATCCGGTCGGGGCGGGCACGATCCGGCGGATCCTGGCGGGTCGACGTGTCGGCCCGCCGCCCCGCCAGCAGGACACCGACTGGCGTACCTTCCTGCGCAATCAGGCCGCTGGCCTGTTGGCCATCGACTCCTTCCATCTCGACACGATCCTGCTGCGACGCCTGTACGCGCTGGTCGTCATGGAGGTGTCCACCCGACGGGTCCACCTCTCGGCATCACCGCGCACCCCACCGGGCAGTGGGTAACCCAGCAGGCCCGCAGCCTCACCATGGATCTGAGCGAGCGCGCCAACCAGTTCCAGTTCCTGCTCCGCGACCGCGACAGCAAGTACACCGCCGCCTTCGATCACGTCTTCGCCGCCGAAGGCATCACCGTGGTCAAGACCCCACCCCGCACCCCACAGGCCAACTGCTTCATCGAACGCTGGGGACGCAGCCTCCGCGACGAGTGCACCGACCACATGTTGATCTACAACAAGCGGCACGCGTTGGCGGTAGTTGGCGAGTACGTGGACCATTTCAACGACCACCGGCCGCATCAAGGGCGACAGCCCAACCATGATCCGGCCGTCGTCATCCTCATGGACAAGCCCGTACGCCGCCGAAGATGACTCAGTGGGGTGATCAACGAGTACCACCGAGCAGTCTGAACGGATCTTCGAAATGCCAGGCCACAACCGTTGCGCGAGTTTGGCACGGTACAGGATACTTCGTGGCGGGATCGCGCTCAGGCGAGTAGGCGTTAGAGTCGCGCCATGGTGACCTTCCGGGTCGATGAGGTGACGCCCGCAGCCGAGGGCCTGCCCACCCGGCCGCTCGGTGAGTTGTTCGGGGACGCGCTGGTGTTCGGCGGTGATCCGGTGCTGCCGGTGCTCGTGCCGGACGGGGTGCATCCGCTGCTCGACGCCGTCGGGCGCGCGTTCGCCGACCATCGCCCGCTGGTGTTGTCCCCCGACGCGGTGTGGTTGACCATCGCGCAGGGTGTCGCCCAACATATCCGGCTGCACGCCGAGGAGCTGCGCCCCCGGTTGGTAGGCCACGCCGGCCGCAAGCGGCTCACCGTTACCGTCGACGGGCCGATGCCGCAGGACGCGGCTGCCTGGCAGGACGTGGTGGAGTCATTCCACAAGCTGCTGGCCGCCGAGGTCAGCGACGTTGACATGTTCGAGTGCGACTTCTCCACCAGCACCGAGGTCGACCGGCTCGCGGGACGAGTTGTCCTGCTCGACGCGTACTCGCCGTACTTCTCGCTGTGGCTGGTCTGCGTGTGCGGCATCCCGTCGATCACGTTGACCGGCACCGTGGCGGACTGGCAGAAGATCCGCGCACGGGTGGACGCAATCGCCGGGTTCGGCCTGCAGACGTGGTGCCGGTCGCTCGCGCCGGTCGCCGACCAGTTCGTCCGAGCCGCGGCGGGCGACGTGGACGTGGCGTTCTGGCGGCGGATCTACAACCCCGTCGACGCGTACGGCGGTGAGGTGGTCACCGGCTGGGCCGCGCGCCTGTACCCGTACCTTCGCGGTGAAGGGGTGGTGGAGCGGCCGAATCCGCTGCTGGAGTTGCCCATTGACGAGCCGCGCGACGCGACCGTTGACGGTCGCGGCTTCTACCAGGGTGCCGGCATCCGCACTGACCAGGTGCCCGCGACGTTGTCGCGAGCGACCGCCAACGTCAACGACCGGGCGGCGGGCGACAACCGTACGGTGGCCCTGCACGCCGGCCTGGTCGGCGTCGCCCAGGACGACGACGGTGGACTGCGGCCGGTGGCCGGCTGGTACCTCGCCCCGGCGGCGGTGGAGGTTGACGACGTGATCGACCGGATCGTACGCGACCACCAGACCAGCCCACCGCAACCCACGTGGCTGTTCAACGCGCCCGCCGAGGTGGTGGCGCTCTACCGGCGCGTCGGCTCCGCCACGCTGTTCGACACGTGGCGGCTGCTGCCGGTGGCCGAGCACCGCCGGGTCTACCGCGGCCATGGGGAGCATTCGCTCCTGGCGATCATGGACCTCGCCGACGGCAGGAGCGTCTGCGCGGCTCTCGACAGCGAAACGCAGCCGATCCACTGGGTCGTCTGCCGCCTCGAGGCGGCGGCGTCCGAACGGTCAGACGTCGACACCCTCTTCCGCCTGGTCGACGAGCCCGCCGACGTCCCCGTGTACGGCACCTCGCTCGCACGGTTGCTCGATGCGGCCCTCGACTCCGATGGCGACATCGCCCACCTGGAAACCGGCCGGCTCGATCAACTGGACCGACCCACCGGCTGATCCGAGACACGCCACCGGCAATTCGGCACAACCGAACACGTCCAGATTCGACAGCACTGAACAAAGGCCTACAGGGAGTGACACTTCGTGCCGCCGGTCGGCACGCGCGATCGGCGGCATGAGCGTTAAGGCAAACGAGGATCACTGCTCCGAGCAGCGGGCAGCCACGACGGGCGATCGAGCTCTGGTCTGGCGATAGATTTCACCTGTGACCTTGCCTGTCTTCTATGCGCGCCCGGAGTTCATGGGAAGCACACTGAGCGTTCCGCCTGCCCTGGCCAGCTGGGACACGGCTGGGTCGCCTGGCCAGGTTCGCTCCGCCGCGTTTGTCGCCGACGTTCAGGCGGCCGTCGCCGTGCAGGCGCGCGTCACACCGGATCCGCTCGCGCTGCGCGTGGACATCGGGCTGCCGGACAACGTGCCCCTGCTCGCGCTCAACGACCTCGACAACTACCTGTTTCCGCTCATCCCGAAGCTGACCAAGGGCATCGGGCGGCAGTTCGCCTCGGTGTGGGCGACCAAGCGGCATGCAACGAGGTCCTCGGTCGCGGTGTGCCAGACGCACACTGTCCAGGATCCCGGCGGAGCGTACTCGCTACAGGTGCGCACGACTGCGTCAGCCACTACCACCGCCTACAAGCGGCAGATCCGCGACCAGATCACCGCCGCTCAACCACTTTCCGAAGGCGGTATCGCCCTCCAGCTTGCGTTCGTGATCGGGCCCCGCCGCGCCTGGCCGAATCTCTGGAAGGCCACGATCGACTCGCTCGGCTCAATCTTGGGACGTGACGCCGGTGCCCGCGAGTGGGACGCACGCGACGGCCGCATCACAGACCTCGGACTGCACTGCGTCATCGACCCCGCCGCGGGCAACCAGGTCACCATCGCGGTCCGAGCCTGCACAGTTGGCAAGCAAGCGGCCCGTTGACGAGACGCCGATGCCGCCGCAGCGGCTCTCAGGTGATTCGACAACGCAGGAGGGTTCCCATATCCCGGCGCGACGGATCCTACGACGTTCTACCATCCAGAAACACAAACGGCCCGCGCTGAAGCGAAACTCAACGCGGACCGTGGGTGTATGGATCGTGTCCGAGGGGGGACTTGAACCCCCACGCCCTATACGGGCACTAGCACCTCAAGCTAGCGCGTCTGCCATTCCGCCACCCGGACCTACTCGTTCAGCCTACCCTGACTGCCGAGGTGGCTTTCCACCGCCCTCTGGCTGCCCGGCGGGCCGCACGGGGCATTACTTTACACCGCCGAACTCGATCATGCACATCGCCTTTGGCTGGACTCCCCGTGCGAGCATCTCCCCAGCTCACGGGCTTGAGCACCGAGACCACCCATGGGAATCCCACGTCGCCGGTGAATCCCATACCCCACGTCGCACACCCGGGGTGGCGTTCCACGGTCAGCTACCGGCAGCATGACGGAGTGTCCCAGCCGTCTCCACTGTCCGCCGTCCGGAACCGCGCCCTCGCCCTACGCGCCGGAGGTGACCTCGCCGGCGCCCGCCACCTCCTCGCGGACACCGTCGAGGCGGCCCGCCCCCGTCTGGGCGAGGACCACCCGGACCTGCTGGGCACCGCCCACCTCCTCGCCCGGCTGCACCGGGAGGCCGACGACCCGACCGGAGCGCGGCGGGTCCTGGAGGAGGCGTTCGCCGCCGGGGAGCGCCGGTGGGGGCACGCCGACCCGCTGATGGTGGCGATCGCGTTCGACCTCGCCGCCGTCGCGGAGGAACTCGGCAACCGTCACGAGGCTCGCCGCAACTACCAGCGGGTCGCCACGTCGGGTCCCGGCGTTCTCGGGGACGACCATCCGGCGGTCCGCGCTGCGCGGGCCTACCTGGGCCTGGCCCCCGCCGCTCCGGCGTCACCGGATCGTGGGGAGCCGACGGTTGCCATGCCCCCCGTCCCCACACCCCGCCAGCCCGACGTCACCGTTTCGTCTCCGGTCGGCGCAGCCTGGCCGTCCCCGCCAGCGCAGCCGCCTCGGACAGCAGACCTATCGGCGACGCCGGTCCCCGCCCGGATTCAGGGGGAGGCCGCCCTCGGCGCGCCTGCCGAGCGCCCGGCCGGACCGGTCGCCCCGCCGCCCGTACCACCTGCCGGGGAGCCCACCGGCCGGGCCGTCCCGCGTCCACGTGGCGCACCACCGGCTCCGCTCGGGCCACCGGTGGCACCGCTCCAGCCGCCGCCGGCCCCGGTCGGGCCACCGGTGGCACCGTCTGTGGCACTTCCCGCTCCGCCCCGCCCGCCGGCTTCTCCGCTGGTGCCGGGCACCAGACCGGCACCGGACGGCGCTTCCGGCCGCCCGCCGACGTCGCCACGCGCACCCGTCGGGCCACCCGGCAGCCCGCCGCCGGCCCCGCCACCGACGCCGACACCGCCAGCAGCGGGTGAGGCGGGCCGGCCCGAGCCCGCCCGGGAGTGGGACGAACCGACCGTGCAGGTCCGGCAGATCAGCACGTCCGACGGGGGGAGTCAGCCGGTGGGTGGGCCGGCCGGCGGCCGGCAGGCGCCCGTACCACCGCCACCCCCGGCCCGGATCCCGCCGGTCAGCGGACCCCCGACCCTCCCGATCAGCGGCGCCCCGTACGCCTCACCGGTGAGTGGTCCGCCGTACGCGCCGGTGAGCGGTGCGCCCTACACACCGGTGAGCGGGCCGCCGACGAGCGGGCCGCCGCACCTGTCCTCCCCGGTCAGCGCTCCACCCGCCGGTGAGCATCCGCCCGCCGCCGGTCCGTTCGACCCGCCGCCGCACCCCGCGCCGTTCCCTGTCCCGCCGGCGCGCACCGCTGCCCCCTTCGGCCCGCCAGCGCAGGCCGCCGCTCCCGCCGGTCCACCGGCGCAGCCCGCCGCCCCCGTCGGCCCACCGGCGCAGCCCGCGGCTCCCGCCGGTCCACCGGCGCAGGCCGCGCCGCACACCGCTGTGCCGTCGCACGGCGCAGACCCGGGGGGCCCGCCGTACACCGGGCCACCGCCGGTCGGGGCGGCCCCCGTCCCGTCGCCCACCGACGGGCCGCCGGCCACCGCTCCCACCGGGCAGTTGAGCACCCCCGCCTGGGATCTTCTCGCGCCGGCGGGCGGACCGCCCCCGACACCACCGGCTCCGGCACCACCGGTCCCGACGTCATTCGTCCCGACGTCATTCGTCCCGACGCCGCCGGTCCCGGCGCCGCCCGACCTGGCGGGCGGCAGCCCACTACCCCCGGGCCGCAGCCCACTGCCCCCGGGCGGCAGGACACTTCCTGTGGGCGGCAACCACCTGCCGGCGGACGCCACCGCCCCGCTCGCCTCCCCGCTGCCGTCGAGCCCGGAACCACCGGCGGGTGGTTACCCGTTCCACCCGCTCCGGCGCTCCCCCGCCGACGGGACCGGCCGTTCCGGCCGGGCGGCGGACGAGCCCGCCGGTGAGTTCTTCGGCCCACCGCCGTCCCCGTCGGCACCGGACGAGCTTCCCCCGGCGTACCCGGTGGCGGAGCCGGACCGGAACCGGGGCCGGCGGCTGCTGGTGGTGATGGTGACGGCGGCCGTGCTGGTGGTCCTGCTGGTGCTGGCCGGCGCGGCGCTGCTGGTGGTCAACGTGGTGCGGGACCAGACGGCGCCGAACCCGTCCACGGTCGCCCCACCGGCCCCGGCCCCGACCTTCGATCCGCCGGGCGACCTGCGGCTGCGCGACGACACCACCAGCGTCACGCTGACCTGGACCGACCCGTCCGGCGGGGTGGTGCCGTTCGTGGTGGCGGGCGGCCGGGCCGGTCTACAGCTGGGCGCGATGGCCACCCTCGACCCGGGACGGACGACCTGGACGGTCAACGGACTGAACCCCCGGGTGGACTACTGCTTCACCGTCCTGGCGGTCTATTCGACCGAGTCGTACGCCACGTCCGGTCAGGTCTGCACCACCCGCGAGCCGGGCCCGACACCCAGCTGATCGGACATCGTCCCTGCATACGGAGGGTGTCCGGGACCGGACGGTCCGGGTTCCCCCGGCATCGACGGGGCCATATGATGACAGCCGGCTCACGGGCGGGCCGCCGGGGAACGGCGCGCCACCTGGCCCGATGCGCGGGCGAGTCCGATCACCTGGGGGAGACAGCCAGCTGTGGCCACCACCGACGACGCCGCCAGCACGGAATCCGACACCACGAAACGCCGGTCGCGCCTGCCCGGCGGCCTGGTCACGGTCGGCACGGTCGCCGCGCTGCTGGCCGCCATGGGCCTGACCGTGCTCAACCTCGGCTATGCGGACAACGCGGTGGCGAACTACGACGCCTCCTCGTGGCTGTGGAGCACCGCCCGCAGTGAACTGGCCCGGGTCAACGGGATCACCGCCAAGGTGGACACCCGGGTGGAGGTGCCGCAGGCGAAGCAGCACCCGATGCAGGTCGCCCAGACCGACCGGCTGCTCGTCCTGCGGGACCTGAACACCGGTCAGGTCAGTTCGCTGGACCTGGCCACCCTCCAGATCATCGCGACCACCCGGACCACTCCCGGTCTCGGGGTCAACGTGACGCTGCACGAGGACGCGGCGTTCGTGGTGGACGCGGTGCAGGGCATCGTCCGGCAGCTCGACCCACGGTCGCTGGCGCCGGTCGGTGAGCCGGTGCGCTACCCGCCGGGCATCACCGGCGGGTCGTTCGACGGCAAGGGCCGGCTGTGGGTGGCGGTGCCGAGCGAGGGCACCGTCTCGGCGATCACGCCGGCGGATCTGCCGGAGAAGCCGGCCACGGCGGCGAGCGCCGGGGGCGGGCTGAGCCCGAAGCAGGTGAGCACCCACGACGTCGCCGACGGCAGTCACGAGCTGGTGGTCTCCACCCTGGACGACGGGGTGGCGGTGCTCGACCGGACGGCCGGCGCGCTGGTGACGGTACGCGGCGACACGGTGCGGCGGGTTCCGCTGCCGGCGACCGGGCCGGGCACGCTGCCGGCGCGGACCAGCGGTTCCCGGGTGCCGGTGACCGTCCCCGACGCGCGGACCGTCCACGTGGTCGGCGACGACGGGCAGGTGCGTGACTTCACCGTGCCGGGCAGCGGTGACGGGCTGCGGCCGGCGGTGGCGTGGGCGGGCCGGTTCTACTGTCCCGACCAGACCGGCGGGGTGATCTACACCTTCGACGGGGACGGGAAGCTGGTCGACACGATCTCCGGCCGGGGCACCCGGGGTCCACTGGAGCTGGAGGTCCGGGAGAACCACCTGTTCATCAACGCGCCGGACTCCTCGACCGCCCGGGTGGTGGACGACAAGCACCAGGTCAGTGAGGTCGACAAGTACGCCAACGACGTGCTCGGCGGTGACCCGCCGCCGGCGCCCCCGCCCCCTCCCCCGCCGAAGAAGCCGAAGGTCGACAAGCCGAGCGCGCCGCGCGGGGTGACCGCCGCCGCCGGTGACGCGTCGGCGCGGGTGAGCTGGCGGGCGGCCGCCGCCAACGGCGCCGCGATCGTCCGCTACGTGGTCGAGGGGGCCGGGCAGCGGGTGGAGGTCGGCGCCAACCAGCGCGCCGTGGAGATCACCGGGTTGACCAACGGGGAGACGTACCGGTTCCGGGTGCACGCGGTCAACGCGAAGGGCGCGGGCCCGGCGCGGACCAGCAACCCGGTGGTGCCGACGGCGGAGGTGCCGGACGCCCCGACCGGGGTGACCGCGAAGGAACGACCGGACGGCACGGTGCAGGTCCGCTGGACGGCCGCGAACGGCCAGGGCGCGAAGATCACCCGGTACGTGGTGACGGCCGCGTCGGCCGGGGCGAACGCGCCGGCCGGGGAGACGAAGGGCACCGAGCTGGTGGTGCCGGCCGGTGAACTGGAGTACGGCCGGCAGTACGCGTTCACCGTCGTCGCGGTCAACGACCGGGGTGCCGGGTCGAAGGCGTCCGGGGTGAGCAACACGGTGGTGCCGTTCGCCGCACCGGAGCGTCCCGGGCGGCTGCGGGCGGCGACGGTGGCGGACCGGCCGGGCACGATCGTGGCGGAGTGGGAACCGGCCGGGACCAACGGCCGCCCGGTGACGGCGTACCAGGTCGAGGTGGGCGGGAAGCGCCGCGACGTGACCGACACCCGGGTCACCGTGGACGGCCTCGGTGACGGGCAGGACGTCACGGTGACGGTGCGGGCGGTCAACGAGGCCGGGCCGGGCCCGGAGGCCACCGACACCGCACGTACCGTCGCGCCGCCGAAGGTGACCGTCACCGGTGGGTCGGGTACGGCCACCACGGTCACGGTGAAGGTGACCGTGGACGGCGGCGGCGGGAAGGCCACCTGCACGGCCAGCGCGGGCGGGAAGACCTCCCCGGCGGGGGCGTGCGCGACGCTGACCGTGGGCGGGCTCGCGCCGGGCACGTCGTACCCGGTGACGGTGACCGCGACCAACGCCGCCGGGAAGGGCACCGTGACCAGCACCCAGCAGACCGACCCGCTGTTCGGGATCGCGACCTGCGAGAACGGGCCGGGCCCCGACCAGCAGACCTACTGCGACGCCGAGGTGGACGGCCGTAACGGCAACGAGGTGTTCGCGGTGCCCCGGCAGGACAACGACCGGCAGGTCGGCTGGGCGAGGCCGGGCACCCGCTGGCAGGCCTTCTGCAAGGTCAAGGGTGAGCACGTCAACTCCTACGTCTACAACAACCAGAAGGCGAGCACCTGGTGGGTGCGGATCAACTTCAGCGGGAGGAACTACATCCCCTGGGCCTGGCTGAACCTCGAGGGTGGCGACGACATCGACGTCCTGCCCACCTGTTGACCGCGCCGAACGGCAAGGAGCACCACGGACCGTGAAGACCCACCAGCCGCTCACCCAACCGGAGGTGCAGCGCTTCGCCGCGCTGGCCGCCCGGCTCGCCGAGAACGTCAACTCGGTGGTGCTGGGTAAGCCGCAGGTGGTGCGGCTGGCGTTGACCGCCCTGTTCGCCCAGGGGCACGTCCTGCTGGAGGACGTGCCCGGGGTCGGCAAGACCACCCTCGCCCGGGCGATCGCCGCCACCGTCACCGGCGAGTGGCGGCGCATCCAGTTCACCCCGGACCTGCTCCCCTCGGACGTCTCCGGGGTGACGATCTTCAACCAGGCGACCCGGGGCTTCGAGTTCCACCCCGGGCCGGTGTTCGCGAACATCGTCATCGCCGACGAGATCAACCGGGCCTCGCCGAAGACCCAGTCGGCGCTGCTGGAGGTGATGGAGGAGCGCACGGTCACCGTGGACGGGGTCCGCCACCCGGTGCCCCAGCCGTTCCTGGTGGTGGCGACGCAGAACCCGGTGGAGATGGACGGCACGTACCGGCTGCCCGAGGCGCAGCTGGACCGGTTCCTGGTCAAGCTGTCGGTGGGCTACCCGGACGAGGCGGTGGAGGTGGAGGTGCTGCGCGGGGCGACGGTCCGCTCGCCGGAGGCGCTGACCCCGGTCACCGACACCGCCGCGGTCGCCGAACTGATCGGTATGGCGCAGCGGGTGCACATCGCCGAACCGCTGTACGCCTACGCGGTGCGGCTCGCCGCGGCCACCCGCAACCACCCGCACGTGCGGGTCGGGGTCAGCCCGCGCGGGGTGATCGCGCTGACCCGCGCGGCCTGCGCGTACGCGCTCATCGACGGGCGGGGCTGGATCATGCCGGAGGACCTGAAGACCCTCGCCGCCCCGGTCTTCGCCCACCGGCTGCTGCTCTCCTCCGACGCGCAGGTACGCGGCGTGAACGCCGCCGAGGTGCTGCGCCAGGCGATCGCCTCGGTGCCGGTGCCGCTGCCGTCCGGGCAGACCGTCCCGGCGCAGGGCTGACCCGTCGCGAATGGGGATCACCGCCCGGGGAGCCGGGTTGCTCGTCGCCGCCGTCGCCCTGCTGGCCGCCGGTTTCGCCTTCGCGTACCCGGAGCTGACCGTGCTGGGCGCGGCGGCCGGCACCGCCGTCGGCTACGCCCTGGTCGTCGCGGCCCGGCGACCGCGACTGGCCGTGACCCGGCACGCCGACCCGGACCGGGTGGCCCGCGGCGAGCCGGCCCGGATGTCGGTGACCGTCCGCAACGCCGGGCGGCTGCGGGTGGCGAGCCTGGTCGCCGAGGACCGGTGCGGCGGCCGGGCGATCCCGGTGCCGCTGCTGCGGCTGCGTCCCGGCCGGGACACCACGGTCACCTACGACGTGCCCACCACCCGGCGTGGGGTGGTGCCGATCGGCCCGCTGCGGGTGATCCGCCGGGACCCGCTCGGTCTGGTCGCGGTTTCCCGCACCTACGGCGGCACCGTGCCGGTGTGGGTGCATCCTCGCGTCCACCCGCTCGGCGCCGTTCCCACCGGGGCCGGGCGCAGCCTCGACGGCCGGGTGGACGGGGTGCCGCACGGGTCGATCACCTTCGACTCGCTGCGGGAGTACGTGGTCGGTGACGAGTTGCGGCGGGTGCACTGGCGTACCAGCGCCCGGGTCGGTGAGCTGATGGTCCGGGAGAACGTGGACACCAGCCTGCCCCGGATCGTGGTGCTGCTGGACAACCGGGTCGACGCGCACCCCGACCGGGCCGACGGCACGGCGGAGAGCTTCGAGTCCGGCTGTGAGGCGGCGGCGTCGGTGGTGGCCGCCGCGATCCGCGAGGACCTGCCGGTGTCCCTGCTGACCGTGGTGCCCGAGGACGACCCGGACGCGCCTGCCCTGGACCGGCTCACCAGTGTCGGGCTCGCTGCCGGTTCGCTGCCGGACGCCACCGCCCGGCTGCGGCAGCAGCGGGCCGGGGACACCCTGGTCTTCCTGACCGGGCCGGGTGGCCGGGCCGGCCTGGGCCATGTGGGCGCGCTGCGCGGGGCGTACCCCTCGGTGGTGGTGGGGGTGTTCGGCGCGCCGGACGCGACCCCGGCGGACGGGGCGGGCCTGGTGGTCATCGACGCGGTCGACGGCGCGGCCTTCGCCGCCGAGTGGGACGGGGTGCGCCGGTGGTGACCGCGCGGAGGGTGCTGCGGGCGGTGCCGCTGCCGCTGGTCCTGGTGGGGATGACCGGTCTGGCCGGGGTGGTGCTGGGCCGGGTGTACGCCGGTGACCTGCTGACCCGGCTGGTGCTCGGCGCGGCGGTCGGGTCGGTGCTGGTCAGCGTCGCCGCCCGCCGGCTGCGGTCCTGGTTGGTCGCGCCGCTGTCGGTGCTGGCGCTGGCCGGCTACACGGCGGTGGCGCTGCGGCTGGCGGCCCAGCGGGCCGAACTGCCGGGCGGCCTGGGGCGGATCGTGGTGGACGCGGCCGGCAACGGCGTGGCCCGGCTGCTGACCGCGATGATTCCCGTGGAGCCCACCCCGGACACCGTGCTGGTACCGCTGGTGGCCGCCTGGTTGGCCGGGCTCGCCGGGGCGGAGGTGGCGCTGCGCGCCGGGCGGGTGTTGCTGGGCTACCTGCCGCCGACGGCGCTCTACGCCGGTGCGGTCTACGTGGTCGGCCCGAATGCCGGGCCGGCGCTCTGGCCGACGCTGGCCTTCGCCGCCCTGGCCGGGCTGGGGTTGGCCGTCACGGGCGGCGTGCCGTCGGAGGCCGACGGTGACCTGCCGGCCGGGACGCGGGCGGCGTTGCGGACGACCCGGACGGTCACCACCGCCGCCGGGCTGGCCGTGCTGGTGGGGCTGGTGGCCCTGCTGGCCCCGGTGGTGGCCGGGCAGGTCGACGACCGGCCGGTGGATCCGCGCCGCTACGTGGAGCCGCCCCAGGTGGAGACCCTGGACGAGAACCCGTTGATCCGGATCTCCGGGTGGGCCCTGCACCCGGAGCGGAAGCTGCTGGACGTGTCGGTCGACGGCGTCGCCCCGGCGGCGTCCCCGACCGTCGGGCCGGCCCCGGATGCCGGGTCACCCGGCTCCGCCCCGGAGTCGGAGCCGGCTTCCGGGTCGGGTGAGGTGCGGCTGCGGCTGGCGGTGCTCAGCGACTACGACGGGGTGACCTGGCGGGTGGGCGCGACCTACCGCAACGCCGGCCGGGTGCTGCCGGCCGGCGCACCGGCGGCGGGGAGCCGGTTGGACACCGTCCGGCAGGAGGTCACCGTGGCCGACCTGACCGGACGGCTCCTGCCGGCCGTCGCCACCCCCCGCGAGGTCGGCGGGGCACGGGTGGCCTACGACCCGTCGACCGGGACGCTGATCCGCCCGGAGGGGCTGACACCGGGACTGCGGTACACGGTGACCTCGGTGCGGGAGCGTCCCGACGTGAACCTGCTCGCCACCGCCGACGTACCGGCCGGCGGGGAGGTGGCCCGGGTGCTACGGGTCGCCGACGGGGTGCCGGATCCGATGCGCCGCCTCGCCGCCCAGCTCGCCGAGGAGAACGGCGCCCCGTACGCCCGCGCGGCGGCGATCGAGCAGTTCCTCGCCGAGCACTACCGGGTGGTGGCCGACGCGCCGAGCGGCCACGCGTACCCGAACCTGAACTTCTTCCTGTTCGGCCCCCGCAACGCCGGCGGGCAGCGGGGTACCTCCGAGCAGTTCGCCGCCGCGTTCGCGGTGCTGGGCCGGTTGACCGGGCTGCCCACCCGGGTGGTGGTCGGGTTCAGCACCCCGGGCAGCGGGCCGGTGCGCGCCGCCGACGCGTTCGCCTGGCCGGAGGTGCTCTTCGACGGGCTCGGCTGGGTGGCCTTCGACCCGCTGCCCCGACCGGACGACGAACCGCGCCCGGTGGAGGAGGACTTCCGGCCGACCCCGGAGGACCCGCCCCCGTCGGAGGTGCCGGCGCCGACCGTCGAACCGACCGTCACGCCCCCGGTGGTGGCCGCGCCGCCGCGCCGGGAGTCGAGCGGGGTACCGGCGGTGGTGCTGGTCGGCGTGGGTACGGGTGGGCTGCTGATCCTGGTCGCGGCGGTCCTCGGGACGCTGGCCGCGATGCGCCGGTCGCTGACCCGACGCCGCCTCGACCGGGGTGACCCCGCCCAGCGGGTCGCCGGCGCCTGGCGGGAGGTGACCGACGCGTTGCGGCTGGCCGGGCGTCCGGTCGGCGGGGACCTGTCCGCCACCGAGGTCGCCGCGCACGCCCGCCGGGTCCTCGCCGGGGGCGTCCCGCCCCGGTCCACTCCCCCGACCGCCCCGGCGACGGTCGCAACGCCGGCCCCGACAGGCCCGGTGTCGACCGCGACGCCGGCCCCGACAGCCCTGGAGTCGCCCCCGACGACCGCGACGGCCGAGCCGGCGGTCGTGGCGGCTGCGGAGCCGTGCCCGGCTGACGGTGCGCCGGTTTCCGGGCTGGCGGAGCTGGCGGTGCTGGTGAACCAGGTGTCGTTCGCCCCGGACGGGGTCGACGACGACCGCGCGGTCCGGGCCGGGCGGATCGCCGCCGACGTCGTGCGGGAGTTACGCGCCGGCCGGCCCCGGTGGCGGCGGCTGCTCTGGTCCGTCCATCCCGGCCCGCTGCGCTGGCGACGCTGACCCGCCGCGCGCGGGTCCGGGGCCGATCGGACGATCGGTGGCAGCCCGTTCGGTTCGCGGGTGGGTGATCGGGTTCGACTGTCGGTGATCCGGGCTTGACTCCGCCAGCCCTGCGGTGTCAGGATCTTCTGACAGGGGGGTGTCAGACAACTCTGACACCATGGTCGAGTCGAGGGCGGGTGGGACCGGTGCACCAGACGGGAGACGAGCTGCTGCGGACGCTCGCCGCACTCGCGAGCCCGCATCGGCTGCGGATCGTCGCCAGCCTCGCCGAGGAGCGCGGGTACGTCAGCGAACTGGCCCGCCGCCTCGGGATGAACCGACCACTGCTCTACATGCACCTGCAACGGCTGGAAGCAGCCGGCCTCGTCACCGGCACCCTCGAGACCGCACCCGACGGCAGCTCCGTCAAGTGGTTCGACGTCGTGCCGTTCGCGTTGGAACTGACCCCGGCGACGATCGCCGCCGCCGCAACGACCCTGGGCGCCGACGGCCCCGGAAAGGATGACCCGTGAGCACCACCGACATCGTCACCGCCACCGACGTGATCGCCCAGACCGGCATGATCACCGGCACCGTGATGCTGGTCGCGCTGACCGCGATCGTCGCCTTCGTGGCCCTGGGCGTCTACCGGGCCCGGCACTCGGCGGCTCGCGAGACCCAGTACCGCGACCTGGCCGAACAGGCCGGGGCCGCCCAGACCAAACTCGCCGAGAGCAGCCGCGTCACCGCCACCGAACTGGCCGGACTCCGGACGGAGCTGGCCGCCACGCACACCGAACTCACCCAGGTCCGGCTGCGCCTGACCGAGGTGGAGCGCCTCCTCAGCCAGGTGGGCTGACCCTCCCCCACGTGCTGACGTGCTGTCCGCGCGACGGCGCTGCGGGACCGGTCCCGGCCGGTCGGTCGGCCACTGCCACCGGCCCGCGCCTCGGTGGCGGTGCGGGCCGAGAAGGTCACCCGGGGGCGGGGGCGCCGAGCCCCTCGTCCCGGGCCGCGGTGATCGCCTCGGCGCGGCTGGTCACCTGGAGCTTCACCAGGATGGCGGAGACGTTGTTGCGCACCGTCTTCGGACTGAGCCCCAGCCGCTGCGCGATCCCGGCGTTGGGCAGGCCCCGGGCCAGCAGGCCGAGGATCTCCCGTTCCCGGTCGGTGAGCTGGGGGAACGGCTGCGGGCCACCGGTTCCGGCGCGGAACAGCATCGCGGCGCGACCCGCGACGGCGGCGCCGAGAACCAGGTCCCCGCTGGCCACCGCGCGGATACTGCGCTCCACGTCGGCAGCGCTGGCGCCCTTGAGCAGGTAGCCACGGGCCCCGGCGCGCAGCGCCGCGACCAGCGACGCGTCGTCGGAGAGCATGGTGACGACCAGCACGCCGACGTCGGGGTGGTCACGGGTGAGCGCCCGGGTCGCCTCGATGCCGGAACCCTGCCCGAAGTGCAGGTCCATCAGGACGACCGTGGGCCGCACCCGCGCGACGACCCGCAACGCGGTCGCCACGTCCGCGGCCTCACCCGCGCAGTCGATGCCGTCCAGCGTCGACAGCAGCGCCGTCATGCCGAGCCGGAAGACCGGGTGGTCGTCCACCACGACGACCTGGATCGGTGTGGTCACGACAGCTCCAGGGGGATGCTCAGCCGCACCGTGGTGCCCTGCGGTTCGGCCGGGCCGATGGTCAGGGTTCCACCGACGCCGTCGGCCCGTTCCCGCATGGCGTGCAGGCCGACGCCCCGGGTCGGCCCGGCGGGCGGGCCCTGACCGTGGTCGGTGACGGTGACCCGCAGCAGGTCCGGCCGCCGGTCCAGGGTGACCGTGCAGTGGTCCACCCCGGCGTGCCGGTGCACGTTGCGCACCGCCTCGGCGGTCACCCCGTACGCGGCGGTGGCGACCGAGCCGGGCAGCGGGTCGAGCGGCACCGGGATGTGCACCGCGACGTCCAGCCCGGCCCGCGTGTACTGGTCCCGCAGTGTGCCGACCGCGGGTTCCAGGCCGCCGTCGGCGAGCACCGGCGGTAGCAGTCCGTGCGCCAGGTCCCGGACGTCCTCGGCGCGCGTGGTCAGCTCGGTGATCAGCCGGTCCAGGAGTTCCTCCGCGCGGGCCGGGTCACGGTGCAGCAGGTTCCGGGTGGCGGCGAGGCCGAGCCCGATGCCGCTCAGCGCCGGGCCGAGCCCGTCGTGCAGGTCGCGACGCAGGGCCCGGCGCTCCTCGTCGCGGGCCTCGGCGAGCCGCCGCCGCGAGCGGGTCAGCTCCTCGTTGGTCCGGGCGAGGTCCACCACGGCGGCGACCACCGGGGCGAGCCCGCTGAGCGCGTCGGTGACCCGGCCGCCGAGCAGCTCCCCCGGACGTGGCCAGGCGTGCAGGTAGCCGACCTGGCGACCCCCGATGGTCAGGGGCACGGTCACCGGGATGCCCCCGGCGCGCGGGGGCGGCTCGGGCCCGTCGGCGGTGACCAGCACCTCGGCGAGGCGCAGCGCGGCGGCGATCACCGGGCCGAGGTCGGCGGAGCGGTGCAGGCTGTGGGCCACCCGACGCATCAGGGGTTCCGGGCTGTCGCCGTGCACCAGGTGGTCCACGCCACGCTGCACCCACTGCCGGACCGGCTGGAAGGCGACCGCGATGGCGGCGGTCACCACGATCCGCGGCGCGGACGACGCCTCCGGCAGCACCCGGTCGAGCACGGTGACCCCGGCGCCGTAGGCGGCGATCACCCCGCCGGTCATCAGGTACCACACCAGGGCCCGCCGGACCGCCAGCCGCAGCCCCCACATCTGCTGCCGGAGCACCACCACGGCGACCGCCGCCGGGAAGAACGCCTGCGAGGCGAGCATCAGCAGGGCGGGTACCGAGGCGGGCAGCACCGGTGGCAGCACGGTGACCAGGAACGCGAGGGTCAGCAGCGTACTGCCGGTGGTCGCCCAGCCCATGCCGTGCCGCTGCTGCGGCGGCCCGTGCCGCCAGCGCCACCCGCAGGCCGCCGCGGCGAGCAGACCGAGCAGCACCAGGGCGTACCCGGCCGGACCGGCGACCACGGCGCGGACCTCCGTCGCGGCGGGCCCGAGCGGGATCAGCCCGCGCGGCGGGGGCGCGGTCAGCACGGTGACCGACGCCAGCGCCACGTACCCGAGCCCGACGGCGACCGCGACCCGCTCGACGCGGCCCGGCGTCCGTTCCGGCAGCAGCCAGGGCATCACCACGACCAGCGCGTACAGACCGGGAACCCAGGCCCAGTGGTGCGCGGAGAGCAACCAGTACGGGCCGGTGGACAGCAGGCTCCACTGGGCGGCGACAGCGGCCAGGGAGCCGCCCACCCCGGCCGCCGCGACGATCCACCCGGCGAGCCGGCCGCCGCCGGTCCGGCGCCGGCTCAGCACGAGCCACGCGACGCCGCCGTAGACGATCCCGTCCATGAGGTCCACCAGCGAATACAGCTGGGTGTCGGTGAACGCCGGCAGCGCGAGACACCACATCACGATCGCGGCGGTGGTGCACCCGACGGTGACGGCGAGGACCACCCGGGCGGCGATCCGGTCGGGCGGGCGGGGAGTCGACATGATCCATCCACTGTGTCAGTCGACGCCGACGACGGCGTACCGCCGATCGGGTGATCCGGCTGTCCCGGCCGGACGGGACACCGGTCCCTGGCGGCCGGGACCGTGCGGCCCGTTGACTGCCGGTCATGACCTCTCTTCCGGACCACTTCCCCGCCCACGTCAAGGGTTCCTACGTCAACTGCCAGGAGTACGCCCGCGAGGCCCGACTCACCCCGCCGCCCGCCACCGACCACTTCCCGGCCCACGTCAAGAACTCCTACGTCAACTGCCAGGAGTACGCCCGCGAGGCCCGACTCACCCCGCCGCCCGCCACCGACCACTTCCCGGCCCACGTCAAGAACTCGTACCCGACCTGCCCGCCGAGCGTGCGGCCGGCCCGGCTGACCGCCGTGCCCGGGGCGGCCCGATGACCGTGCACGCCCCGACCCGGCTCGGCGACACCTGGCGGGAGTGGCTCGCCGAGAACCTCGCCATGGGCGCCTCCGTCGAGGAGGTGCGGGCGACCGCCGTCGCCGGGTGCGGGGACGCGGACGCCGTCGAGGCGGAACTGCGGGACCTCACCGACCACCCGTACTTCGCCGTGTGCCGTCGCCTCGCGCTGCGCTACGACTGGATGGAGTCCGTCCTGGACACCTACCGGTCGCTGCGCGACAGCGACGGGGGACGCACCCTGGAACAGCGCACGGACCTCACGCCGGAGGAGTTCTTCGCCCGGTACTACTTCGGGCACCGCCCCGTCGTGCTCGACGGCCAGATGACGGACTGGCCGGCGCTCGACTGGACGCTGGAGAGCCTGGCCGAGGCGTGCGGCGACGCCGAGGTGGAGGTGATGACCGGCCGGAACGCCAACCCCGACCATGCCTGGCAGTACGACCGGCACCGCACCACCATGCCGTTCCGCGACTACCTGACCGCCCTCGGCTCCGGCGTCCGCACCAACGACTACTACATGGTGCCCCGTAACGAAGCCTGGTCCGGCCCGCTGCGACCGCTCGCCGCCGACGTGCGACCGCCGGCGGGCATCGTGGACCCGGCGGGGGTCGGGCACCTGCTGCTCGGTCCGGCCGGCACGGTCACGCCGCTGCACGTGGACAACAGCAGCGTGCTGCTCTGCCAGGTGCTCGGTCGCAAGCACGTCCGGCTCGTGCCGTCGTACGAACGACACCTCGTCTATCCCCGGGGCGGCACGTTCAGTGCGGTCGACGCGGCCGAACCGGACCTCGTCCGGCACCCGCGGTTCGCCGAGGCGACCGTGCTGGAGACCGTCCTGGAACCCGGTCAGATGCTGCTCGTGCCGGTGGGCTGGTGGCACTGGGTGGAGGCGCTCGACGTGAGCGCCACCGTCACGTTCCACCACTTCGACACGCCGGGGCAGAACCACAAGATGGCGACCCCACCCGCGGCCGGCCGGGACGACTGATCGTCGCCCGACGGCAGGTCGACGGGCTTCGGGCGGCCCGGGTACGTCCCCCGGGCCGCCCGGTGGAGGAGGGGCGCCGGTCGGCGGGCCGGGGTGACGCTAGTCGCGTCGGGAAGGCCGGCACGTCTCGATTCCTCACCGATGCGGCGCCCCGCGCTCCGGCAGCGCGGACGACAGGTGGAGCGACAGCTGGTCAGCACCAGCTCGTCGGTCTGACGGACATGCTCGGGCGCCGACCCGTCACTGCTCCTCCGGGTCGGGTGTGGCCGGAGGCCGGCCGGGCCCCCGCATCCGGCCCACGTCCCCGGGGAGGCGGCCGGCGTCGGCGAGGGCCCTGCGGAGGAGGTACTCGATCTGGGCGTTGGTGCTGCGAAGTTCGTCCCCGGCCCAGCGCGCGAGCGCGTCGTGCACGGCGGGATCCAGCCGGAGGAGGAGTTTCTTCCGCTCGGTGGCCATGTGCCTAGGAGTAGAGCGTGCCCGCGTTGACCACGGGCTGGGCGTCCCGATCGCCACACAGGACCACCAGCAGGTTGCTGACCATCGCGGCCTTACGTTCCTCGTCGAGGTCGACGACGTGGTTCTCGGCGAGGCGGACCAGTGCCATCTCCACCATGCCCACCGCGCCCTCGACGATGCGGGCGCGGGCCGCGACGATGGCGTTCGCCTGTTGTCTGCGCAGCATGGCGTGGGCGATCTCGGGTGAGTACGCGAGGCGGGTCAGCCGGGACTCGACGATCTTCACTCCTGCGGCGGCGACACGGAGACCGATCTCCTCCGACAGCCGGGCGGTGATCTCGTCGGCGTTGTCGCGCAGGGACATCCGGGCGGTGTCGTGGGAGTCGTAGGAGTAACTGTTGGCGATGTGCCGCACGGCGGTCTCGGTCTGGATGGCGACGAACTCGATGAAGTCGTCGACCTCGAAGACGGCGCGGGCGGTGTCCTCGACCTGCCAGACGACGACGGCGGCGATCTCGATGGGGTTGCCGTCAGCGTCGTTGACCTTGAGCACGTCGCTCTCGTGGTTGCGGATCCGGGTGGAGACCCTGCGCCTGGCGGTGAACGGGTTGACCCAGCGGAGACCGTCGGCGCGGACGGTTCCGGTGTAGCGGCCGAGGAGCTGGAGGACGCGGGCCTCGCCGGGCGCGACGGCGGTGAGTCCCGCCAGGGCGACCAGGGCGGCCAGCACCAGCAGGACGCCGGCACCGACGAGGCTCGCCACGACCGCCGAACCCTCCTGCTGCACGCCGACGACGAAGGCGGCGACGCCGAGGAGGATCACCAGGACGGACAGGGCGAGCACCGGCCAGCCCGAGGCGTCCCGGGCGATGCGCTCGTGTACCTGCGGGGCGGGCAGGTCGGGGTGGTGTGTCACGTGAGACTCCCTCAGAACAGTGAGGGCAGCAAACTATCAATGTGATATCACTTTTACAAGTCGCCGCCCCGGAGCCGGCCGACCAGTCGCCGCAGGCCGGCCTGCCAGCCGTCCGGATCCTCGGCGCGACGCCGGGCGTAGGTGGCGACCTCCGGGTGCGGCAGGATCAGGAACCGCTCGTCGGCCAACCCGGCCACCGTCACGTCGGCGACCTGCTCCGGGGTGAGTACCGCCCCGGAGGCGGCGATCACCCGCGCGCCGAGGTGACCGGCGGCGAGCCCGTCGGCGAGCATCGGGGTGTCCACACCCTGCGGGCAGAGCGCGCTCACCCGGATCCCCCGGTCCCGGTAGGTGATCGACAACCACTCGGCGAAGCCCAGTGCCGCGTGCTTCGTCGCCGTGTACGGGGCGTCCCCCACCGCGGTCAGCACACCCGCCGCCGAGCAGGTGTGCAGCAGGTGGCCCTCGCCCCGGGCCAGCATGCCCGGCAGCACGGCGCGCGCGGCGTACACGTGCGCCAGCACGTTGACCCGCCAGGACCGCTCCCAGTCGGCGTCCGGGGCGTCCAGTCCCTGACCGGTGGCCACCCCGGCGTTGGCGCAGAACAGGTCGATCCGCCCGTACCGCCGCTCGACGTCGGCGACCAGGGCGGCCATCTGGTCGGCGTCGGCGGCGTCCACCGCCACGGCGTGGGCGACCGGCCCGATCCCGTCGGCCACCGCCCGTACCCGGTCGACGTCCAGGTCGGCCAGGACGACGGCGGCGGCCCGGTCGGCGGCGAAACGCCGGCCCAGCGCCGCCCCGATCCCACCGGCCCCGCCGGTGACCACCACGACCCGGTCGGTCAGCTCCACGTCAGTTCCCCGCCTGACCGGCACCGCCCGCCGGCGGCGGGCCGAGCCGGCTGGCCAGGGCCACCACCGCCGGCGCACCCCCGGCGGTCAACTCCGGGGTGGGCAGCAGGGCCAGCACCGGCACGTCCACGCCGGCCTCGGCGTACCGGCGCACCCCGGCCCGGCAGACCTCCGGTGAGCCGTGCAGGATCAGCGCGTCGACCAGGTCGTCGGGGACCGCCGCGGCGGCACCGCGCCGGTCCCCGGCCGCCCACGCCCGCCACATTCCGCCGAGCACCGGCTCCCGACCCAGCCAACGGTGGAACTCCGCGTACGCCGGCACGGTCAGGTAGCTGGTGATCAGGCGCCGGCCGAGGGTGCGGGCGTAGTCGGCGTCCTCGGTGGGGCACACGAAGATCCGGGCGGCCACCTCGAAGCCGGGCCGCCGCTCACCGCCGGCGGCGACGACGGTCGGCACGTCGTCGGCGGCCAGCCAGTTGAGGATCACCCCGTCGGCCTCCGCGGCGGCCAGTCGGAGCATCCCCGGCCGCAGGGCGGCGAGCAGGATCGGCGGCGGCACGGCCGGCGGCCGTTCCAGCCGGAACCGGCGGACGGTGAACGTGTCGTAGACCTCGTCGACCGTCTCGCCGCGCAGCGCCGCCCGCAGGAAGCGCAGCATGTCCCGGGTACGCCGGAACGGCTCGGCGAAGGGCACCGCGTTCCAGTCCTGCACCACCGCCGGCGAGGACGCGCCGATGCCGAGGCTGAACCGTCCGGGTGCGGCCTCCGCCAACGACGCCGCGCTCATCGCCAGCAGGCCCGGCCCCCGGGTGAACACCGGCGTCACCGCCGTGCCGAGGCGCAACCGGGGCTGCCAGGCGGCGGCGAGCGCCAACGGCGTGACCGCGTCGGTGCCGTTGACCTCGGCCGACCAGACGTCGGTGAACCCGGCCCGGTCCAGGGCCGCGTACACGGTGGCGTGGTCGGCCAGCGGCACCCCGGCGAGCGGGACCGTCATACCCCATCGATTCGTCACCGGACGATCGTCCCGCCCACCCCCGGGCGCGGGCAAGGTTCCCCGCCGGTCAACCGGCGAAGGAGAGCCTGCGGAAGCCGGCAGCCGACAGTACGGCCCGCTCCGGGCCGGTCAGCGGCGA
Source organism: Micromonospora sp. NPDC023956 (assembly GCF_040639195.1). Lineage (NCBI taxonomy): Bacteria > Bacillati > Actinomycetota > Actinomycetes > Micromonosporales > Micromonosporaceae > Micromonospora > Micromonospora sp. NPDC023956. Next base: position 118,057 of record NZ_JBEZZN010000016.1, read on the forward strand.
CCGCCCGGTCAGTCGGCCGACCAGGGTCGGCGGATCCCAGCCCAGCTCGGGCGGAACCTCCCGACCAGCGGTGAGCAGCCCGGCGACGACCTCCGCCGCCGTGGGCGTCAGCCAGGGCGTACGCCCCAGCGCGGCGGCCAGGTCGAGTCCGTGTACGCCGACCTCGACCACCCGGGTGACCAGGAACTCCGTCAGGGTCATCGCGTCGCCGTGCCGGGTGCGGACCAGCCGCCCCGCAGGCTGCGCGCGGACGGCGGCGTCGGTGGCCCGCCAGGCCCGGTCGAAGTCGGTGACCAGGGCGTCCCGGTCGGGCAGCGCGGCGGCCCCCCGGCGGGCGGCGGTGACCCGGTCGGTGTCCACCGACGGGGTGAACTTGGCCGCCCCGAAGTAGCCGGCGGCGTCGACCTCCGCGCGCGGTGGGGCAGGGGCCGCGAGCATTCCGGTGAGCCGGCCGACGCCGGTGCGCACGTGCGCGAGGAGTTCCCGGACGGTCCAGGGCGGGCATCCGGTGGGCCGGTCGAGGTCGGCGTCGCCGAGGGTGCCCAGGACGACCCCGAGCTGCGCGCACTCGTCGCGGAACGCCACCTGCACCGGGGTCACCGGCGTACCCTCTCACACCGTTTCGGTCCGGGCCTGACGGGTAACCGCCGGCCGACGAGGCAAGGGGAGGTGCGATGGCCGGGATCATGCTGCGCAGCACGGCGTTCAACGACCACGACCTGCTACCGGGGCGGTTCTCCCGGGACGGGGGCAACCTGTCGCCGCCGTTGCAGTGGGCCGAGGTTCCCGACACGGCGCGGGAGCTGGTGCTGATGGTGGAGGACCCGGACGCCGGGAGGACACCGTTCCTGCACTGGCTGGTGACCGGGATCGACCCGGCCACCGTCGGCACGGACGAGGGCGCGGTCCCGGCGGGCGGCCGGGAGTGGCCGAACGACCTCGGCGGGACGGGCTGGTCCGGGCCGCACCCGCCGCAGGGCGAGGAGGCGCACCGGTACTTCTTCCGCCTGTACGCGCTGGACCGGCCGCTGGACCTGCCGGCGACCCCGCACGCCCCGGACGTGCACCGCGCGCTCGCCGGCCACGACATCGCCAGCGGGACGATGGTCGGCACCTTCTACCGCTGACCCGCGTGGAGCCGCCGGCCCGTACCGGGGCGGGTGCCGGGGCCGCGCCGGGCGGACGCGGCCCACCCGGGTCGGCGCGGCCCACGGATCGGCGCGGCCCACCCGGGTCGGCGCGGCAGGCGGGGCAGGGGCGGCGGTCAGCCCTTGACCCGGGGCACCAGCCGGTTCACCGAGGCGAGTACCAGGGCCATCACCACGCCCATCGCCCCGACGATGCCGGCCGCGCTGCCGGCGTACCCGACCAGGAGGGGCCGCCGGCCGAGTTCGCGCACCGGCTCGGTGGGCTGACCGTCCAACCAGGCCAGCGCGATCGCCGCCACGATGATCGCGACCAGCCCGGCGATACCCAGCACCAGGGCCGCCGTACGGTGCGAATCGGCCGGTTCGACCTGGGCCTCCTCCCGCTGGGTGAGCAACAGCAGCAGCCCGCCGAGGGCCGCCCAGCCGCCGACGACCAGGAACGCGGCGACCGCGTCGCTGGGGCGGTGCCAGCCGGCCGAGAGGGTGGCGACCCCGTTCACGGCGGCGTACCCGGCACCGAGGAACGCCCCGAGCACCCGGACCTTGCGGGGCAGGACGAGGACCAGCGCGACCGCCACCGAGGCGGCCACGCAGGCGTGCCCGCTGGGCAGACTGTTGCCGACCCCGGCCCGCTCCGGGTCGATGCCGTAGTCGGGCCGGGCGAGACCGTACTTGAGCAGCTGGGTGGTGACGTTCGCGCCGACGATGAGCGCGGTGGCGGTGAGGGCCAGGGCGATCCGGCGACGCAGCAGCGCGATGAACCCGATCACCGCGGTCGCGGCCAGCAGGGACACCACGGACACCGCGTCGAGCACCCGGTTCACCGGCTCGTCGATGCGGTCCTGTCCGATCTCGTTGCCGGTCAGCGCCACGGTGTCCAGCCACTGCCCGGTCTGGGTGTGCAGAGCGAGCCGCCACACCGCGACCAGCGCCGCCACGTGGGCCAGCGCCAGCACTACCAGCCACACCCCGGTCCAGACCCTTGCCGACGCTCGCACCCGGACACGGTAACGCTCCGCACCGGCGGGCCGAGCGGTGGGCCGGGGTCGGGGGGCGGCGCGGTCCCATCGAACGCAACCGCGCCCCGGGCCGGGGCCGGCGGGGTGCCGGGCGGCCCGGTCGCGGCAGGTGACCACGACGAGGCGGTACCGCTGCGAGGGCTGTCAGGCCGTAGGTTGGTGGTGGACCGCAGGAGGTGACGGTGACCGGTACGCCACACACCGACGAATCGCCCGTGTCCGAGCCGCAGCGGCCGGAGTCCCTCGCCGACCTGCTCGGCGGGCGGCGGGGAGCGGTGGACGCCACCCTGCCCCCGCTGGCCTTCGGTCTCGGCTGGTTGCTGGGTGGGGAGTCGCTCTGGGGCGGGGTGGGCGCGGCGGTGCTGACCGGGACGGCCGTCGCCGGTTGGCGGCTGCGCCGGGGCGACCGCCCCCGGTCGGTGCTGGTCGGCCTGCTCGCCGTCTGCGTGGCCGCGCTGATCGCCCTGCGCACCGGCCGGGCGACCGACTTCTTCCTGCTCCAGGTGCTGGCCAACGCGGCGAGCGTGCTGGTCTGGACGGTCAGCGTGGTGGTGCGCTGGCCGCTGCTGGGAGTGGTGGTCGGGGCGGTGCTCGGGCAGCGCACCCGGTGGCGGCGGGATCCCGCTCTGCTGCGCGCGTACGGGCGGGGCAGTTGGGTGTGGGCGGCGTCGTACGTGCTGCGGTTGGCGGTCTTCGTGCCCCTGTACCTCGGCGGTCAGGTGCTCGCGCTGACGGCGACCCGGGTCGCGTTGAGCTGGCCGCTGGTCGCCGCCGTTCTGGCGGTGAGCTGGGTGGTGGTGCGCCGCTCGCTGCCGGCGGGTCATCCGGGCCTGCGTCATCCGGTCGTGCCGGCGGGCGGGGATCCGGCCGGCCCCCCGGGCACGGCTCGGCGGCGCTCCGGCGGAGAGAAATCGATTCCTTGGTAGGATCCCAGGCTGACCACCCTCGGGTGTCAGCCGTACGGGCAGTGGTGTTCCACGGCCGCTCCGCGGCCTGACGCCGGAGGAGCGCGGGACACCGACAGGGGCGACGCATGACGACCATCTACGACGTGGCCCGCCTGGCCCAGGTGTCGACCTCGACGGTGTCGCGGGTGTTGAACGGGCATTCGTCGGTGGATCCGGACCTGGCGGCGCGGGTCCGCCAGGCGATGCTGGACCTGGACTACCGGCCCAACGCGGTGGCCCGCAGCCTGCGTCGGCAACGGACCAGCCTCTGGGCCGTGATCATCTCCGACATCGGCAACCCCTTCTTCACCTCCCTGGTGCGCGGCATCGAGGACGTGGCGCAGGAGGCGGGTTTCTCGGTGGTGCTGTGCAACGGGGACGAGGACCCCGACAAGGAGACCCGCTACGTGACCGCCGCCCTGGCCGAGCGGATGGCCGGCGTGATCATCTCCCCGTCGGGACGACCGGCCCTGATCAACCGGCTCACCGAGGCCGGGATGCCGGTCGTGGCCATCGACCGGCAGCCCCGTGGAGTGGCCGTGGACACCGTGCTCGTGGACAACGTCCACGGTGCCGAGATGGCCACCGCCCACCTGGTCGACAGCGGCTACCGGCGGATCGCCTGCATCACCGGGCCCCGCCGGATCTCCACCGCCGTCCAGCGGGTACGCGGATTCCAGCGGGCCCTGCGGGCCGCCGGCCGGCCCGCGCCGGAGGACCTCGTCCGGTACGCCGACTTCCGGGAGGACGGCGGCTACCAGGCGATGTCGTCCCTGCTGAGCGCGGCCGAGCCACCGGACGCGGTCTTCGTCGCCAACAACCTGATGACGGTGGGCGCCGTGGAGTGCCTGCTCGACCGGGACGTCGTCGTTCCCACCGAGTGCGGCGTGGTCGGGTTCGACGACATCCCCTGGGCCCATCTGGTCCGCCCCTCGCTGAGCACCGTCGCGCAGCCCACGTACGACCTGGGTCGGGCGGCGGCGTCGCTGCTCACCGAACGGATCACCAACCCGGCGAAGACGTCCTCGACCGTCACCCTGCGGACGGCCCTCCAGATCCGGGAGAGTTCGGTCCGGTCCCTGCCCGCGACGAACGGTCAGCCGGTCGAGGGTGCACCGGCCCGGTCGGCCGGCGTCGAGGACGGCTGCCCCGCGATCACCACACGACGTCACCGCACAGGTGCACCCGCACCCCGAGCGCGTCGAGCATCGCGGCCTTGACCCGCAGCGCCCGGTCGGCGGCACCGGCGTCGGTGGCGTAGACCACGTTGACGTGGTTGGCCCGGTGCCGGGCCATCAGCTGATCCCGGCCCACGCCGTGCAGGACGGCGTGCATGATCGGCCACTGCGGAGTGGTCGCCCGGAGGCGACGCTCCGTCTCGGCGGCGGGCAGCTCCACCACGGTGCCCCGGCCCAGGTCGACGTGGAGCACCCCGTCCATGATGAAGATCCGCGACCAGACGATCTCTCCCGGCCGGGAGACACCGCTCAGGGTGCCCCCGCCCAGCGGGAAGTACATCGGCGGCTGCCGCATGCTGTACGACCGGTGGTAGCCGCCGTTGTGGGCGGCGGGGACCGAGCCGGAGATCTCGAACACCCAGACGAAGTCCGGTCCGTACTGCTCCCCCCAGCGGATGTCGTGCAGGGTGGTGGCCGGGTCCATCCCCATCGCGGTCCAGATCCGGTTGGTGACCAGCGAGTCGACCGCGACCCCCTCGTCGACCTCGTTGAAGTGCGGCAGGGCCTGACCCGGATACAGCTCACGCGACCCGTCCCGGCTGGTGACCGGCGGCCGGGACACGTCGTTGAGCAGCCCCTCGGCCAGGTCGCTCGCCGGCACCGTGTCCTTGAGCCCCTGCTGGTACTGGATGCCGACCGCGTCCAGGCCGAAGTCGTCGGCGATGCGCAGCGCGGCGACGTACATCTTGAACTGGCTGAGCAGCTGCGCGTCGGTCAGTTCGGTCGCCTCGTCGGTACCGGTGTGGAAGGTCATCCCGGCGGCGTCGAGCCATGCCCGCACCGCGTGCGCCTCCTCGTCGGAGACCCGGGCCATCTCCGCGACCAGCGCGCTCTGCGACAGCCGCTCCTTGTAGACGCCGAGCGGGTTGAGCAGCTCGTCGTCGATGATCGCGTTGTACATGCCCATGCAGCCCTCGTCGAAGACGCCGATGACGGCCGGTCGGCGCCGGAGCTGGCGGGCCAGCGCCACGCCGAGGTCGACCTCGGGGTCGGACGGCAACGGCGGCAGGTCCCGCACGTGGCTCTCGTCGTGGACCACCTCGCCGGTCTCCAGCCAGGCCTTCAGTCCGTCGCGCGCCCACTCGTCGGTGAAGTCCTCGCTCCACAGCGCCGAGTAGCGCACGCCCGCCTTGGTGAGACTGCCGGCGAGGTTCAACAGCCCGACCAGACCGGGGAACTCCCCGCTCCAGTTCGCCACCAGCAGGATCGGCCCACGGTGGCCGCGCAGCCCGGCCAGCACGTGGTGGCTGTACTGCCACACCGCCTCCACCACGACCAGCGGGGCGTCGACCGGGATCTGCTGGAAGACCTCGATCCCGGCGCGCTGGCTGTCGATGAAGCCGTGACCGGTGACCGGGTCGACCGGGTGAGCCCGCTGGGTGCTCCAGCCCAGGGCGGTGACCGCGGCGGCGAGGTCGGCCTCCAGCCGCTGCTGGGTCGGCCACCCGGTAACGTTCGCGCTCAGCCGCAGGTCGCCGCTGGCGACCGTGTAGACCGTCCGGGGGGCGGCGGCCGGCGGGTCGACCAGCACCGGCAGGGTGTAGTTGCTCACGGGTTGACTTCCTTCACTGGCTCGGCGGTAGCGGGCGGGGAGGACAGGAGGCGCGCCTGGCGGGCGGCCAACGCGTGGGCGACGGATTGCGAGCCGACGTACAGCTGCCGGTACAGCCGGTACAGCTCGTCGTAGTCGGCGGCCAGGGACGGGCGCGGCTCGCGGACCTCCCGGATCGGGTTCCACCGGTGGATGTCGACCTGCTCCACCAGGCCGGCGGCGAGGAACGCGGCACCGTAGCTCGCGCCGATGGTGACCGACGGGATGTGCTGCGCCCGGCCGGTGACGTCCGAGACGATCTGGGTCCAGAGGCTGCCCCGGGTACCGCCCCCCACCGCCACGACCCGCCGGATGTCGCCGCCGGCCGCCTCGATCGTCTCGATGTTGTGGCGCACCCCCAGCGCGGTCGCCTCCAACGCGGCCCGGTAGATGTCGCCGCGCCCGTGGGAGAGCGTCAGGCCGGCGATGACGCCCCGGGCGTCGGGGTCGAGGATGGGGGTGCGCTCGCCGGCGAAGAACGGCAGCATGAGCAGTCCCCGTGCGCCCGGCCCGGAGCGCTCGGCCAGCCGGAGGAGTTCCGGGTAGTCGGCGGCGTCGAACAGGTCCCGCAGCCAGCCGGTGATCGCTCCGGAGGTCGCCATGCCGCCGGCCAGGTTGCGGGTGCCCGGCAGCGCGCCGACCGTGCCCCACAGCGACGGGCTGGTCAGCCGGTCCGGCACCGTGTGCACCAGGAACATGGTCGTGCCGTACATGAGCATCAGGTCGCCGACCCCCTGGGCGCCCACGCTGACCGCCTCCGACCAGGCGTCGATCGTCCCGGTCACGACCGGGGTGCCGGGCGGCAGCCCGGTCGCCGCGGCGGCCCCGGCGGTGACCCCGCCGGCCGTCTCGCCGGGCCACCGCAGGTCGGGCAGGTCCAGTTCCGGGGCGATCTCGTCGGCCCACGGCCGGTACCAGCCCTGGGCCGCGCTGTCGTACAGCGGGGTGCACTGGCTGGCCGAGTGCTGGTCCAGCAGGTACCGGCCGGTCAGCCGGTACACCAGCCAGGAGCTCGGCATGAACAGTCGCCGGGCCCGGGAGAACAGCTCCGGCTCGGCGTCGGCGACCCAGGCGACCTTCGCCCCCGCCGCCTGCGTCGACAGCGCCGAGCCGCACCGGCGCAGGATCTCGTCCGCGCCGTACCGCTCGGTGAGCCGGGCGATCTGCGGCGTGGAGCGGGTGTCCACGCCGTACAGGATGGCCGGCCGCAGGGGCGTGCCACCGTCGTCGGTGAGCAGCACGCACGGTCCCATCCCGCTGACCCCGACCGAGACCACGTGGACGTCACCGGGCGCGAGCAGCTCCCGGGTGAGCGCGACGAACTCGTCCCACCAGACCCGACCGTCCATCTCCACCCAGCCGGGTCGCGGCCGGTCCACCCGGTGCTCCCGGACGGCCGAACGCAGCACGCGCCCGGACCGGTCGACGAGGACGCCCTTGCTACTGGACGTGCCGATGTCGACCCCGACCACCGCCGCCACGGTCATGCCAGCCTCCCCCGATCCACACTTCCCGCGAGCGCGGCCGGCAGGGCCGCGCGCTCGACGTCTCAGCCGACGCCACCCAGCCGGGCGTACGTCTCGGCGGCGTTCTCCCTGGTGATCTGCATCGTGGCGAGCGTGGTGACGCGCGGGACGTCCTTGGCGCAGTCGACCAGGAGCCGGCGGGCCAGGTCGACAGCCTCCCGGCCACCGGTGGCGTACTGGAAGGTCGCGGCGAGCCGGCCCTGCTCGACGGCCTTGATGCCGCCCGACGGCACCGGCAACGCGTCGATCCCGGTGAACTTCACCCTGGTGTGCAGCCCGGCCGCCTTCGCCGCGAGGTACGCGCCCTCGGCCATCGGGTCGTTGTGGGCGTAGACGGCGGCGGCGTCCGGGTGCGTCTTGAGCAGCGCGTCGGCCACCGACTGCCCCTTCTCCCGCAGCCAGTCCCCGGGCTGGGAGGCGACGACCTCGATCTTCGGGTTACCGGCGATGCCCTCCCGGAAGCCCTGGGCGCGCTCGGCGGCGGGCGTGGAGCCGGGCAGCCCGGTGATCTCGATGACCTTGCCACCGTCGGGCAGCAGCGTCTTGGCGTAGTACTCGCCGGCGGCCCGGCCGATCGCGACGTTGTCGCCGCCGACGAAGGCCGTGTACGCCTCCCCCTCGACCTTGCGGTCCAGCACGATGACCGGGATGCCCCGGTCGTACACCTTCTGCACCGCGGCGGTCAGCGGCTTGGCCTCGTTCGGCGAGATGATCAGCAGGTCGATCCGCTGGGTGAGGAAGTTCTCCACGTCGGCGACCTGCTTGCTGTTGTCCTGTGCCGCGTCGGAGACCACCACCGAGAAGCCGGGGACGGACTTCGCCGCCGTCTGCACGTCGTTGTTCATCACCTGCCGGTACGGCTCGGCGTTGTTGGCCTGCGACATGCCGATCAGGAAGTCCTTGCCGGTGCCGCACCTGTCGGCGGCGGCGTCCGCGCCGTCGGACGGCTTCTCCACACTGCACGCGGTGGAGGTGGTGAGCGCGCCGGTGCAGAGCAGGGCGAGGAGAACGGTACGGGTGCGCATGATGACGCTCCTTGTTCGGTGGCGGTTCAGACGATGCTGCGGCGAAGCTTCTGCAGCCCGGCGGCGGCCACGATCACCAGTCCCTTGATCAGTAGCTGCACGTTGGCGTCGATGTTGTTGAGGGCGAGGATGTTGTTGAGGATGCCGAGCAGCAGCGCCCCGGCGAGCGTGCCGCCCATCGAGCCGGTGCCCCCGGCCAGGCTGGTGCCGCCGATCACCACCGCGGCGATGGCGTCCAGTTCGTAGCCGGCGCCGTCGTTGGGGCTGCCCTGGTTGAGCTGGCCCGCGTGGATGATGCCGGCCACCGCGGCGAGCAGGCCGGCGATGGCGAACACCGCGACCTTGACCCGCAGCACCGGCACCCCCGAGAGCCGGGCGGCCTTCTCGTTGCCGCCGATGGCATAGACGTGGCGGGCGAACGCGGTGGTGCGCAGCACGACGATGGCGGCCACCCCGATGACGACGAACAGCACCGCCGGGACGGGCACCACCCCGTTGATGGTGCCGTTGAGGATCTCGAACGCCGGGGGCGCTTCCTGGGGACCGTCGCCGTAGGCGATCGGGATGCCGAGTCCACCCGACCAGATCCGGGCGAGGCCGCGCGCGACCTGGAGTCCCGCCAGGGTGACGATGAACGACTGGATGCCGAGCCGGGCCGTCGCGTAGCCCTGGAGGGCACCGAAGAGCGCACCGATCAACAGGACCACGGTGACCGCGGGCAGGATGCCCAGCCCGGAGTCGACCATCAGCGTCGCGGTGCCGACGGCGGAGAGGCCGAGGATGGCACCGACGGAGAGGTCGATGCCGCCGAGCAGGACGACGAACGTCATGCCGACCGCGATGATCCCGATCTCGGACACCGCGCGGACGATGTTGCCGAGGTTCTCCGTCGACAGGAACAGGATCTCGCCGTCACGACGGGGTGAGACCGCGATGGCCAGCACGAACACGATCAGCAACGCGAAGAGGCTCTGCACGGCGAAGATCCGCTCGACGAGTCCACCCCGGCCGTCCGGTCGGCGCCACCGCCGACCGCCGCCGGTGTCGACGCCCGCCGCGCCGGCCGGCCCGATCGGTGTCCCGGGGCTCTTCCCGGACTCGCGGAGGTGGGTCATCGGTCGTCCCTTCCGACGTACGCGCCGCCCATCGCGGCAGTCAGGATGTCCTCGCCGGTGCACCCGTCGGCGGCCAGGTCCGCGACGGTCCGGCCCCGACGCAGGACCACGATCCGGTCGCAGACCCCGGTCAGCTCGGGCAGCTCCGACGACGCGAGCAGGATGCCCATCCCGTCGTCGGCGAGCCGGCGCAGCAGCCGGTAGATCTCCGCCTTGGCGCCGACGTCGACGCCCCGGGTCGGTTCGTCGAGCAGCAGCAGGCGGGGACCGGTGAGGATGTGCCGGGCGAAGACCACCTTCTGCTGGTTGCCCCCGGAGAGCGCGCCGACCGGTGCGGTGGTCGACGGTGTCCTGATCGCCAGGGCGGCCACCTGCTCGCGGACGGCGTCCCGTTCGCGGCGGGTGCGGACGACCCCGGCGGTGGTGAACCGGCGCAGGGCGGCCAGCACGATGCTCCGGCCGACCGGGTGCTCGAGGACGAGGGCGGAGCGGCGACGGTCCTCGGGAACGAAGCCGACACCGGCGCGCAGCGCGGACCGGGGACCGCGCGGGGCGTACGGGCGACCGGCCAGTCGGAGCACCCCGCTGCGCCGTCCGGACGGGCCCGCGCCGTACAGGGTCTCCAGCAGTTCGGTGCGGCCCGAGCCCATCAGACCGGCCAGGCCGACGATCTCCCCGGCCCGGACGGTCAGGCTGACCCCGGCGGGCTCGCAGCGACCGGGCCGGGTGACCCGGGGTCGGACCACGAGGTCCTCCGCCTCCAGCACGGCGGGCCCGTCCGGTTCCGCCGGCACGCCGACGTCGCGTCCCGCGTGGAACAGCGCCTCCGCCGGGCGGCCGACCATCAGCGTGATGATGCGTTGCCGGTCGGCGGGGTCGGGGCGCAGCGTGCCGGCCACCTCGCCGTTGCGCAGGACGGTGGCCCGGTCCGCGATGTGTTCGATCTCCTCGAGCCGGTGGGAGATGTAGACGACGGCCACGCCGCGCCCGCGCAGCGCCTCGATGGTGGACATCAGTCGCCGCACCTCGGCGTCGGCGAGCGCGGCGGTCGGTTCGTCCATGATGAGCACCCGGGCGTCGAGGGAGAGCGCCTTGGCGATCTCGACGAGCTGCTGCTCGCCGACGCGCAGCGAGCCGACCGGCCGCCGTGGGTCGAGGTCGGCGCCGAGCGGGGCGAGCCAGTCGCGGGCGCTCCGGATCATCGCCCGCCGGTCCAGCGTCCGGAGCCGGGTGCGCGGTTCCCGGCCGAGCACGAGGTTCTCGGCCACCGAGAGCGCCGGCACCAGGTCGAGTTCCTGGTGGATGGTGGCGATGCCGGCGGCCTGGGCGGCGGCCGGGCCGGCGAACCGGACGGGCCGCCCGCCGACCGAGATCTCCCCGTCGTACTCGGTCACCACGCCGGACAAGATGTTGATCAGGGTGGACTTGCCGGCCCCGTTCTCCCCCAGCAGGGCGTGCACCTCGCCGGCCCGCAGGGAGAGGTCCACGCCCCGCAGGGCGTGCACGCCGCCGAAGCGCTTCGCGATGCCGGACATGGCGACGATCACCTGGTCGCGCACGCGGACCTCCCCAGGAGATCAGGAATCGATTTCTGGCAAAATTAGACATGTGTCGATATATTGTCAAGGTCGCCGGTGCGGGGCGGGCAGCCGGGCCGCCGCCCGCCCCGCACCGGCGCGACCGGTCACGGCACGGCGTTGACGGCCGCGTGGACGGTCTCGGCGAAGGCGGTGTCCCGCCCCACCCCGCTGGCGGCGAACCGCCACGTCCCACCCGGATACAGCCCCGGTGACCACGTCGTCCCGCCGTTGCGCCAGAGCGGCTGCCAGGCCGCCATCGCGTGACCGGCGTCGTACCAGGTGTTGTCACCGCGCCAGGCCGAGGCCCAGCGGTGCGCCGCGACCACGGACAGGTCCGTACCGGAGGTCATCGACCAGGTCGGCATCCCCGGCACGTCGCCGGTGGGCCGGGCCGCGACGGCGGGATCACCCACCGCCGGCAGGGCACCGTCGACGTTGAACGCCACCTCCCACACCGGTGCCGTCGTCGGGCCGGTCACCGACCAGGTGACGTCGCTCTGCAACGCCGGGCCGGACCACCGGGGGGCCACCGTGAGCAGCCAGTCGGCGGTGACCGGCTCGTCACCCATCCGGATGCCGACCAGGTTGATCCGGGAACCGTCGGCGGAGACGTCCACCCGGGCCGGCGGCCCCGCCCGGTCGGTGACGTCGAACCGGCCGACCGCCAGGTAGGGGCCGGTCCCCCGGTGCGACGAGTCCAGGGCCGATCGGTACACCCCGGCACCGGCCGGATCGACCTCCAGGGCGGCGATCCTCGTGTGCGGCCAGGTCCGTACGTCGGCGCGCAGGAACCCGGTGCTCACCCGGTACCCCCGGGCGACGACCCCGGTTGACCAGGTCAACGGCGCGAGCCACAGCCCGCCCTGGCCCCAACCGGCATGACTGAGGTACCAGTTCCCGCCGTCGGTCACCACCTCGGCGGCGTGCGCGTCGAGCACGGCCACCTTCTCCGCGCCCTCGAACCGCAGCGGATCCCGGCTGCGGTAGACCGCGGTGCGCCGGTACGCCGCGCCGTAGTCGGTGCCGTCGCAGCAGACGAAGAGATACCACCAGTCCCCCCGCCGCACCACGAACGGCGACTCCGTCTGCCCGGCCGCCCGCCCGGTGTGCGGCGACGCGTACGCGATGCCCCGCCCGCTCCAGCTCCGCAGGTCGGTGCTGGTGCGGTAGGCGACCACGTGGTTGCCGCCCTGCGGGTTCGCGGTCGCCGTGTAGTACATGACCCACCGGTCACCGACCCGGGTCACCATCGGGTCGCGGCCCTCCCAGCCGTCGGTGAACAGCGGGTTCGCCGGGCTCCGGGTCCAGGTGAACAGGTCGGTCGAGGTGGCCAGGTGCATCCGGTAGTTCGCGTAGTCGGGGCTCCCGGCCGCGTAGAACATGTAGTAGACGCCCCGGTCGTGCACGACGTGCGGCGCCCAGATCCACTGCTCGCCGGCCGCCGGGTCGGCCACCAGCGCCGGGCGCTGTTTCGTCCACGGCCCGGTGGGCGTGGGCGCGGTCGCGTGGCCGAAACTCTTCTCGTCCTGCGGCGCGCCCGGCTCCGCGTGGGTGATGGCGAAGACGTGCCACAGTCCGGTGCGCTCGTCGCGCACGATCGTGTGGTCGTTGTAGTACCAGGCCACCGGTTCCCCCACGCTCGGGTCGTAGACCCGGGTCAGCGGACCCCGTGCCGGCGTCTCCCCCACCGTCTCGTACGCCGTGGTGATCACCGACGCCGGCGGCCCGACGCGCCGCAGGGTGATCGTGTCCAGGCCGGCGAGGAAACCGGAGGACGACGCGGACCGCCCGGTCACCGTCACCGTCAGCCGGTGGGTGCCGGCGGTGAGCGAGGCCGAGCCCAGCGGCACCGCCTCGACCCGCCGCACGGTGGGGGCGTAGCCGTCGAAGAGCTGGCCGACGGCCACGCCGTCGACGGCGAAGCGCAGCGTGCCGTAGTCGGCGGCCCGGGTCAGCACCCCGCCGATGTCGTACTGCCCGGCCGGCACCGGCGGCAGCGACACGGTCACCGAGTCCCCCGCCCGGACGGCCCGCAGCCAGAGCTGACGGCCGGCCGACCAGCTCACCCCGCAGCAGTTGGCCTGCGCCTCGACCGGGGCGGTGGACGAGGTCACCGTCAGCGCCTCCGCCTCCGCCCGGACCACGTCCTCGGCGGCTGCCGGTCCGGCCGGGACGGTCACCAGGGCGGCACCGAGCAGGAGCACCGCGAGCCTCCGGAGTGCGCGCATCACGACACCCCCGGCCGGGGCAGCTCGGTGCCGGGCGCGAACCGGTCGTGCCAGCGGACACCGGCTCCGAAACCGCTGCCGGTGGAGAGCGCCACGAACACGTCCGCGGCGGTGCCCCGGGTGTACGTCACCACGTCCGCCCTTCCGTCGCCGTTGACGTCGCCGACACCGGGAACCTCGTCGCCGACCGCGAACCAGTCGTGCCACCGGACCGCCTGCGGACGGAACCGCGTGCCGTCGGAGAGCGCCACGAGCACGTCGCCCGTGGTGCCCCGGGTGAACGACACGACGTCGTCGCGCCCGTCGCCGTCCACGTCGCCCAGGGCCGGCAGCTGGTCGCCGAGCACGAGCGAGTCGTGCCACTTCCAGCCGTCCTCGACGAACCGGGTCCCGTCGGAGAGGGAGACGAAGACGTCGCCCGTGGTGCCCCGGGTGAACGTCACGATGTCGTCGCGCCCGTCGCCGTCGGCGTCGCCGACCGCCGGCAGCTCGTCGCCGATCGCGAAGTGGTCGTGCCACTTGACGCCGGGACCGAATCCGCTGCCGGTGGAGAGCGCCACGTACACGTCACCGGTGCCGCCCCGGGTGAAGGTGATGATGTCCGTCCGCCCGTCGCCGTTCACGTCGCCCACCGCGGGTGTCTCGGTGCCGGTGGCGAAGAAGTCGTGCCACTTGACCCCGGCCGCGTAGCTCGTGCCGGTGGACAGTCCCACGTAGACGTCGGCGCTGTCGCCCCGGGTAAAGGTGATGACGTCGGCCCGGCCGTCGCCGTCGACGTCACCGGTGAACGGGACCTCCTCGCCGACGGCGAAGAAGTCGTTCCAGGTCCGCCCGTCGGGGACGAAGCGGGCCCCGTCCGACAGGGCGGTGGTCACGTCGGCGGTGGTGCCCCGGCTGAACGACACGGCGTCGTCGCGGCGGTCGCCGTTGGCGTCGCTGGTGTTGCGGGTGCGGGTGGTCGCCGACACCTCCGCCGAGGGCGCGGAGCTGTTGCCGGCCCCGTCGACCGCGACGACCCGGTAGTAACGGGTCTGTCCCGCCGGCAACGGGCCGTGCCGGAAGGTGGTCGTCCGGGTCGTACCGACCAGGTTGGCCGGGCTGGTCGCGACCCCCGCGCTGCCCGAGGCGTAGACCCGGTAGCCCGCGACGCCCACGTTGTCCGTCGACGCCGACCAGGACAGCCCGATGGCGTGCACCCGCCCGCCGGCCAGGGTGAGACCGGCGACCGCACCCGGCGCGGTCGCGTCGACGAACGGGGCGACCATGCTGTCGGCCTCGTAGCGCGCCGCCGTCCAGACCGGGGCCCCGGCCACCGGGGCCAGCGTGACGGTGACCGTCGAGCGGCCGGCGGTCAGCCCGGCCGGAAGGACGAACTCGTCGTCCAACCAGCGCTGCGCGCCGTTGCCCAGCGGTTGCCGCCAGACGCCCGCCGGCGAGCCGTCGACCGATACGGCGACCTGCTGGTAGCTGTTGGCCTGGTCGCCGTGCCGGCGCAGCCGTACGCCCTGGTTGGCCGGCTCGACCGCGAGCCGGAAGGTGACGGCGCCGCTGCCGGCCCGCACCTGGCCGGTGACCGGGACGTTGTCGTCGTCACCCTCGTACGGGGTGGTCAGCGCGTACTGGGTTCCGGCGTCGGTGTAGGCGTGCCCGGCGCGGCTGGCCGCGTCGCCGGTGACCAGCGTGTCGGTGCGGCGCAGCGCGACGGTCGGCTGGGTGTAGAGGAACGCGGTCGAGGCGTAGTCCGCCGGCATGTCGTTGGCCGGGCCGTGCTCGATGCCGAACCGCAGCGCCGAGGCGTAGGGCACCGCGTCGCCGATCATCAGCCGGTAGACCGCGTCGCACTCGTCGACGCAGCCCCCGGACCGGAACAGGTGGGCGGTGTTGCCGGTGAAGACGCCGCTGTACTCGCCCCGGTTGAAGTACCACCCGGACTCGTAGAAGTCTTCGGTGCCGGTGCCGTAGATCTGCGGCGTGGGCGAGCCGTCGACGTGGATGCGCTCGTCGCCCTCCAGGTAGTTACGGGTGTTGCCGCCGATGATGTGGCCCCGGGCGGTCTGCGACACGCCGACGAACCGTCCCCGGCCGGCCTGGTCGGCGACGATCCAGTCCTGGCCGCCCACCGTCTCCGCCCGGCGGGACTGGGTGGTGAAGTAGCCGGCGCTGCCGTCGGGGGCGAGCGCCCCGGTCCACGCGGTGCCCGGCGCGCTGGTCACCTCGGCCTGCACGCCGGTGACCGGGGTGCCGGTGGTGTTGGTGACCGACACCGTGGCGGTGGACCGGAACGGCATCGGCCACCAGGCGCTGTACCAACCCCCCGGGGTGGCGTCCATGGCGAACATCAGGGAGCGGACGGACCGTTCGCCCAGCCCGGCGCCGAAGAACTCGCCGATCGGGCTGTCGACCGTGCGCCGGCCGTCGAAGGCGATCCGGAGCCGCAGGCCCGACAGCGTCGCCGGGGTGGCCACCGCGTCGGGCAGCCGCAGCCGCAGCGCGGTGACCGCGGCCGGGCCGGTGAGCGTGGCGATCGTGGACTGTCCGCCCGCCGGGACGTCGACCCGGGCGGTCGTGGTGGTGGCGCCGGGCTGCGCGGGCTTCGGATCGCGCTGGCCGGCGGCGCGCAACCTGTCCACCACGTCGACGGCGGGGTCGGCGGGG
Source organism: Micromonospora sp. NPDC023956 (assembly GCF_040639195.1). Lineage (NCBI taxonomy): Bacteria > Bacillati > Actinomycetota > Actinomycetes > Micromonosporales > Micromonosporaceae > Micromonospora > Micromonospora sp. NPDC023956. The sequence goes on from NZ_JBEZZN010000016.1 coordinate 134,129, forward strand.
TCGAAGGTGGACACCCCGACCGCGTCGGCGAAGCTGCGGTAGGTGACGTGGTGGAAGAGCGGGTTGTGCTGGGTGGTGATCCGCATCGAGCTGCGGTAGGGCATGGGCACCTTGACGGTCACCCCGCCCGAGGTCTGTTCGGCGTTGGTCACCAGGGGCCACACGAAGGGGCTGCCGAGGGCGCCGTCGACCAGGCGCTGGAGGTTGGTGTCGACCACCGTGACCCCGTCGAGTTCGATCCGGATCCAGCCGGTGGCGCTGACGTTCCCCTCGTCCCGGGTGAACCAGATCGACTGCACCTCGCCGGCCCCGTGGTCCTCCGCGATGACACAGCCGCCGGACTGGCGCAGGCAGGAGTACGTGCCGACGAAGCCGTCGTCGTTGGAGCCGTCCCGGGCGAAGCTGGAGAACTGCCGGGTACGGCTGCCGGCCGCCAGTTCGGGCAGTCGGTCGAGCCGGCGGTAGACGTCCCAGCCCACCGGGCCCTTGTCGTCGGTGGCGGCGAGCGGCGCGGCGGGCGGCTCGGCTCCGCCCCGGTCCGGCGTGGACGGCGCGGCGTGCGCTGACGTCGGGGGGATCATGGTCGCCAGCGCCGCGGCGAGCGCCAGCCAGCGGCGGACGTGAGCCTTCATGGGTGTCCCCTCCAGGATGACCGTCGGCAACCGCGAGAAATCGATTGCTCGGCAGTTAACTGGCAACATCGCGGTATGTCAATACTTGACGGCCGCCGCCCAGTTGCTGAAGGAGTTCTTCAGGGTGCATTGACAGCCGTCAGGGTCCTGGCGATACTCCTCGGCAATCGATTTCTCGCCGCCTCCCGCTGGCACCCCTCCCGAGGAGCATCGTGAGACGTACCCCCCTCGCCCTGCTGGTCGGCATCTGCACCACACTGGCGTCGGTCGTGGTCGCCGCGCCGGCCCACGCCGACGCTCCGGTCGGCACGCTGGCCTGTTCCTCCATCCCCGCCAACCACGACCCCGCGGTCACCGTGATCGTCTACCGGGTCGCCCGCGCCCACAACGTCAACGACAAGGTCATGCTCTCCGCGTTCGAGGCGGGCTGGGTCGAGTCACACATGAACAACCTGCCGTGCGGCGACAAGTCCTCGCTCGGGGTGTTCCAGCAGCGGTGGGACTACGGCTGGGGCACGCCGGAGCAGATCATGGACCCGGTCTACGCCAGCACCCAGTACGTCACCCGCGCGATCGTCTGCGACCGGAACAACCCCCACTACACCGCCGGTCAGGTCGCCCAGTGCGTGCAGCGCTCCGGCTTCCCCGACCGCTACGACCAGGTGGCGGCCAAGGCACGGACCCTGCTCGACGAGGCGGCGCGTACCCATGCGATGACCGGCGGGTCCGCCACCGACGTCAGCGGCGACGGGCGCGACGACATCATCACCTTCACCCAGAACTCCCTAGCCGACGTCTACGTCTCCACCTCCACCGGCACCACCTTCGCCGGCACCTCGGTCAAGTGGAACGACTTCTTCTCCATCGGCGGCGAGACGGCCTCGACCGGGGACGTCAACGGCGACGGCAAGGACGACATCGTCACCTTCGCGCACAGCAACACCGGCGACGTGTACGTGGCGCTGTCGACCGGCACCGGCTTCACCGGCGGCCAGAAGTGGCACGACTGGTTCGCCCCCGGCGCGGAGCTCGGCGCGGTCGGGGACGTCAACGGCGACGGCCGCGACGACATCGTCGCCTTCACGCACAACGCGGCCGGCGACGTGTACGTGGCGCTCTCCACCGGGTCGTCGTTCGCCGGTACCGCCGTCAAATGGCACGACTACTTCTCCATCACCGGCGAACACCCCGCCCTCGGCGACGTCAACGGCGACGGCAAAGACGACATCATCACCTTCACCCAAGGCACCAACGCCGACGTCATCATCGCCCTCTCCACCGGCACCACCTTCGGCCCACCCCAAAAATGGCACGACCTCTTCGCCATCGGCACCGAACAACCCCGCATCGGCGACATCAACGGCGACGGCAAAGACGACATCATCACCTTCACCTGCAACACCAACGCCGACGTCTACGCCGCCACCTCCACCGGCACCACCTTCACCGGCACCACCATCAAATGGAACGACCACTTCTGCCTCACCGGCGAATTCCCCTACCTCGCCGACGTCAACGGCGACAACAAAGACGACATCATCGTCTTCACCAAAAACACCACCAACGACGTCTACGTCGGACTCTCCACCGGCACCACCTTCCAACCCGGCACCAAATGGCACGACTACTTCGGCCTCAACGGCGAAACCACCCTCTGACCCCGTCCCCTGAACAGCGAGCGCCGCGTCGCAGGTCACCTGACTGCGGCGCGGCCCTACCCGATGGAGGATCCATGGACAACATCCCCGCCGCCCGCCGGCCGCTGAGCCGTCGGCGACTCCTGACCGGCGCCGCGGGAGTCGCCGCCGCCGGCACGATCGCCGGCGCCCTCGCCGGGCCGCTGCCCGCATCCGCCGCCCGCGACGGCCACGGTCTGCGCATCGTCGACCGGAACGAGAACGGTGGCCGGTTGCAGTACTACCGGTTCGCCACCGACGCGATCCAGTGGGACCCGGCCGTCAACGTCCTGCTGCCGGACGGCTACCACACCAGCGGCAAGCGGTACCCGGTGCTGTACCTGCTGCACGGCGGAGCCGCCGACTTCCGGCAGTTCCACATGCACGACAACATCATCAACCTGACCGCCGGCAGGGAGATCATCGTCGTCATGCCGGACGCCGCGACCGGCTGGTACTGCAACCCGGTGCACAGCAACACCGGGCCCCGCAACTGGGAAACCTTCCACATGGCCCAGCTCCTGCCCTGGATCGAGGCGAACTTCCGGACCTTCCCGGAGTACAACGGCCGGGCGGTGGCCGGCTTCTCGATGGGCGGGTTCGGCGCGCTGAAGTACACCGCGAAGTACTACGGGCACTTCTGCTCGGTGAGTTCCCACTCCGGCCCGGCCAGCCTGCGGCGCGACTTCGGCCTCGTCGTGCACTGGGCCAACCTCTCCTCGGCCGCCGTGGAACTCGGCGGGGGCACCGTGTACGGCGCGCCGCTGTGGGACGAGGCGCGGGTGACCGCGGACAACCCGATGCAGCGGATCGAGAGCTACCGCAACAAGCGGATCTTCCTGGTCGCCGGCACCTCGCCCGACCCGGTCAACTGGTTCGACACCGTCAACGAGACGCAGGTGCTGGCCGGTCAGCGGGAGTTCCGGGGTGCCCTCGGCCGCGCCGGGATCCCGCACGAGTGGCACGAACGTCCCGGTGGCCACTTCTTCCGGCACGACATGTTCGTCCAGGACCTCAACGGGATGCTCGGACGCCTGCGCCGCGCCGGCTGACCTCCGACCGACGACGCGCCGCCACCGCACGACCGGCGGCGCGTCGTCGTCGGTACCGGGCCACCGCCGGCTGGTCGGACAGCCCTCCGGCCAGGCGGCTGCTCCGCACCCGCGCGTGACGAGCCCCGCTCGGGGCCCACGACGCGCCACCCACCCAGTCGAGTCTTCCCCTCACCGGAGTCACCCATGTCACGGCTTTCGAGAAGCAGGGTGCGTCGCGTCCTGGCCTCCCTGCTCACCCTGGCGGCGGGCGTCCTGATCGGGGCGATGGCGACACCGTCCCCCGCGCTCGCCGCGCCGAACTTCAAGGCACCGTTCCCGTGCGGCCAGCGGTGGACCTACGGCCACCACAGCGCCGAGGTCCGCCTGGCCCTGGACTTCGTCCGGGCCGACGGCACCACCGGAGGTACGCCGCAGCTCGCCTCCGCCGCCGGTGTCGCCCGGCGGTACTCCCAGCCCAGCGGTGCCGGCAACTACATCGTCATCGACCACGGCGGCGGGTGGACGACCTACTACTTCCACCTCACCGCCTACTCCGTGCCCGACGGGGCGTACGTGCAGCAGGGACAGCAGATCGGCACCACGGGCAGCACCGGCAACTCCTCCGGCGCGCACATCCACTACGAGCAGCTCTACAACGGAGCCGGGCAGACGATCGTCATCAACGGCATGTCGTTGGCGCCCTACCCCGGTCAGTACCACCAGAAGTACCTGGTCAGCGACAACTGCGGCCCGTCACCGTCGAACGACCGGTATCTGGCCGGGTCGCCGACGGACTTCACCGGCGACGGCCGCGACGACATCGTCACCTTCACCAAGGGCACCCTCAACGACGTCTACGTCTCCACCTCCACCGGCACCACCTTCACCGGCACCTCCGTCAAATGGAACGACTTCTTCGGCCTCAACGGCGAAACCCTCCTCACCGGAGACTTCAACGGCGACAACAAAGACGACATCATCACCTTCACCCACGGCACCCTCGCCGACGTCTACGTCGCCCTCTCCACCGGCACCACCTTCACCACCAGCCAAAAATGGCACGACTGGTTCGCCCCCCACGCCGAAGTAGCCGCCGTCGGCGACGTCAACGGCGACGGCCGCGACGACATCATCACCTTCACCCACGACACCAACGCCGACGTCTACGTCGCCCTCTCCACCGGCACCAGCTTCACCGGCACCGCCGTCAAATGGCACGACTACTTCTCCATCACCGGCGAACACCCCGCCCTCGGCGACGTCAACGGCGACGGCAAAGACGACATCATCACCTT
>NZ_JBEZZN010000017.1:0-131632 GCF_040639195.1 Micromonospora sp. NPDC023956
CGTCCCATCCGCCGAACCACCACCGGACACATCCAGACACTTCCCCAACGCCCGCACCGGACCACCCGGCGTCACCGACCACACCTGCGCGGCGGAGGCGTTGCAGGCGTGGATCTGGATCTGGGTGCCGTCGGCGGTCCCGGAGTTCCGGACGTCCAGGCACTTGCCGCCCAGTCCGACGACCGGGCCGGTACCGGAGCCGCCGCCGGACCGGACCAGGGTGAGGTCGTCGACGTCGAAGAGGCCGGTGCCGGACCCGGTGAAGGTCAGGTACAGGTTCTGCGTACCGGACGGCACCCCGGCGAGGGCGGTGCCGACGTCGGCGAAGGTGGTCCAGCTCCCGGTGTTGGGGACCGCCACCTGGCCGAGCAGGGTGCCGGTCGGTGAGCCGGTCCGCACCCCGATGGTGCCGCCGGCTCCGCCGGAGACCACCCGGGCCCGGAACGCGGTCACCCCGGTCAGGTCGAGGCCCTGGTACGCGGCCCAGTCGCCCGGGTCGACGTGCCCGAGGGTGTGCCCACCGTTGGCCCCGGCCTTCGGGTACGGACTGACGCCGCTGGCGGTGCTGTACGCCTCGGCCTGCACGGTGGTGTTGCCGCCGGGTGGGTTGGTGCCGCCCAGTTCCTTGATCCGGATGTTGCGGAACGAGACGTCGTCACCCGTACCGTGGTTCTGGAGGCCGACGTGGCCGGCGAGCGAGCGCGCCGGGTCGGTGTTGGTGAAGTCGTTGATCTTCCGGCCGTTGAGGAAGACCTGGAGTCGTTCCCCCTCGACCAGCAGCTCGTAGGTGTTCCACTCCCCCGGCGGGTTCAACGCGGCGTCCCGGGCGGCCGTGTCGGCGGACTTGAACGTGTAGACCGCGCCGGTGGTGCGGTCGGCCGCGTCGGTCGCGTCGATCTGGATCTCGTAGCCGTTGTTCACCGCCGACCAGGGGTCACCGGACGGCGGGAAGCCGATGAAGACGCCGGAGTTGTCGTCGCCGGCCATCCGCCAGTCGAGCTTCAACGAGTAGTTGGTGAACTGCTTCGCGCTGTACCAGTACAGGCCCATCCCGCCGACCGAGGTGAGGGTGGCGTCGGTGTTGGTGAAGCTTCCCGGTCCGGCCTGCGACCAGCCGGTGGTGGAGCCGTCGTAGAGGGTGGTGTAGCCGGTCTCGGGACGGCAGTCGGCCCTGCTCCGCCCGGCCGCGTAGCGGATGCCGCCGAGCAGGTGCGCCCGGAAGGCCGGATCGGCGTACGAGGCCTGGGTGTGCCCGCCGCCGGTGTAGAACGACCGCCCGCCGCTGACCGTCGCGCACCACGCGATCGGGTGGTCGGCCCCCATCGACCCACCGGAGTACGACGACTCGTCGAGCGCGGCCAGCACCCGTACGGACGGACGGGGGTTGGTCCGGTAGTCGTACCACTCGTCGGTGCGGGTCCAGGTGCGGGGCAGGTGTGCGGTGGCCGCGTGCGCCCGGTGCTGCACGTGCACGGTGGCCTGCTGCACCGCCGGGTGCGAGGCGAAGTAGCCGCCCACCAGGTTGCCGTAGAAGGGCCAGCCGTACTCGGTGTCGGCCGCCGAGTGGATGCCGACGAACCCGCCGCCACCGTTGACGTACGCCTCGAAGGCGCTCTGCTGGGTGCCGTCGAGCACGTCCCCGGTGGTGTTGAGGAAGATCACCGCCTCGTACCGGGCGAGGTTGGCGGGGGTGAAGGTGGTCGCGTCCTCGGTGGCGGTGACGGTGAAGCTGTTGGCCGCGCCGAGGTCCCGGACGGCCTGGGTGCCGACGGCGATCGAGTCGTGGCGGAAGCCGGCGGTCTTCGAGAAGACCAGCACGTCGTACGGGGCGTCGGCGGCGCTGGCCGGGGTGGCGGGGGTGGTGCAGGCGAGAACGGTGACGACGGCGGTGGCCGCGCCGATCGTGGATCGGAGGAGTCTGCGCATGTCGGTCTCCCGGTGGAGGGGTCGGTTCGGTTGCCTGGTCGCAGGGGTCCCCTGCCCGTCACCGGACGAGGACCGGGGACCCCTGTTCACACGTCAGCGGAGCGCGCCCGACCTACGGCAGCGTCCACTTCTGGTTCGCACCCGCATGACACGTCCACAGATGCACCGCCTGACCATCCACGGCACTGTTCCCCGACACATCCAGACACTTACCCGACTGCGGATTACGCACCGTCCCATCCGCCTGCCCCGACCACACCTGCGCAGCGCTGCCGTTACACGTCCACAACTGCACCTTCGTCCCATCCGCCGAACCACCACCGGACACATCCAGACACTTCCCCAACGCCCGCACCGGACCACCCGGCGTCACCGACCACACCTGCGCGGCGGTGCCGTTGCACGAGTAGATCTGGATCTGCGTGCCGTCGGCGGTGGCCGCGTTCCCCACGTCCAGACACTTGCCGCCCATCCCGACGACCTGGCCGGCACCACCGGCGCCGGTGGTGAAGCCGAACGCGTCGATGTCGAACAGCGCGCCGGCGCCACCGGCGAAGGTCAGGTAGAGCCGGCCGGTGGTGGGCGGCGCGCCGGAGACGGTACCGAAGACGGTGGTGAAGGTGTCCCAGCCACCGGTGACCGGCACGGTGGCCGAGCCGAGCACGGTGCCGGTGGGCGAGCCGGCCCGTACCTGGATGGTGCCGCCGACCCCCGCGGAGGAGACCCGCGCGCTGAACGAGGTGACGGTGTCCAGCCGGTACGGCTCGAACGCGATCCAGTCCCCGTTGTCGATGCTGCCCACGGTCCGACCGCCCTCGGCCGAGGTCTTGTCGTGGAGGGTCACGCCGGAGGAGTCCTTGTGGTGCTCCGCCTGACGCTTGCGCGGCTGGAGGATGTGCTGCTCGTGGGTGGTCAGTCCGCCGGAGTCGGTGTACTCGGCGTCGAAGACGGCGAAGATGTTGGCCGCCTCGTCGTGCTCACCGTCGACCGGGATGGTGATCGCGCCGGAGCAGCCGTTCTGCGAGGTGATCGCGTGGCCGTGCTGGTCGTGGCCGAGCACGTAGGTCATCTTGACCTTGGTGCAGTCGATCGTCCCGTCCTCCGGGTCGGTGACGGTGATGCTGAACGGCACCGTGTCGCCGTAGGAGAAGAGCCGCCCCATGAGGGGGGCGTTGATGGTCACCGTGGGGGCGGTGTTGCCGACCCTGATCGACACGCTGGCGGTACCGGTCGCGCCCTGCGGGTCCCGGACGGTCAGCGTGGCGGTGTACGCGCCGTTGGCGGTGTACGTCTTGCTCGGGTTCGCCGACGTCGACGTGGTGCCGTCACCGAAGGACCACGAGTGGGTCAGCGCGCCGCCGTCCGGGTCCGACGACCCGGCCGAGGAGAAGTTCACGGTCAGCGGGGCGGCCCCGGAGGTCCGGTCGGCGGTGGCCACGGCGGTCGGCGCGCGGTTGCCGCCACCGATGTGGTCGTAGCGGTAGAGCGCCGAGTTGGCGTCCCCGTTGAAGTAGCCGGTGCCGTAGTCGAGCACGTAGAGCGCGCCGTCCGGGCCGAAGGCCATGTCCATGACCTGCTTGCCGTTCCACGGGAAGGTGTCGATGGTGCCCGGGGACCCGTCGGTGTTCAGGTGGATCGGCTTGACCCAGCCGCGGCCCAGCTCCCCGGCGAAGAACTGCCCGTGGAAGGACTGCGGGAACTTCGTGGTGGAGGGGTTGGTCGGGTCGTACCGGTAGACCGGGCCGGCCATCGGCGACTCCGAGCCGCCGCCGAACTCGGGCGGGCTGCCGGCGTCGCCGGCGTACCGGATCCAGGCGGGCTTCGCCGCGGGGAGCGTCGAGACGCCGGTGTTACGGAACGAGTTGTTGGTCGGCCCGCCGGTGCAGTTGTACCTGGCCCCGGCGGTGCCGGCGGCGAAGTCCCACTCCGCGTACGTCTCGGTGGCGGTGTTCGTGCCGGTGCAGTACGGCCAGCCGTAGTTGCCCGGAGCGGTGACCCGGTTGAACTCCACCTGCCCGCTCGGTCCCCGGGTGCTGGTGGTGCCGGCGTCCGGGCCGTAGTCGCCGACGTAGACGATGCCGGTGGCCCGGTCGACGCTCATCCGGAACGGGTTGCGGAAGCCCATCGCGTAGATCTCCGGACGGGTCTTCGGGTCGGAGTCGACGAACATGTTCCCCGCCGGGATCGAGTACGTGCCGTTGGCGATCACCTTGATCCGCAGGATCTTGCCGCGCAGGTCGTTGGTGTTGGCCGCGCTGCGCTGGGCGTCGTACGCGGGGTTGCGGTTGGTGCGCTCGTCGATCGGGGCGTAGCCGGCGGAGTCGAACGGGTTGGTGTCGTCCCCGGTGGACAGGTAGAGGTTGCCGGCCGCGTCGAAGTCGATGTCCCCGCCGACGTGGCAGCACATTCCCCGGTCGGCCGGTACGTCGAGCACGGTGACCTGGCTCGACATGTTGAGCGTCCAGTCGGCGTTGAGGGTGAACCGGGAGAGCCGGTTGACGCCCTGCCAGGCGGAGAAGTCGGTGCCGGTGGCCGGGGCGTCCCCGCCGGGGGTGGTCAGCGGTGGCGCGTAGTAGAGGTAGATGTGCCGGTTGCTGGTGAAGTTCGGGTCCGCTCCGACGCCCTGGAGGCCCTCCTCGTCGTGGAGGTAGACCGGAATGGTGCCGAGCACCGTGGTGGTGCCGGCCGCGTCGGTGCGGCGCAGCGTGCCGTTGCGGGCGGTGTGCAGTACGGAGCGGTCGGACAGCACCGCGATGGACATCGGCTCGCCGACCTCGGCGACGCCCTTGGCCAGGGTGACCTGCTGGAAGTCGGTGGCGTTGACCGGGTGCGCCGATGCGGGGGCCGGGCCGCCGAGGGCGACCAGTCCGGCTGCGGCCACCAGCAGCAGCGCGGATCCGATGGACGAGGCGCGCCGGGTGGGTCTGCCGTCGTGTGTGGACATGGCTGGGTCCGTCCCTTCCTGACGTTCGACTGCCAGGGCGGGCGCGCGCCGTCGCGCCGGGTGCCGTAGCGGGGGGTGTGCGCGGCCCGGACCGGGTGCCGTCCCGGCCGGGCCGTGTCGTCCGGGGGCGCTGGCGCGGATGCGCGCACGCTCGGGGACGGTCGATGGATCACCGCGCCGCCGGTTCACCTCGACGAAACACGTTCGTGAGGCACGACATTAAGGGGTTTCGATGTCAGTGTCCATAGCTTCTGACGGTTCTCGCCGAACTTCTGCTCAATCAACGAAAAGTGGTCTTGCGGGGCCGTGGATCGTCGCGTCACCCGACCGCCGTCGAGGGCTCGGACGCACCACCGGGGCAGCTCCACAGCGTCTCCCCGGTCGTACCTCGGCCTGCCCCCCGCCGGATCACGGACCTCGCCGGCCCGGGTACGGGCGGCGAGACGGGAAGGTTCCCGCGCGGCCGGGAGCGCGGCACGATCTCGCGCGCGGTGCACCGGACCGGCGGGGGGCGGGGCGGGCGACGATGCTGGCGCGGGAGGGCGCCCCGCCCGTCCCACCGGGCCGGGAGAGCACCCGCCGGCCGGCGGCGACGTCGGCGGCGAGGACGCCGGCACGCGGGCCCGGTTCGGTGTGACGGGCGGGGCAGGTGGGCGGGGTCGGTCGGCGTCTCGACCCTGCCCACCCGATGTCGACCGCCCGGGACGGGGAATCGTCCCGCGCGGACGTTCGGGGACGGCGGGTCCGGTCGTCCGGACGCGTCGGACGGCGGGTCCGGTCGTCCGGCGCGACCGGGGAATCCCGGTCCGGCCGCGCCGGACGACCGTCGTGCTGTCGTGCCCCACCGGACCGGACACGGTCCGCCGGGGCACGCCGTTTCCGGATCGGACCTCGTCTCCGGCCGCGGGGCGCAACCGCGGCCGGCCCTCGCCGGTCGGTCCGGAACGTCGTTCGGGTGGGACGCCACGGGTGGGTCCCCCGATGGGTGGGGCGCGATCCGCGACCGGCGCCCCGGCCGGTCAGGCGGCCACCGTCACCAGGGCTGGTTCCACCTCCGTCCAGGACGAGCCGAGGTCCGCCGAGCGGGTCACCGCGTCCAGCACGAGCTGGACCTGCAACGCGTCGGCGAACGAGGGAAGCGGATCGGTGCCGGTGGCGACCGCCTCGACGAAGTCGCGCATCTGGTGGGTGAAGGAGTGCTCGTAGCCGATGATGTGCCCCGGCGGCCACCAGGCCGACATGTACGGGTGGTCGCCCTCGGTCACCAGGATCCGGCTGAAGCCCTGCTGGGTCGGGGGCAGGGCGGCGTCGTAGAACTCCAGCTCGTTGAGACGCTCCAGGTCGAACACCACGGTGCCGAGCGAACCGTTGATCTCGACCCGCAGGGCGTTCTTCCGGCCGGTGGCGAAGCGGCTCGCCTCGTACGTCGCCAACGCCCCGCCGTCGAGCCGGGCGACGAAGACCGCCGCGTCGTCCACGGTGACCGTCCCGGTGGCCGGGGCGGCACCGTCCGCCCCGGCGGGGTTCTCCACCGTGCCGGTCAGGCCCCGCGCGTCGACCGGCAGCGGCCGTTCCCGGACGAAGGTCTCGGTGATCGCGCTGACCCCGGTGATCCGCTGTCCGGTGACGAACTGGGTCAGGTCGATGATGTGCGCCCCGATGTCGCCGAGCGCGCCGGACCCGGCCCGGTCCTTGCGCAGCCGCCAGACCAGCGGGAACTGCGGGTCCACGATCCAGTCCTGGAGGTACGTCGCGCGGACGTGCCGGATGACGCCCAGCCGGCCGGCGGCGACCAGGTCCCGCATCATGGTGACCGCGGGCACCCGGCGGTAGTTGAAACCGCACATCGACCGGACGCCGGAGGTCCGGGCGGTGGCCGCCGCGGCGGCCATCGTCCGAGCCTCCTCGACCGTGTTGGCCAGTGGCTTCTCGCACAGCACGTGCTTGCCGGCGGCCAGCGCGGCCAGCGCGATCTCGGCGTGGCTGTCCCCCGGGGTGCAGACGTCGACCACGTCGATGTCGTCCCGGGCTACCAGGTCCCGCCAGTCGGTGGTGTGCCCCTCCCAGCCGAGCCGGTCGGCGGCGTCGGCCACCTTCCCGGCGTCCCGGCCGCAGATCAGCGACATCCGGACCCGTGCCGGCAGGTCGTACACCCGGTTCACGGTGCGCCACGCCTGCGAGTGGGCGGCACCCATGAACGCGTAGCCGACCAGGCCGACCCGCAGTTCCCGTGGTGATGTGGACAAGGTGGGTCTCCCCCCGTGTGTCAGAACCCGAGCTTGAGGTAGCTGCTCGCGTTCTCCTTGGTGATCGTCTCCGAGGCGAGCACGATCTCCTTCGGTACCTGGAGTTCCACCAGGTCGGACATGCCCCTGCCCTGACCGATCAGCCGGGCCAGGGAGATGGCCGAGGAGGCCATCGACGGGCTGTAGGTGACGGTGGCCTTCAGCGCGGTGTTGTCGGCCTGGATGTCCTCCATGGCCTTCTTGGAACCCGCACCGCCGACCATGAAGAACTCCTTGCGGCCGGACTGGTTGATCGCGGCGAGCACCCCGATGCCCTGGTCGTCGTCGTGGTTCCAGAGCGCGTCCATCTTCGGCAGCGCCTGGAGCAGGCCGGTGGCCGCCTGCTGGCCGGAGTCGGCGGTGAACTCGGCCGGACGCCGGTTGGCCACCTTGAAACCGAACGACGCGAGGGTGTCGGCGAAGCCCTTCGACCGTTCCTGGGTCAGCTCCAGCGAGTCGATGCCGGGGATCTCCCCGATGATCGGGTTGGTGACCCCCTTGCCCCGCAACTGGTCCACGATGTACGTCGCGGCGGCCACGCCCATGCCGTAGTTGTCGCCCTTGATCTGGGTCCGGTACGCGCGGGCGTCCGGGAAGGCCCGGTCCAGGTTGACCACCGGGATACCGGCTTTCATCGCCTCCAGGCCGAAGGCGTTGAGTTCCTTGCCGTCGTGCGGCAGCAGCACGATCACGTCGGGCTTCTGGGACAGCAGGGTGGACAGCGCCGCCCGCTGCGCCGCCGCGTCCGCGCCGGCCTCGACCGACGTGAACTCCACGTCGGAGTACGCCGCCGCCTGGGCCTTGGCGTTGCTGGTGATGGCGGCGATCCAGCCGTGGTCGGCGGCCGGCGCGGAGAAGCCGATGGTGACGCGCTTGCCGGGCTCGGCGTTGCCGCCCGCCTCGGCGGCCTTGGTCTGCGCGGCGGTCGGCGCGGTCTCGTTGCTGGTGCAACCGGCGAGCAGCGCGCCGGCGCCGAGCGCGGCCGTACCGAACAGCAGCCGGCGGCGCGGCAGGTCGGGGCGGTGCTGGGTCATCGTGACCTCCTGGGTGCGGGGGTGGTGGAGGAGTCCGGGGAGAGGGTGCGTTCGTCCCGGCCACCGTCGGGTACGAGGTGGCCGCCGGTCGGGCTGGTGTCCGGGAGTCGCCGCCGGGTCAGCCGGTAGTCGCCCGGTTGCGGCTGATGAACTGGGAGAGACTGCGGAACTGGACCTGCTGGACCAGGACCGCGGCGACGATGATGCCGCCCTTGACCATGTTCTGGGCCTCGGTGGAGAGCCCGTTGATGGCGAACAGGTTGGTGATGGTGGAGAAGATGATCACGCCGAGCAGGGAGCCGACGATGGTGCCCCGTCCGCCGCTGAGCAGCGTCCCGCCGATGATCGCGGCGGCGATCGCGTCGAGTTCGTAGAGGTTGGCCATGGCCGCCTGGGCCGAGGTGGCCTGGGAGGTGAGCATGATGGCGGCGATGCCGCAGCAGAGCCCGGAGAGCCCGTAGAGCAGCAGGGTGTGCCGCTTGACGTCGATGCCGGCCAGCCGGGCCGCCTCCGGGTTGCCGCCGACGGCGACCGTGCGCCGGCCGAAGGTGGTGCGGTTGAGCAGCACCCACCCGGCGACCACCACCGCGGCGAGGATGTAGACCAGCAGCGGGATGCCGAGCAGGTTGGTGCTGGCGATGCCGTTGATGGTGGCGTTGTCGGAGACCTGGGTCTGCTTGTCGGAGATCTCCGCCGCCAGGCCCCGGGCGGCGACCATCATGGCCAGGGTGGCGATGAAGGGCACCAGCTTCCCGTACGCGATGAGCAGGCCGTTGACCAGTCCGACCGCCAGGCCGACGGTGAGCGCGCTGAAGACCATGCCGGCCGCGCCGTAGCTCTGGGTGGCGACCGTGGTGCACCAGACCCCGGCCAGGGCGACGATCGCCCCGACCGAGAGGTCGATGCCCCCGCCGATGATCACGAAGGTCATGCCCACGGTCACCACGCCGACCACGGAAGCCAGCTTGAGGATGGTCAGGATGTTGTTCCAGACCCAGGTGGAGTCGCCGTAGAGGTCGGGGCGGGTGGCGATCCCGATGACCACCAGCACCACCAGCACCGCGATCAGACCGAGGTTGCGCCGGGCGCCCTCGCCGTCCTCGCCCCGCCAGAGGGAGAGGACCCCCCGGCCGGCGGCGGTGTCGGCCCCCACCTTGTGCACCGGGGGCGACTGCGCCGGCAGGTCGGTGGGGCGTTCCGGGGTGGTCGTTCCTGTCGTGTCGCTCATGCCGTCGCCTCGATTGTGCTTGTCGGCCGATGCGCGGAGTTCATGCCGGCGCGCCTTCCAGGAGGGACCCCGCCATGACGAGGTCGAGCACGGTGTTCTCGTCCAGTTCGCCGGCCGGCGCCTCGCGCACGACCCGCCCTTCCCGCATCACCAGCACCCGGTCGGCCAGACCGAGCACCTCGGGGACCTCGCTGGAGACCAGCAGCACCCCGACCCCCCGGGCCGCCAACTGCCGGATCACCTGGTACAGCTCGGCCCGCGCGCCCACGTCCACGCCCCGGGTCGGCTCGTCGAGCAGCAGCAGCCGGGTGTCGCCGAGCAGCCAGCGCCCGACCACCACCTTCTGCTGGTTGCCGCCGGAGAGGGTACGTACCGGGCGGCGCACGTCCCGGGGCCGCAGGTCGAGCGCGTCGGCGATCCGGTCCGCCTCGGCCCGTTCCCGGTCGGCGTCGGTGAAGCCGAGCCGGGCGTACCGGCCGAAGGTGGCCAGGGTGACGTTCCGGAAGATCGGTTCGCCGAGCAGGAGCGCCTGGCTCTTGCGCTCCTCCGGGGCCATCCCCATGCCGGCGCGGACCGCCGCGCCGACGCTGCCCGGACGGACCGGTCGGCCGGCCATCCGGACCGTGCCCGCGTCCGGGCGGCGGGCGCCGAAGATGGTCTCCATCAGCTCCGACCGGCCCGAGCCGACCAGCCCGGCGATGCCGACGATCTCCCCGGCCCGGACGGTCAGCGACACGTCGGCGAACTCGCCGGTGCGGGCCAGCCCGTCCACCCGGAGCAGCTCCGCGCCGGGGGCGGTGTCCGGGCGCTCGGGGAAGACGTACTCGATGGTCCGGCCGGTCATCCGGTTGACCAGGTCGCGGGTGGGGGTGTCCCGGGCGGGCAGGTTCGCCGCGGTCGTCCGGCCGTCCTTGAGGACGGTGACCCGGTCGCCGATCTCGCGGATCTCCTCCAGCCGGTGGGAGATGTAGATGACCGCGATGCCCTGCGCGGTCAGTTCCCGGATGATCCGGAAGAGGTTGCCGACCTCGTCGTGGGCGAGCACCGCGCTCGGTTCGTCCATGACGATCAGCCGGGCCTGATGGGAGAGGGCGCGGGCCATGCTGACGATCTGCTTGCCCGCCGCCGGCAGCGCACGGACCATCCGGCCCGGCGGGATCTCCGGGTGACCGAGCCGGGCCAGGATCTCCCTCGTCCGTCGGGCGGTGTGACCCCGGCGGACGAAGCCCAGCCGGCGCGGCTCGTGACCCAGGAACGCGTTCTCCGCGACGGAGAGATCCTCGACCAGGTCGAGCTCCTGGTAGATGGTGGCGATGCCGGCGCGCATGGCGGCCTGCGGGTTGGCGAAGGTGGTCGGCTCGCCGCGCCACGACAGCTGTCCCGAGTCCGGCCGGTGCACCCCGGCGAGCACCTTGATCAGGGTGGACTTGCCGGCGCCGTTCTGCCCGAGCAGGCAGTGCACCTCGCCCGCCCGCACCTCCAGCCGCACCCCGTCCAGGGCGCGGACGCCGGGGAAGGTCTTGACCACGTCGGTCAGCCGCAGCACCACGTCACCGGACACGGTGTCGGCGGGCGCGTCGACCAGGGGCCCGGATTCCGGGCCGGCACCGGTGTTCACGACGCCTCCAGGAAGGCGACGTCGCTGGCGAGCACGGCCGCGCCGGCCACCCCGGCGCGGGCCCCCAGTTCGGAGAGGACCACCGGCAGGTTGCCGGTGGCCAGCGGCAGCGACCGGCGGTAGACGACGCTCCGGATCTCGGCGAGCAGGATGTGGCCGAGCTGGGCCAGCCCTCCGCCGATCACGATCATCGACGGGTTGGCGAAACTGACCAGACCGGCCAGCACGCCACCGACCCGCCGCCCGCCCTCCCGGATGAGCTGGATGCAGGTGACGTCCCCCTCGACGGCACCGGCGGCGACGTCGAGCGCGGTGACCCGGCCCCGGGTGGCGAGCCGTTCCGCCAGCGCCGGGGAGGTGCCGCTGCGGGCGGCGGCGGTCGCGTCCTTGGCCAACGCCGCGCCGCTGAACAGGGCCTCCAGGCAGCCGGCGTTGCCGCACGAGCAGACCGGACCGTGCGGCTCGACCTGGATGTGGCCGATGTCGCCGGCACAGCCGTCGCTGCCCCGGTAGACCTCGCCGCCGAGGAAGATGCCGCACCCTATCCCGGTGCCGATCTTGACGAAGAGGAAGTCGTCCACCGAGTGGGCCACTCCGCCGTGCCGTTCGCCGATCGCCATGATGTTGACGTCGTTGTCGACCACCGCCGGGCAGCCGTGCTCGCGGGTGAGCAGCTCCCGGACCGGGAACCGGTCCCAGCCGGGCATGATCGGCGGGCTGACCGGCACCCCGTCGCGGAAGCTCACCGGGCCGGGCAGCCCGACCCCGATCGCGTCGAGTCGCTCGTACGCCCCGTCGGCCTTCGCCTTGTGCAGCAGCTCGTTGACCCGGTGCAGGGTCGCCTTCGGCCCGGAACGGATGTCGGCCTGCTCGGCGTAGGTGGCGACCGGTTCGAGCCGACCGTTGACCACCTCGACGTCGATCGAGCTGGCGCCCATGTCCACCGCGGCGAACCGCAGGCGCGGATCCAGCTCGACCAGGGTGGACCGGCGACCACCCCGGGACTTGGCCAGCCCGGCCTCGGCCACGTACCCGAGGGCGACCAGCCGTTCCAGCTCGGCGATCAGACGCGGACGTGGGATCTGGAGGCGGTCGGCCAGCTCGGCCCGGGAGAGCGCGCCTTCGTCACGGAGCAACCACAGCAGCCGCAGGTGCAAAGGGTGGGCCTTCCGCACCGGACTCACCTCGCTTCAAGCCGTGCACACCGACGTACGTCGTCGTGTCGTGCCCGTCACAGTAGGAGGCTTCCGGCGAACCTGTCCAGAGCTTCAGACGATCTGCATTCAACTTTTGTTCTTCGCAGCAAAAGATATGGTCGACTCGTCGAAACTTGTCGGTAACGAGTGGCCCGTCCCGACCTGCCCGGAAGGGTGCCGACACGACACCGCCCCCGCCACGGTGCGCGGCGGGGGCGGTGCGGCGGTACGGCAGGGCGTCAGTGGGTGTCCGGGCGGCGCTCCTGCTCCTGCTTGCGGGCGTTCTTGCGGAGCTTGCGGTCGTCGCGCAGCTCGACGTAGGGCTCCTTCTCCGGGGAGTGCCCGGCCGCGATCGCCCGGCTGCGTTCGAGTTCGGCGTCGAACTCGGCGCCGAGCAGGATGGCGATGTTGGAGAGCCAGAGCCAGATCAGGAAGATGATCACGCCGGCCAGCGCCCCGTACGTCTTGTTGTACGAGCCGAAGTTGCTCACGTAGAACGCGAAGAGAGCCGAGATGACCACCCAGATGAGCACCGCGAGCACGCCACCCGGGCTGACCCAGCGGAACCCGCCGTGCCGCGCGTTCGGCGAGGCCCAGTAGAGGAGCGCGAACATCAGGCTGACCAGCATCAGCAGCACCGGCCACTTGGCGATGTTCCACACCGTGACCGCCGTCGACCCGAGCCCGATCGCGTCCCCCGCCGCCTCGGCCAGCCGGCCGGTGAAGACCACGATCACCGCGCTGGCCAGGAGCATCACCCCGATCACGGCGGTCACCCCGATCCGGATCGGCAGGGTCTTCCAGATCGGCCGCCCCTCCGGCACGTCGTAGATCGAGTTGGAGGCCCGCATGAACGCCGCGACGTACCCGGAGGCCGACCAGAAGGCGGCGAGCAGACCGATCACCGCCGCCACGCTGGCCAGGCCACCGGAGGCGCTGGCCTGGTCGATGGCCCCCTCGATGATCCGGCGGATGCTCTCCTCCGGCACCGCGTCGGTGACCGTGTCCCGGACCTCGTTCGTGGCGCTCTCGCCGAGCAGTCCGAGCAGCGAGATCAGCACCAGCAGGCCGGGGAAGATCGACAGCACGCCGTAGTAGGTCAGCGCCGCCGCCCAGTCGGTCAGACTGTCCTCGGAGAACTCCCGGCCGGTCCGGCGCAGCGTCGCCAGCCAGCCGGTGCCGGAGAGTTCGGTGGGGCTGTCCGGTCCGTCGTCCGGCCCCACCGGGCGGTCCCGGGTCGGTGCGCTACGCGTCGTCGGCTCCCCCTCGGCACGGGGGTCACCGGACGGATCGGTCGGCGCCCGCCGGGTGGTGGTGGAACGGTCGTGGTGACCGCCCCGGCCGGGGGACTCGTCGGAGGCCATCGCCCCTCCCTCAGGTCGGCTGTCTCCCCCTGCTCATGCCCCGACCCGGCCCCCGGTAACCACCCACGGCGTCCCGCCCGGCCGGACGGGCCACCGGTGGCGCCCTACCGGTAGAGCAGGCGGGAGGTCCGACGGGACGCCACGAACAGGCAGAACGCCGTCAACCCGACGAGGTAGAGCACGTCGACCAGCCAGCCCCCGCCACCGGTGCCGAGGGCGACGCCCCGGAGCAGGTGTACCGCGCGGTAGAGCGGAGTCACCTCCACCAGCCAGCGCAGCAGGTCCGGGTACGCCTGCGCGGGGACGAACGTGCCGGAGAAGAGGAAGAGGGTGAACTGCGCCGACCCGAGCAGGTCGAAGTCCTGCCAGCTCCGCATGAGGGTGGCGATGGTCATGCCCAGCGCACCGAACGCGAAGCCGACCAGCATGGCCGCCGGCAGGGCCGCCGCCGCGCGGGCCACGGTGGTCAGGTCCATCACCACCATCACCACGAGGAACGCCGCCGAGTAGAGCGACCCCCGCAGCATCGCCCAGGCCAACTCGCCGAGGGCGATCTCGAACGGCTGCACCGGAGTGGCGATCACCCCGTCGTACAGCTTCTGGTACTTCATCTTGCCGAAGAAGTTGAAGGTGGTCTCGGCCAGCGCCCCGGTCATCGCCGACGAGGCGAGCAGCGCCGGGGCGACGAACGTCGCGTAGGACACCACCCGCCCGTCGGGCAGGGTGAAGTCGCCGACCAGCGCCCCCACCCCGACGCCGATGGAGAAGAGGTAGAAGACCGGCTCCAGGAAGCCGGAGACGAGCACCAGCCAGTACGCCGTACCGAGCGTGTCGACGTTGCGCCAGGCCACCGCGCCGGACCGGCGGGCGGCGGCGCGGGCGTCGAGCAGCCGGGGCAGCACCAGAGCGACCACGGGTCCTCCTAGACGACGAGGGTGCGGTGGAACACGCGCCGGGCCAGCACCCAGCCGGCCAGGGCCCAGGCCGCGAGGTAGAGCAGGTGCCCGGTGGCGGACCACTGTGGCGCGGTGCCGAGCGCGGCGGCCCGGCACAGGTCGACGCCGTGCCAGAGCGGGGTCAGGTACGCCACCCAGCGCAGTCCCACCGGCAGCGACTCGACCGGGAAGAACACCCCGGCGAAGAGCGTCGCCGGGATCACCGCGAACCGGAACAGCAGCGCGAGGTAGCTGTCGCCGGGCACGCTGCCGGCGAACGCGAAGACCGGCGCGGCCACCGCCAGGCCGAGCAGCACCACCACCGGCAGGGCGAGCAGCACCCACCCGGAGCGCACCGCCCCGAGCACCACCGCGACCAGCAGGAACGCGGCGGCGGAGGTGAGCACCCGGAGCAGGACGAAGATCAGGTGCCCGCCGAGGACGTCGCCGGCCCGCAGCGGGGCGGCGCTCTGCGCGTAGTAGAGCTTGGTCCACTGGAAGTTGCCGTAGACCGGCCAGGTCGACTCGCTCACCGCGACCTGGAAGGCGGTGGAGGCGACCAGCCCGGGGAGGATCCACTCGAGGTACGGCACCCCGTCGACGCCCTGGTCGACGTACGCGCCGACGCCCACGCCGAAGCCGAGCACGGTGAGCACCGGCAGCAGGAACGACGAGAAGATGCTCGACCGCCAGGTACGCCGGTACCCGACCAGGTGGTACGACAGGACCGCCAGCGCCGGCACCCGGGGAAGCGCCGGCCGGGCCGCCTCCCGGGACTGCTGCCGCGTCACGCTCATCCCTGCTCCCCGCCCTCAGTCGACCAGCGTGCGGCCGGTCAGGTGGAGGAAGACGTCCTCCAGGCTGCTGCGCCGGACCAGCACACTCGCCGGGGTGAGGCCGCGCGCGTGGACCTCGGCGACCGCGTCGTCCCCGTTGGTGACGTAGAGCAGGATCCGGTCGGGCAGCACCTCGACCCGTTCGCCGACGTCGCCCAGCTTGCCGGCGAACGCCTCCTGCGACTCGGCGGCGAAGCGCAGCTCCACCACCTCACGGGTGGAGTACCGCTCGATCAACGCCCGGGGCGACCCCTCGGCGGCGATCCGGCCGCCGTCCATCACCACCAGGCGGTCGCAGAGCTGCTCCGCCTCGTCCATGTAGTGCGTGGTCAGCACCAGGGTGACGCCCTGCTGCTTGAGCCGGAACAGCCGCTCCCAGACCAGGTGCCGGGCCTGCGGGTCGAGCCCGGTGGTCGGCTCGTCGAGCAGGACGATCTCCGGCTCGTTGACCAGCGCGCGGGCGATGGTGAGCCGGCGCTTCATCCCACCGGAGAGCGGCTCGACCCTGCTGTCGGCCCGCTCGGCGAGCTGCACGAAGTCCAGCAGTTCCGCCGCGCGTTCCCGGGCCACCCGGCGCGGGATGCCGAAGTAGCGCGCGTAGGTGGTGAGGTTCTCCCGGACGGTCAGCTCCGGGTCGAGGTTGTCCAGCTGCGGGCAGACGCCGAGGCGGGCCCGGATCGCCGGTCCGTCGCGGACCGGGTCCCTGCCGAGGATGCGCAGTTCCCCGTCGCTGGGTGGGGAGATGCAGCCGACCATCCGCATGGTCGAGGACTTGCCCGCGCCGTTCGGCCCGAGGAACCCGAAGGCTTCCCCGGCGTGCACGTCGACGTCGATCCCGTCCACCGCGGTGAAGTCGCCGAACCGTTTCACCAGGCCCCGGGCTCGGATCAACACCTCTGCCGTCACGCCCCGACCCTAGCCGGCGGCACCGAGCGGCCCCACCCCTTTTCCGGGTGGGCCGGGGCGGCCCCTACAGCGACTCGGAGGTGGTGGCGGCGCGGGCGGCGGCCACCAGGCGGTCGGTTTCGGCGACCACCTCCGGGTCGTCGGCGGGGGTGCCGGGGTCGTAGCGGACCGTCCAGGTCAGGCCGTCCACGCCGGGCACCCGACGGGCGGCGATCCGGCCGGCGCCACCGGGCACCGGGTGGTGTTCGGTGTACGCCACCGACTTGGTCACCCGGGCCCGCACCTGGTGCGGCAGCTCCCCCGGATCGAGGAGGAGGTAGGTGTCGGTGGGCGCGTCGGCGACTACCAGGTAGCCGTCCCGCTCGGCGAGGCGTTCCGCCGGGGTGACCCGCAGCTCGCGTCCGGACCAGCCCGCCTTGAGGATGTCGTGCCAGCCCAGCCGCCCGCCCCGGCCGGGCAGCCAGAGCCCGAGGTTGGTGGCGACCGAGGCGGCGTCGTCGCCGTCGCCCACCCGGGCCCAGGCGAGCACCCGCTCGTCGGCGGCCAGCTCCGGCCGGTGCCGGGAGGGCAGCTTCGGTCGACGGTTGAACAGCCCCACCTACAGTCCTCCCGCAGCCTGTTCGCGCAGTGCCCGGCCGTGCTGCTCCAGTGAGAGCAGCTCGCCGAAGAGCGCGAAGTACTCGTCCTTGTTCGCCACCGGGTTCACCCGCTGGATCTTCGACTTGAGGTCCCTGATCCGGCCGGTGACCGACCCCCACTGCAACTGGGCGAGGGTGCTCGAAACGTACCTCGGGTCGGGTTCGCCGTCGATCCGCAACGGCTCCACGGCCAGCTCCGCGACGAGGGCCTGCGCGGCCAGGTCCGCGCAGGCGTCCTGGACCTGGCCGACCCAGACCGCGCCGCCGGTCGCCGCCGACACCCCGCCGGCCTCCGTGATGGCCGCGCGCACTACCTGGTGGATGGGGTGGCGGTACTCGTCCGCGCCGACCGCGTCGAACATCGGGCCGGCGAGCACCGGCTCCTGGAGGGCCAGCTTCAGCGCCTCCCGCTCGACCATCGACTGCGGGCTGTCCACCGCCGTCTCCCGCCGGGCCGGGGCGGCGCGCGACGCCTCCCGGCCGACCGGGGCACCCCCGGCGGCGCGCACCGCCCGCTGCACCGGTTCGATCTCCATGCCGAGGTCACCGGCGAGCTTGCGGACGTACTCCGGACGCTTCTCGGCGTCCTTGAGCTTCGCGACCAGCGGGGCGGCCCGGCGCATCGCCTCCACCCGGCCGTCGACGGTGTCCAGGTCGTACCGGCTGATCACGTGCCGCAGCGCGAAGTCGACCAGCGGCTCCCGCCGGGCGACCAGGTCCCGGACGGCCAGGTCGCCCTTTGCCAGCCGCAGCTCGCACGGGTCCATGTTGTCCGGACTGACCGCGATGAAGGTCCGCCCGACGAAGCGCTGGTCGTCCTCGAAGGCGCGCAGGGCGGCCTTCTGCCCGGCGGCGTCCCCGTCGAAGGTGAAGATGATCTCGCCGGCCACGTCGTCGCTGTCCAGCAGGAGGCGGCGCAGCACCCCGATGTGGTCCGCGCCGAAGGCGGTCCCGCAGGTCGCCACGGCGGTCGGCTCCCCGGCCAGGTGGCAGGCCATCACGTCGGTGTACCCCTCGACCACGACCACCCGCCCCTGCTTGGCGATCTCGCGCTTGGCCTGGTCGATGCCGTAGAGCACGTGCGACTTCTTGTAGATCGGCGTCTCGGGGGTGTTCAGGTACTTCGGGCCGTCGTCGTCGGCGAAGAGCTTGCGCGCGCCGAAGCCGATCACGTCGCCGCCGAGGTCCCGGATCGGCCAGAGCAGCCGGCGGCGGAACCGGTCGATCAGCGAACCGGACCGGGCCGGCCGGGACAGCCCGGCGGTGACCAGCTCGTCGTGGCTGAAGCCCTGCTGACGCAGGTGCTTGGTGAGCAGGTCCCAGGCGTCCGGGGCGAAGCCGCAGCCGTACCGCTCGGCGGCGGCCCGGTCGAAGCCGCGCTCGGCGAGGAACTCCCGGGCCGGCCGGGCCCCGGCGGTGCCGAGCTGCGCGCGGTAGAACTCGACGGCGGCGGCGTGCGCGGCGACGAGGCGCTGCCGCTGCCCCTGCTGCTGCCGGACCCGGGGGGCGGGCTTGCCGTCCTCGAGGTAGCGCAGCTGGATGCCGGCCCGACCGGCGAGCCGTTCGACCGACTCGACGAAGCTGAGGTGGTCGGCGTCCATCAGGAACTTGATCGCGTCGCCGCCCGCGCCGCAGCCGAAGCAGTAAAAGACGTTGCGGGCCGGCGAGACGTTGAACGACGGGCTCTTCTCGTCGTGGAAGGGGCAGAGGCCCTTCAGGTTGCCGCCACCGGCCGACTTCAGCGTCACCGTCTCCGAGATGACGTCCGCGATCGAGGTGCGCTCGCGGACCAGCGCGATGTCCTCGTCCCGGATCCGCCCAGCCATCCGCCACCTCCTCCGGCGTACATCCTGCCCTGCGGGACCGGAGATCGGCCCGGCGGGGGCACGGCGGGTGACGGGGCGACCGGCGCCCCCGGGATCGGGGCGCACCGTCGTCGACGGTCAGGAACGGCGTCGCCAGAGGTGCCGGGTGACCGGCGGCGGGTGCTCCTCGTCGTACGACCGGGCGGCCCGTACCGCCGCGGCCAGGCCGTGCGGGCGGCGGGTGCGGGCGGGTCGCACCAGCGGGTCCCGGGCGAGGTCCCGCAGCAGCGCCGCGGTGAGCCCGAGCATCACCAGCACGAACGGCAGCGCCACCATGATCGTCGCCTGTTGCAGCGCGTCCAGCCCGCCGGCGAGCAGCAGTGCCGCCGCGACCGCGCCGATCAGCGCGCCCCAGAGCACCACCAGCGGCCGGTGCGGGCGCAGCGATCCCCGGGTGCTGAGCGAGCCGAGCACCAGGGCGGCGGAGTCCGCGCCGGTGACGAAGTAGATCGCGATCAGCACCACCGTCAGGACGCTGCTGACGGTGGCCAGCGGCAGCCCGGCGAGCAGCCCGAACAGCGCCTGCTCGCTGCCGGCCGCCACGTCGGCGACCAGGTCCCGGGCGCCCGTGGCCTGGGCGCGCAGCGCACTGCCGCCGAGCACCGCGAACCAGATCGCGCTGGCCCCGCTCGGCACCAGTAGCACCCCGACGACGAACTGCCGGACCGTCCGCCCCCGGGAGATGCGGGAGATGAAGATCCCGACGAAGGGCGCCCAGGAGATCCACCACGCCCAGTAGAAGATCGTCCAGTCGCCGAGCCAGGACGGGTCGGAGAACGCCCCGGTCCGGGTGGACATGGTGACCAGGTTGGCCAGGTAGTCGCCGACGGCGGCGGGCAGCACCTCCAGGGTGTAGACGGTCGGGCCGAGCACGAAGACGAAGGCCAGCAACGCCACCGCGAGCACCACGTTGGTGGTGGAGAGCCACTTGATGCCCCGGTGCAGCCCGGAGAGCGCCGAGACGACGAAGGCCAGGGTGAGCGCGCCGATCACCACCAGTTCCACGACGGTGCTGTCCGGAACCCCGGTGACCGTGTCCAGCCCGGCGGCGACCTGGAGCGCGCCGAGACCGAGGCTGGTCGCCGAGCCGAACACGGTGGCGAAGACGGCCAGCAGGTCGATCGCCCGCCCGGCCGGGCCGTCGGCGTGCCGGCCGAGCAGCGGGGTGAAGGCCGCGGAGATCCGGTTGCTCCGCCCGCGCCGGAAGGTGGAGTACGCGAGCGCCAGGGCCACCACCGCGTAGATCCCCCAGGGGTGCAGCGTCCAGTGGAAGAGGGTGTACTGCATCGCCGCCGCCGCGGCCGGGCCGGTCTGCGGGGCGAGGCCGGTGGCCGGGGGCGGGGTGGCGTAGTGCTGGATCGGTTCGGCGACGGCGAAGAAGACCAGGCCGATACCCATGCCGGCGCTGAACATCATGGCCAGCCAGGCCAGCGAGCTGAACTCCGGCTCGTCATCGTCCGCGCCGAGCCGGATCCGGCCGAACCGGGAGGCGGCGACCACCACCGCGAGCACCAGGAAGGCGTCGGCGGCGACCACGAAGAACCAGCCGAACGTGTCGATCACCCAGGCCAGACCGGAGGTGCCGAAGGAGGCCAGCGAGTCCCGGCCGAACACCCCCCAGGCCACCACGGCGAGCACCCCGCCGACGCCCAGCGTCAGCACCAGCGGGTCGACCGGCCGGCTCGCGGGCTGCGCTCTCTCCTCGGCCATGGTGACCCTGCCCATCCTGTCGGGATCGCCGGTTGTGACCCCATACATAGCATCTGCGGCATCCCGGACGGCTTGGTCCCGATTGTGGATCATGACTACTCTCGTGGCCGGAACGGACGGAGGACCATGGCCGAGGAACCGGACGCACCACTGACCATCGCGCTGGCCGAGTACGAGCACCTACGGGAGGCCAGTCGCGCCATCGACGACCAGACGACGGCCCGGTTCACCTTCTTCCTGACCGTGGCGACCGCCGCCACCGCGGTCTCCGCCGGCATGGTCACCACCGGCACGCCGGCCGGCGCGGTCCGGCCGACCGTGCTGGCCGGGCTGGGCGCGCTGGTGCTGATGCTGGGCAGCGCGGTCTTCGCCCGGCAGGTGGAGCTGAACGCCCGGGGCCGCCGGTACGCGGTCGCCGCGACGGTGCTGCGTACGTACCTGGCCCGGCGTGCGCCGGATCTGGCGCCGTACCTGATGATGCCGACGCTGGACGACCCGGGGCCGTTCGCGCCGGAGCCGTTCCGCCGGCACTGGGCGCGTGACCTGGTCGGGCAGGCCGGCACTATCGGGCTGATCAACAGCGTGGTGGTGGCGGTGGCGGCCGGGGTCGGCCTGGCGGCGGTCGCGCCGGGCTGGCTCGCGGTGGCCGGCGCGGTCGCGGCCCTCGCCGCCGCCGTCGCGGCGCACCTGGTCGTGGTACGCCGCAGGGTGGCCCAGTCCGCCCGGCTGGTCGGCGAGGTGCTCCAGCGGCGCATCACCCTGCGCCCGGCTGACGAGCCGGTACACGAGTCGTTCGCGCAGGAGTAACCGCAGGTCACGATGGTGTTCGCGGGCCAACCCTAGAGTCTGACACCATGATCATTTCTAGTACCCGGCCGACGTCGGTCCGGCGGCGCGCGGTCGCCGGCCTGGCCACGCTCGTGGTCGCCGGCGGCCTGCTGACCACGCTGGGCGGGGCCACGCCCGCCGGTGCCGAGCCGGGCGACGTCGTCGTCGCCGAGAACTTCGACAGCGGTACGCTCCCCGCCGGCTGGCGGGCGGTCGACGGGGACTGGAAGGTGGTGGACGGCCGGCTGGTCGGCACCGCCACCAGCGGCACCCGGAAGATCACCTTCGGCCGGCACCTCGAACACTTCCGGTTCTCCGCGACCGTCCGCTTCGACAAGGTCAACGAGGCGACCCGGTGGACGGCGCTCGGCCTGGACGTGCCGGCCAGCGGGGTCACCCCGTGGTGGATCGCCACCATGCGCAGCGGCAGCACCGCCGCGAACGGGCTGGAGTTCGCACAGCTCACCCCGGCGGGAAGCTGGAACGTCACGAACACCACCGCCGCGCCCTACGCGGCCGGGACGGGTCGGGACGTCAAGGTCGCCATCGAGGTGCACGGCAACCAGGCCCGCTGGTTCCTCGACGGGCGCCAGCTCATGCGGACCAGCAGCCTCCAGCGCTCCACCGACGGTGGGCAGGCCCTGGTGGTCAACGGCGCGACCGTCTCGTTCGACGACGTCACGGTCACCGAACTGGCCCCGAACGGGCTGCTCCGCCCCGACGGCGCTCCGCTGACCGTGATCGCCCACCGGGGGGCCTCGGCGGCGGCCCCGGAGAACACCCTGGCCGCCCAGGAGGTGGCCCGCCGGGCCGGGTCGGACTGGATCGAGAACGACGTGCAGCCCAGCCGGGACGGGGTGCCGTTCGTGCTGCACGACGGCACCGTCGACCGCACCACCGACGGCACCGGAGCGATCCGCAACCTCACCTCGGCGCAGCTCAAGGCGCTCGACGCCGGGTCCTGGTTCGCCCCGCACTTCACCGGCGCGCGGCTGCCCACCCTGGCCGAGCAGCTCGCCGACCTGCGGAACCGGGGCGGCAACCTGCTGCTGGAGATCAAGGGCGCGCACACCCACGCCGAGGTGGCCCGGATCGTCGAGGTGATCCGCGCCGAGCGGATGAGCACCCGGGTCTTCGTGCAGAGCTTCGACGTGGAGACCCTGCGGCACACCCGGGCGCTCGCCCCCGAGCTGCCGTTGGGCCTGCTGCGCGGCACCCTCGACGCCGACCCGGTGGCCCTGGCGAAGGAGCTGGGGCTGGCGGCGTACAACCCGAGCGACGCCGCGCTGACCACGCGCCCGTCGGTGGTCGCGGACCTGCACGCCGCCGGGGTGGCGGTGATGGTCTGGACGGTGGACTCGGCCACCGCCTGGCAGCGGCTGGAGGGGTACAGCGTGGACGGCATCATCACCAACCGTCCCGCCGAGCTGGCCGGTTGGAACGCCGCGCAGCTCCAGGGTGGGGTGGGGCGGCCGACGGTCACCGTCTCCTCGCCGGCCGACGGGGCCCGGCTGGACCGCGCCCAGCGCCCGGTGCTCGGCGTCGTCGCCGGCAACGCGGACGCCGTCACGGTGACCCTGGACGGCGAGCCGGCCGCCCCGGGCCAGGTGCTCGACCCGACCCGGCTCACCGCCGGTGCGCACACGATCCGGGTCGAGGCCACCGGTCCGGCCGGCCGGACCACGGTGACCACGACCTTCACCGTGGTCGCCGACCCGACCGGCCTGGCGCACCTGGTGCTCACCTCGGAGGCCGCCCCCGGTGCCCGGAACGCGATGCTCAACCTCCTCGCCGGCAGCCGGTACGACCAGCTCGCCCGGTACGCCGAGCAGCACGCCGGCAAGCAGGTCCCGAAGGCCGCCGCCAGCCTGATCGCGGCGGACGCCCGCGCCCTCGTGGGAGGCTGACCCGCGTCGGTGACCGGGCCGGTCCACCAGGCCCGGTCACCGCTGTCGCGGCCCGTCCCGCTCCGGGCCGGCCGGGTTACCGGCCCGGCACGCCGGAGCGGCGTCTCCGTCAGGCCGTCCGGTCGAAGCGGTCCTGGTTGAGGAAGCGGGCGAAGCCGCGCCACGAGTTCGCGCCCATCACGCCGTCGATCGGACCGGTGTAGCCCCAACGGGAGGCGAGCCGCTGCACGGCCGCCCAGGTCTGCGTCCCGGGCACGCCGTCGATCGGGCCGGTGTAGCCGTATCCGCGCATCGCCCGCTGGAGGGCGGCGTACGTGTTCGCCCCGGGCGCCCCGTCGATCGGGCCGGTGTAGCCGTGGTCCATCCGCAGCCAGTTCTGCGCCCGCTGCCACATGATCGGGCCGGGGATCCCGTCGGACTCGGTGGAGGTCTTCGGCAGCGTGCCGCCGATCCCGGCGAGGTAGGTCAGCGGGTTGATCCGCACCCCGGACGGGTTGATCATGTGCCAGTGCACGTGCGGGCCGGTGGAGGAGCCGGAACCGGGTGCGCCGGCCGCGCCGCCGGAGAGCCCGACCGTCGCCCCGGCATTGACCACCGCGCCGTTGCCGAGGCTGAACGCGGACAGGTGCATGTACTGGCTGCGGTAGCCGTTGGGGTGGCGGATCGTGACGGTGTGCCCGCCGGTGCCGTTGTTCGGGGTGTTCTGGATGGTGCCGCCGCCGCAGGCCGGCAGCCGGGTGCCCACCGACATCACGTAGTCGATGCCGCCGAGGGAACCCCGGTCGAGGTGGGCCTGCCACCCGTCGGAGATCCGGTAGCCGGTGAAGGGGTTGTAGAAGCCGGAGGCGTACGCCGGAGTGCCCACCGCGAGCGCGCCGCCGAGACCCACCGCCGCGCCGCCCAGCACCACCGCACCGGCGGCGGCCCCCCGCAGCAGTGTCCGCCGGTCCATCCCACTGTCCATGTCGCACATGGCGCCCCTCCTCCGGTTCCGGCCGCGGTGACCGTCACGTACCGCCCGGTGCCGGACGGAGGGGCCAATATATCGACGCTCGTGAACGTTGATCAAGAGCTGCCAGCGTCGCTCAACCGATGGCGGCGGTCTCCTCCACCTCGACCTGACGATTCCAGTCCGGCTTGCTGGCCCGCCAACCCTCGTCGGTGTAGCCGCGCCGCCAGTAGCCGGAGATGGAGAGCATCTCCCGGGGCACCGCCCGCTCGACGCGGAGCAGCCGGCGCAACTCCTTGACGACGCCCGCCTCACCGTGCACGAAGGCGTGCACCTCGCCGGGTGGGAACTCCAGGGCCCGCACCGCCGCGACCAGCGCCTCGCCGACCGGACGGTCGCCACGGTGCAGCCAGACCAGCTCGACCGCACCCGGACTCGGCAACGGCTGTTCCTCGGCCGGGCCGTCGATCTCGAGGAACACCCGGGCCGGCGCGTCGAGCGGCAGGCGCTCCAGCGACGCCGCGATGGCCGGCAGGGCGCTCTCGTCGCCGACCAGCAGGTGCCAGTCGGCCTCCGGGCTCGGCGCGTAGGCCCCGCCGGGCCCGACGAAGTGGACCGGATCACCGGGACGCAGAGCGGCGGCCCATGGCCCGGCCACCCCCGCGTCGCCGTGATGCACGATGTCGATCGTCAGCTCGGTGACCACCGGGTCCCAGGCGCGCACGGTGTAGGCGCGCAGCCGGGGCCACTGCTCGCGGGGCAGGCTCCGCCGGATCGTGTCCAGGTCGAACGGTGCCGGGTACACCACGCCCGGCTGGGGGAAGAGCAGCTTGACGTAGTGATCGGTGTACTCGCCCACCGGCAGGCCGACCAGCCCGTCCCCGCCCAGCACCAGGCGGATCACGTGCGGGGTGGGCCGCTCGGTGCGCACGACGTGCGCGGTGGTGGTGGTGGTGACCTTCTTCGGACGCTCCGTCATGCTGGTTAGGCTAACCTAACCCGGCGGCTGGACCCAGTCGGCTTCCGGTCAGTCCCGCAGGGCACCGCCGGCTCAGCCGACCAGTCGGGCGTGCCAGGCCACCGCCGCCGGGTCGGTGAGCGAGGCGACCTGGTCCACCACCACCCGCAGTCGGGCGGGGTCGTCCGGAGCGGCCCGCCACAGCGGGGCGAAGACCGGGTCCAGGGCGTCCGCCCCCCGGTCGGCGAGCATCCGGACCAGGTCGGCGAGCACCTCCCGCTGCCGGGCGTAGCGGGCCTGCGCACCCGCACGACGCATCACGTACCGCAGGGCGATGCCCTTGAGCAGCGCGCACTGGGCGCGGATCCGCCGGGGCACCACCAGGTCGGCGGCGTAGCGGCGGTGCGGACCGGGACCGTGACGGTCCCGGGTCGCGCGGACCGCCCCCGCCACGAACCGTCCGGTGAGCGTGCTGGTCGTCGCCTTCAGCGCGACCTGGGCACGGTGGCTGCCGTCGTAGTCGACGACCGGCCCGAGCACCGGGTCGGCGAGCAGGTCGGCCAGGACCGCACCGAGGTCGGCGGCGCTCTCGGCGGAGTAGGCGGCGACGACGTCGGCGCAGAGCGCGGCCCGCTCGTCGGCGTCCCGCAGCAGCGGCCGGAGCGTCAGGTAGCCGCCGTGGATGCCGTCCTCCACGTCGTGCACCGAGTAGGCCACGTCGTCGGCCCAGTCCATCACCTGCGCCTCCAGGCAGCGTCGCCGGCCGGCGGGAGCCCCGGCGCGAAGCCAGTCGAAGACCGCCCGGTCATCCGGGTAGACCCCGAACTTGCGCTCCCCGGCGCGCCGCGCCCACGGGTACTTGGCGACCGCGTCGAGCGAGGCGCGGGTCAGGTTGAGCCCGGCCGAGCGGCCGTCCGGGGCGAGCACCTTGGCCTCCAGCCGGGTCAGCACCCGCAGGGTCTGCGCGTTGCCCTCGAAGCCGCCGCAGTCGGCGGCCAGCCCGTCGAGGGCCGACTCGCCGTTGTGCCCGAAGGGCGGATGCCCGAGGTCGTGGGCGAGCCCGGCGGTGTCCACCACGTCCGGGTCGCAGCCGAGCCGGGCACCCATCTCGCGGCCGATCTGGGCCACCTCGAGCGAGTGGGTGAGCCGGGTACGCAGGAAGTCGTCGGTGCCGGCGGTGTGCACCTGGGTCTTGGCGGCGAGCCGCCGGAAGGCCGCGGAGTGCAGCACCCGCGCCCGGTCCCGCTCGTACGGGCCACGCCCGGAACCGGTGTCCTTGGGCGACTCGGGCACCCACCGCTCGCGGTCCGCCGGGTCCGGTGCCCCGCCGAGGTCGGTGCCCAAGCCGGTCAGCCGGCCAGGTCGCGCTGCCGCAGGACGCGGAACTCGTTTCCCTCGGGGTCGGCGAGCATCGTCCACCCGGAGCCGTTGCGTCCGATGTCGACGTGGCGCGCGCCCATGTCGACCAACCGCTCCACCTCGGCCTCCTGGTCCTCGGGACGCAGGTCGAGGTGGAGCCGGTTCCTGGTGGTCTTGCCGTCGGCGACCGGAACGAACACGATCGCGGGCGCCCGGGGCACCGTGGCGCGGATCTCCACCGCGTCCGGCCGCTCGTGGACGACCTGGTAACCGAGGGCCTCGGCCCACCAGCGGGCCAGCCGGGCCGGGTCCTCGGCGTCGATCGTCAGGCTCTCCCAGACGCTGGTCATGCGGCCCTCCTTCGACTGCGGGACAGCGGTGTCACCGGCCAGCCCAGGTTACGCCCGCCGGGTCGCCGGGGCTCGGCGACGTGGTGCCGCCGGACCGGCCACGCCGGGACCGGTCCACAACGTTCGGCGGACGACCCATCGGCCGATCGGCCCTCGGTTGCGGACCGATTGCGGCCCGTTACGGGATCGCAGCCTTCCGTGGCCGCCGGTAGCTTTCCAGGAGCGGAACGTCACCGGCGTCATCCGGCCGGTACGTCGGAGCGACCCTGGGGAGGGCGATCGTGAACGCTGGCACCCTGATGGACGCGGAGCTGCGCCGGTTGCGGTCGAACCGGCCCGAGGTCTGCGGCGCGGTCCTGGCCGGCACGGACGGCCTGCTGATCGCCAGTGACCTGCCGGCGACGGAGGCGGCCCACCTGGCCGCGCTCGCCGCCGCCAGTTTCGGCCTCGGTCAGCGGGTGGCGCAGGCGGCCAACCGGGGCGAGTTCCGGGAGCACGTGGTCCGCATGACCGACGGGCAGGTGGTCATCTACCCGGCCGGACGACACGCGCTGCTCACCCTGGTCGCCGGCCCGGACGCCGATCCGGAGACGCTGCGCGAGGAGGCCCGCGCGGTGGCCCGGCGCACCGGCGGGTACTTCGACGCCCACCGCCGGGGGTACGACGAGCCCCAGCCGCCGATCACGCCCGGCCCGCTGACCGTCCGGACGCCACTGGCGACCATCCCGGCCCACCTGCGTCGCTCCACCGCTCCGGGTGGTTGGCACCGGCCCCTGATCTGATCGCCGGGGGTGCCGGGGACCGGTGGGGGAAGGACGAGCCCC
This sequence comes from Micromonospora sp. NPDC023956, assembly GCF_040639195.1. Classification (NCBI taxonomy): domain Bacteria; kingdom Bacillati; phylum Actinomycetota; class Actinomycetes; order Micromonosporales; family Micromonosporaceae; genus Micromonospora; species Micromonospora sp. NPDC023956. The sequence goes on from NZ_JBEZZN010000017.1 coordinate 27,661, forward strand.
CCACCGGTCCCCCGGCGTCGCGCTGAACCGGCCGCCCGCTGCCGACCCGTCGTCCCGCACGGTCGGGCAGCCGACCCGCCGATGCCCGAAGCGGCCGGACCGCCGACGTCGGGCGGGGGTCAGCGGCTGTCGGAGCCGGTGGTCTCCACCACCGCGCGGCCGGCCTCCAGCCGGGCCACCGGCACCCGGAACGGCGAGCAGGAGACGTAGTCCAGTCCCACCTCGTGGAAGAAGTGCACCGAGTCCGGGTCGCCGCCATGCTCGCCGCAGACGCCGAGCTTGAGGTCCGGCCGGGCGGCCCGTCCCTCCTCGGCGGCGATCCGCACCAGCCGCCCGACCCCGTCCCGGTCGAGCGACTCGAACGGGGAGATGCCGAAGATGCCCAGCTCCAGGTACCGCCAGAAGAACGCGCCCTCGACGTCGTCCCGGGAGAAGCCCCAGCCCATCTGGGTGAGGTCGTTGGTGCCGAAGGAGAAGAACTGGGCCGCCTCGGCGATCTGGCCGGCGGTCAGCGCCGCCCGGGGCACCTCGATCATGGTGCCGATCAGCACCTCGACGCCGCTGTCCCCGACCACGTCGGCGATGATCCGCTCCGCCTCGGCGCGTACCGTCTCCAGCTCCTGAACCGCGCCGACCAGCGGGACCATGATCTCCGGCCGGGCGGTGAGGCCGTCCCGGGCACACTGCACAGCGGCCTCGGTGATGGCCCGGACCTGCATCGCGAACAGGCCGGGGATGACCAGACCGAGGCGGACGCCCCGGAGGCCGAGCATCGGGTTCTCCTCGTGCATCCGTCGTACCGCGGCGAGCAGCGCCTCCTCCTGTGCCACGTCCTCGCCGCGCTCCTGGGCGACCGCGACGTTCACCGCGAGCTGCTCCAGCGGCGGCAGGAACTCGTGCAGCGGCGGGTCGATCAGCCGCACGGTGACCGGCAGCCCGTCCATCTCGCGGAAGATCTCCACGAAGTCGGCCCGCTGCAACGGCAGCAGCGCGGCGAGCGCCCTCTCCCGCTCGTCGTCGGTGCGGGCCAGGATCAGCCGCTCGACCAGCTCCCGCCGCTCCCCGAGGAACATGTGCTCTGTGCGGCACAGCCCGATGCCCTGCGCCCCGAACCGCCGCGCCCGGGCGGCGTCCGCGCCGGTGTCGGCGTTCGCCCGGACCGCCAGCCGGCGTCGCTGGTCGGCGTGCGTCATGATCCGGTGTACGGCACGCACCAGCGCGTTGTCGATGTGCTCCGGGTCGAGGCTCCCCTCGAAGTACTGCACCACCTCCGACGGCATCACCGGCACCTCGCCGAGGTAGATGTTGCCGGTGGTGCCGTCGATCGACACGACGTCGCCCTCGCTGACGGTCCGCCCGGCGACGGTGAACCGTCGCCCCGGGACGTCCACGTCCAACGCGTCCGCGCCGGACACACAGGTCTTGCCCATGCCCCGGGCGACCACCGCGGCGTGGCTGGTCTTGCCACCCCGGGAGGTGAGGATGCCCTGGGCGGCGATCATGCCCTGGAGGTCGTCCGGGTTGGTCTCCCGGCGGACCAGGATCACCCGCTGCCCCTCGGCGGCCAGCTCGACGGCGCGGGCGGAGGTGAAGACCACCGTGCCGACGGCCGCGCCCGGCGAGGCCCCGATCCCGCGCGCGACCGCCTGCACCTCGTGGTCGAGCTGGAACCGGGGGAACATGAGCTGGGCGAGCTGGGCACCGTTCACCCGGTGCAACGCCTCGTCCAGGTCGATCAGCCCCTCGTCGACGAGTTGGCCGGCGATGACGAAGGCCGCCGCCGCGGTGCGCTTGCCGACCCGGGTCTGGAGCATCCAGAGCTTGCCGCGTTCGATGGTGAACTCGATGTCGCACAGGTCCCGGTAGTGCCGCTCCAGCCGGGCCATGATGTCGAGCAGCTCGTCGTAGGAGCGCTTGTCGAGTCGTTCCAGATCCTGCAACGGGATCGTGTTGCGGATCCCCGCCACCACGTCCTCGCCCTGGGCGTTGGCCAGGTAGTCGCCGTAGAGGCCCTGCGCGCCGCTGGCCGGGTCCCGGGTGAAGGCGACCCCGGTGCCGGAGTCCGGACCGAGGTTGCCGAAGACCATGGCGACCACGTTGACCGCCGTGCCGAGGTCGGCGGGAATGCGCTCCTGCCGCCGGTAGAGCACCGCCCGCTCGGCGTTCCACGAGTCGAAGACCGCGCGGACGGCCAGGTCGAGCTGCTCGCGCGGCTCCTGCGGGAAGTCCCGGCCGGTGTGCTTCCGGAAGATCTTCTTGTACGTGTCGACCAGCCCGCGCAGGTCGTCGGCGTCCAGCTCGACGTCGTCGCGGATGCCCCGGGCCTGCTTGACGTCGTCGAGCGCGTGCTCGAACTCCTCCCCCGGCACCTCGCAGACGGTCTTGCCGAACATCTGGATCAACCGGCGGTACGAGTCCCAGGCGAACCGGTCCGCGCCGGCCGAGCCGGCCCGGTCAGTCGAGCCAGCGGAGGCCGCCTGGCCTCCCGCACCGGCGGCCTGGCGGGCGAGTCCCACCACGCTGCGGTCGTTGAGGCCGACGTTCAGGACGGTCTCCATCATGCCGGGCATGGAGAACTTCGCCCCGGACCGGACGGACACCAGCAGCGGGTCGTCCGGGTCGCCGAGGCAGCGGCCCATCGACCGCTCCAGCGCGGTCAGGTGGGCGGCGACCTGCTCGGCCAGGCCGTCCGGCTCCCGGCCGGTGGCGAGGTACTCCTGGCACGCCTCGGTGGTGATGGTGAAGCCGGGCGGAACGGGCAGACCGAGGTTGGTCATCTCCGCCAGGTTCGCCCCCTTGCCGCCGAGCAGGTCCTTGAGGTCCCTGTTCCCCTCGGCGAAGTCGTAGACGTACTTGCGTTCCACGGTTCCCTGCACTGCCACCAGACCTCCACGCGCACGCCGTCGGACACTTAACGAAGGTTCAGTTGCCCATATACCCCGAGGTCACCGGCGGGTAATCCGGGTGGACGGGCACCGGTGGGCGAAGGTTAAGCGACCGGACGGCCGCCCGGGAGCATCCGGTGACAATCGGCACAGTCATCACGACTGTCCGCGATCGTACGGGTTGGTGAGAACGCTTCCACGCGCACGTTCACGCAGTTCAACGGTTCTCTCGTACGCTTGGTGGACAGCTGTGCCGCCGTTGCCCGCCACCCGGAGGCCCCGTGTCCACCACCCCTTCCTCCGCGCCGGCCACCGGCCCGGACCCGCTCGCCGGAACGCGCGAGCCGACCGCCGCCGACCTGGCCGGCGACGCCGCCGCCCTCGCCGCCGGCCAACTCCCCACCGCCGAACGCGCCCCCGGCCCGGCTGTCGTTCCGGGTGCCGTGGTCGCCACCTCCGCTCCCGGCCACAGCGCCACCGTGGCGCTCGGCGACGTGCTCCCCGCGCCGGCCCACGTCCGGCCGGTGCCGGGTGCCGACTTCCGGCTGGCCGAGCAGACGGTGATCCACGGCGAGCCGGCGGCCCGCGCGGCGGCCGACCAGCTCGCCGCGCTGCTCCGGCCGGCCACCGGGTTCCCGCTACCGGTCACCGTCGGCCCGACCGGCCCGGCCACCGGCGCGATCACCCTCGCCCTGGTCGACCCGGATCTCGGCCCCGAGGGCTACCGGCTCGACATCGACCGCACCGGGGTACGCCTCACCGCCGCCACCCCGGCCGGGCTGGGACACGGGGTACAGACGCTGCGCCAACTCCTCCCCGCCGCCGTGGAGAGCCCGACCCCGGTGGCCGGCCCCTGGGTGCTGCCCGGCGGCACGATCGCCGACCGGCCCCGGTTCGGCTACCGGGGCGCGATGCTCGACGTGGCCCGACACTTCTTCGCGGTGGACGAGGTGCTGCGGGTCGTCGACCACCTGGCCCGGTACAAGCTCAACCACCTGCACCTGCACCTCACCGACGACCAGGGCTGGCGGATCGCGGTCGAGTCCTGGCCCCGGCTGACCGAGGTCGGCGGCGCCACGGCGGTCGGCGGCGGCCCCGGCGGGTGGTACAGCCGGGACGACTACCGGCGGATCGTCGGGTACGCCGCCGAGCGGCACGTCACCGTGGTGCCGGAGATCGACCTGCCCGGACACACCCACGCGGCGCTGACCGCGTACGGACGGCTCGCGCCGGACGGGGTCGCGCCGCCGCCGTACACCGGCACCGAGGTCGGGTTCAGCTACCTCGACCCGGACCGCGAGCTGACCTACTCCTTCGTCGCCGACGTGCTCGGCGAGGTCGCCGCGCTCACCCCCGGCCCGTACCTGCACATCGGCGGGGACGAGGCGTTCAAGGTGCCGGCCGACGCGTACGCCCGCTTCGTGGACCGGGTGCAGAGGATCGTCGCCAGCACCGGCAAGACCGTGCTGGGCTGGCACCAGATCGCCCCGGCCCCGCACGCGCCCGGTCGGGTGCTCCAGTTCTGGGGGCGTACCGCCGACGACCCGGTGGTGGCCGACGCGGTCCGCCGGGGCGCGCGGCTGGTGATGTCCCCCGCCGACCGGACCTACCTGGACATGCGGTACACCCCGGACAGCCCGGTCGGGCACGACTGGGCCGGTGCCATCGACGTGCGCCGGGCGTACGACTGGGATCCGACCGGCTACCTGGACGACGTCCCGGCCGGGGCGGTGCTCGGCGTCGCCGCACCACTGTGGACGGAGTACGTCACCTCCCGCGCCGAACTCGAACACATGCTCCTGCCCCGGCTGCCCGCCATCGCCGAACTGGGCTGGTCACCGCGCGCCAGTCACGACTGGACCGGGTTCCGCCGACGGCTGGCCGCCCAGGGGCCGCGCTGGGAGACCGCCGGCACCGGCTACCACCGCTGTCCGGAGGTGCCCTGGCCGGTGGCCGTGGTGCCCGCGCCCCGCAGCGCGGGAAGCTGACCGAGCCCGGCCTGCCGGGCCCGCCTCACGGCCTCGCCGCGGTCGGTGACCTGGAGCTTGCACAGCACGGTGGAGAGGTGGTTGCGGACGGTCTTCGGACTCAGGCCCAGCCGCCGGGCGACCAGGACGTTGGTCAGCCCCTGGGCGACCAGGTCCAGCACCTCCCGCTCGCGTCCGGTCAGCTCCGGCAGGGGCGGCGGACCGCCCGCACGCGCGTCGGCGAGCCGTCGCACCGCCCGGCCGGCGACGCCGGGGCCGAGCAGCACCTCGCCGTTGGCCACCGCCCGGACGGCCCGCTCCAGCTCGGCCGGGGCGGCCCCCTTCAGCAGGTAGCCCCGGGCCCCGGCGCGGAGCGCGGCGAGCACCGACTCGTCGTCGTCGAGCATGGTCACCACCAGCACACCGGTGCCGGGGTGCCGGGCCGCGACGTCCCGGACGGTCCCCGCCCCGGCTCCGCGGGCCAGGTGCGGGTCGATGACGACCACGTCCGGCCGGTACCGGTCGACCAGGGCGGGCGCACCGGGGACGTCACCGGAGACGCCGGCCACCCCCAGGCCGGGCAGCGAGTCGAGCAGCGCCGCCAGTCCCAGCCGGAACACCGGGTGGTCGTCGACCACGACCACCCGGATGGCCGCGTCCGCCGGGTCACCGGCCCCCGGCGGCGTAAGGCACGGGGACGGTCGACCGCCGTCGGCGGATCGCCCACCGGCCCGCTCGACCCGGTCGGTCGCCGGACCGACCGCCGCCCCGGACGGCACCACGGCCAGGTGCCGGGCCATCGCCGGCCCTCCGCGCGGGGCACCACGACGTAGCGGAGGCCGCGCCCGCACCGGCTCCGCCGGTCCCTCCGGCCCCGGGTCGCGCGCGGGCCGTGCCGGCCCCTCCGCGCTCACCTGCGACACCACTGCGGCCATCTCTCCACCTCGTGCTCCCGATCGGCGGTACGGATCCGGCGGGGGTCGGGGGAAGCCGGACGTGCGGGCCGAGACTGTCAGAAATCACTCGCAATCCGCGTGCAGTGGGTTGGCAACCATCCCGACTCGTCGGCGCGTCCGGGACTAGAGCCGGCGACGGTGCGATGTGGACCGCCGCAGGGGCGGCCGGCGGTCGTGAGGGGGAGTCGTGGAGTTCTGGGTCCTGGGGCCGACCGAGGTCACCGACGGCGGGCGGAGTCTCGCCATCGGTGGCCCCAAGCCGCGGACGGCGCTGGCCGCGCTGCTGCTGGAGGCGAACCGGATCATCTCGGTGGAGGGTCTCGTCGAGGCGGTCTGGGCCGGGCAGCCGCCGCCGAGCGCGGTGAACGCGCTCCAGACGTACGTGTCCCGGCTGCGCCGGGTGCTCGGCGCCGAGACGCTGTGCCGACACCCCGCCGGCTACCGGCTCGTCGCCGACCCGGACCTGATCGACGCGCGCCGGTTCGAGCGGCTCCTCGCCGGGGCGCGCACGGCCCTCGCGGCCGGCGACCCCACGACCGGCCACCGGAGGGTCGAGGAGGCGCTCGCGCTGTGGCGCGGTCCGGCCCTGCTCGACGTCACCGACGCGCCCTTCGCCCAGGCCGAGATCGTCCGCCTCGACGAACTGCGCCTGGTCGCCGCCGAGACCCGGGTCGAGGCGATGATCGCGCTCGGGGACGTCACCGGTGGCGTCGCCGCGGCCCGCGCGCTCGTCGCCGACCATCCCCTGCGGGAACGGGGCGTCGCCCACCTGATGCTCGCGCTGTACCGGGACGGCCGGCAGAGCGAGGCGCTGGCCACGTACCACGAGGCCCGGCGGCTGCTGGTCGACGGGTTCGGCCTCGACCCCGGCGACGACCTCGCCGCGCTCGCCCAGGCGATCCTGCGGCAGGACCCGGAGCTGCTGGCCACCCCGCCGCCCGCCCGAACCACCCCGGCACCGCCGGCCGGGAGCGCCTCGGCACCGCCGGCCGGGAGCGCCCCGGCACCGCCGGTGGGAACGACCCCGTCCCCGGTGGTGGGCACCGCGCCCGCCGCGCCGCCCGCCGCGCCGGTCGGCGCGCCGCCGTCGGGCACCGGCTCCGCACCCGGCGCCCCGCCCCGGTCCCGGCTGGTGCTGCCCCTGGACCGGTTCGTCGGGCGGGACCGTGAGCTGGCCGGGATCCGGCAGCAGTTGGAAACGTACCGGCTGGTCACGCTCACCGGACCGGGCGGCAGCGGGAAGACCCGCCTCGCCCGGGAGGTCTGTCGTCGGCTCCCCCAGCCGGTGCACGTGGTCGAACTCGCCGGCCTGCACGACGCCGACCTGCTGGAGGCGACCGTCGCCCAGGCGTTCGGCCTGGCCGTCCTCTCCGACCTGGACGCGGTGGCCACGACGGTCGGCGACGCCGAGGTTCTGCTGCTGCTGGACAACTGTGAACACCTGACCGGGGCGCTCGCCGAGGTCGTGCTGCGGCTGCTCACCGACCTGCCCGGCCTTCGTGTCCTCGCCACCAGCCAGCGTCCGCTCGGCGTGCGGGGCGAGCGCCGCTTCCCGGTACCGCCCCTCCCGGTCGACCCGATGGCGGTGGAACTCTTCCTGGACCGGGCCGGCGCGGTCGCCCCGGACTGGACGTGCGGCCCGGCCGACCAGGAGGTCGTGACCCGGATCTGCGCCCGGCTCGACGGCCTGCCGCTCGCCGTCGAACTGGCCGCCGCCCAACTGGCCGTCCTCTCCCCGGCGCAGATCCTGGACCGGCTCGGTCGGTCCCTGGCCATCACCGGCACCAGCCCCGACCTGCCGGACCGGCACCGCAGCCTGGACCGGGCCATCGACAACAGCTACCGCCTGCTGGACGGCACCCAGCAGGACCTGTTCGCCCGGCTCAGCGTCTTCGCCGACACCTTCGACCTGGACGCCGCCGAGGCGGTGGCCGGCGCGGGCCGGGACGTCCTGGCCCCGCTCACCGGTCTGATCACCGGCTCGCTGGTGGCCACCACCCCGGCCAGCGCCGCGCCACGCCGCTACCGGATGCTGCAACTCCTGCGCGGCTACGCCGACCGGCTGCTCGACCCGGTCGACCGGGACCGACTCCGGCACCGGCACCTGGACTGGGCGCTGGACCTGGCGCGCGCCGCCGACCGGGGGCTGCGTGGTCCGGACGCGCTGCGCTGGTACCGCACCCTCGGAGCCGAGCAGGCCAACACCCGGGCCGCCCTGGCGTTCGCCCTCGCCGCCGACCAGTCGCTGGCCGGCATGCGGCTGGCCACCGACCTGTCCTGGTACTGGTACCACCGGGGTCACCTGCGCGAGGGGATCCGCTGGCTGCGCGAGACGATCGACGCCACCCCCGGGGCTCCGCTGGTCGACCGGGCCCGCGCGCTGACCGCACTGGCCTCCCTGCTCTACCTCGCCGGGCGGCTGGAGGAGAGCGGATCGGCCAACCGGGCGGCGCTCGACCTCGCGCTGGCCGCCGGCGACCCGGCCCCCGTCGCGCGCGCCTACGTCTACGAGGCGTACTACCTGGCGATGCGGGGCCGGGTCGCGGAGGCGGCGACGGCCGGCGAGAACGGGGTGCGGTACGCCCGCCGCTCCGGTGCGGACTGGCTGCTCTCCGAGGCGCTCTCCACCAACGGCTACCTGGCCCGCGCCCGGGGCGACCTGGAGACCGCCGCAGCGACCCTGGACGAGGCCATCCGGGTCGGCACCCGGGTCGGCTACCGCTGGTCGGTCAGCTCCTCGTACTGGTTCCGGGCGAAGGTCGCGGCCGACGCCGGGGCGGCCGACGACGCGTACCGGGCGGCCCTGACCGCGACCCGGGGGCTGGACGACCTGGAGGACGTGACCGGCTGGCTGGCCGCCCTGCACCTGCTCGCCGGGACCCTCGGCCTGACCGGCCGCGCCGCCGACGGCGCGGTCCTGCTCGGCGCGGTGGCCGGCATCGGGGGCCGGGCCGGCTACTCCCCCGAGCTGATGGACCCGTACGACAGCCCCCGCGAGATCGCCGCGGTCACCTCCGCGCTCTCCCCCACCGCGTACGTGCGGGCCCGGGAGGTCGGGCTGACGATGGACCGGGCGGCGGTCCGCGCGTTCGTCCACCGGCTGGCCGGCGGCTCCTCGTCGTAGTCGCGGGAGGTCGCCGGGGGGTGTCACAGCCCTCCGGCGCCACCCCCGTGCGCCGCCGAGCCCCGGGAACGCGCCTGCTGCCCGCCGTCACCGGTCGCACCCCGGCCCGGCCGTCGGTCAGCCGCCCGAGTCGGCCAGCTCCGCGCCCTCGGGGACGCGGTCGTCGTCCCGGCTGGCCAGCCAGCCGTCGGGCAGGAACACCTTGCCGGGCGAGTTGGTGCGCCCCCGGGGCTGACCGAGCGCCCCGAGCGGGAACGGCTCCGCCGGGTCGAGCTTGCCGAGCAGGTCGTCGAGCTGCGCCAGGCTCTCGATCATGGCGAGCGAGCGGCGCAGCTCACCACCGACCGGGAAGCCCTTGAGGTACCAGGCGACGTGCTTGCGGAAGTCGGTGCAGCCGTCCCGCTCGCCCCGGGCCGGCGTCCGCGACCCGGCGGTGAACTGCTCCACCAGCAGCGCGGCGTGCCGACGCATGGTCGTGGCCACCTCGCCGAGGGTCGGCAACCGGCGCTCCGGACGGCCGTCGAAGGCGGCGTGCAGGTCGGCGAAGAGCCACGGTCGGCCCAGGCAGCCGCGCCCGATCACCACCCCGTCGACCCCGGTGTGTGCGACCATCCGCAACGCGTCGTCGGCCTCCCAGATGTCGCCGTTGCCCAGCACCGGGACGTCCAGCGCCTGCTTGAGCGTGGCGATGGCGTCCCAGTCGGCGGTGCCGGAGTAGCGCTGGGCGGCCGTCCGCCCGTGCAGGGCCACCCAGGCGACCCCGGCGTCCTGGGCGGCCAGCCCGGCCTCGACGTACGTCAGGTGGTCGTCGTCGATGCCCTTGCGCATCTTGACCGTGACCGGCACCCCGGCGGGCGACGCGGCGTCCACCGCGGCCCGCACCAGCCGGGCGAAGAGCCGACGCCGCCACGGCAGCGCCGCGCCTCCGCCCCGACGGGTGACCTTCGGCACCGGGCAGCCGAAGTTCAGGTCGATGTGGTCGGCGAGGTCCTTCTCCACCACGATCCGCACCGCCGCGGCGGTGGTCTCCGGATCGGTGCCGTAGAGCTGGAGGCTGCGCGGTCGTTCCTCGGCGCCGAAGGCGATCATGCGCAGCGTCTTCGGGTTCCGCTCCACCAGGGCCGTGGTGGTGATCATCTCGCAGACGTAGATGCCCCCGCCCTGTTCCCGACAGAGCCGGCGGAACCCGACGTTGGTGATGCCGGCCATCGGCGCGAGCACCACCGGCGGCCACACCTCGTGCCGCCCCAGCCGCAACCCGCCCGACACCCCTGCTCCACTCACCGCTCAAGTGTAAGGAGGGGGGTCGGGGGGTGCTCAGCAGCCGGGGAGGCGCTCGATCAGGTAGCGCTCGACCTGGTCGAGGGAGACCCGCTCCTGGGTCATGGTGTCCCGGTCCCGGATGGTCACCGCGTCGTCGTCCAGGGTGTCGAAGTCGACGGTGACGCAGAACGGGGTGCCGATCTCGTCCTGGCGACGGTACCGGCGGCCGATCGCCTGGGAGTCGTCGAACTCGACCACCCAGCGCTTGCGCAGGGTGGCGGCGAGGCCCCGGGCCTTCGGGGAGAGCGCCTCGTTGCGCGACAGCGGCAGCACGGCGACCTTCACCGGCGCCAGGCGCGGGTCGAAGCGCATCACCGTGCGCTTGTCCACCCCGCCCTTGGTGTTCGGGGCCTCGTCCTCGTCGTACGCCTCGAGCAGGAAGGCGAGCACCGCCCGGGTGAGGCCGGCGGCCGGCTCGATCACGTACGGGACCCAGCGCTCGCCCTTGGTCTGGTCGAAGTACGACAGGTCGACCCCGGAGTGCTTGCTGTGCGTGGAGAGGTCGAAGTCGGTCCGGTTCGCCACGCCCTCCAGCTCGGCGAACTCGGTGCCGCCGAAGCGGAAGCGGTACTCGATGTCGACGGTCCGCTTCGAGTAGTGCGAGAGCTTCTCCCTCGGGTGCTCGTAGAAGCGCATGTTCTCCTCGGAGAGCCCGAGGTCGACATACCAGTTCCAGCGCTCGGCGAGCCAGTACTCGTGCCACTGCTCGTCGGTGCCGGGCTCGACGAAGAACTCCATCTCCATCTGCTCGAACTCGCGCGTACGGAAGATGAAGTTGCCCGGGGTGATCTCGTTGCGGAACGACTTGCCGGTTTGGGCGATGCCGAACGGCGGCTTCTTGCGGGCCGTGGTCGCCACGTTGTTGTAGTTGACGAAGATGCCCTGCGCGGTCTCCGGGCGCAGGTAGTGCATCCCCTCGTCGCTCTCCACCGGGCCGAGGAAGGTCTTCATCAGGCCGTTGAACATCTTCGGCTCGGTGAAGGTGCCCTTGTTGCCGCAGTTGGGGCAGTTCAGCTCGGCCAGGGAGGCCGGCGGCGCGCCGTGCTTGGCCTCGTACGCCTCCTCCAGGTGGTCCGCCCGGAACCGTTTGTGGCAGGACTGGCACTCGGTCAGCGGGTCGACGAAGGCGTCGAGGTGACCGGAGGCGGCCCAGACGTCCCGGGCCAGGATCACCGCGGAGTCGAGACCGACCACGTCGTCGCGCTGCTGGACCATGGTCTTCCACCACTGCCGGCGGACGTTCTCCTTGAGTTCCACACCGAGCGGACCGTAGTCCCACGCCGACCGGGTACCTCCGTAGATCTCACTGGAGGGGAAGACGAAGCCCCGGCGCTTGGCGAGACTGACGACGGCGTCGATACGGTCGGCGGGCATGTTTCCTCCTACGCCGACTGGCGGTCGGCGGGGACAGAGAGTGGTTCCGGACAGGTTCGGGACTACGGTACGGCCACCACCGCCCCGAGCTCAGCAGGATACTCCCGGTGAGCTGCCCACCCGCGTGGCGGGCCGGCACCGGCCGGGCGGGCCGGTGTTCCGGGGAACCGACCTGGTCAGCTCACGCCGCAAATCTCGAACTGGCCGGTGGTGGTGCTCTGCGACAGGGTCACCCGCTGGGTCTCCCGGCCGCCCCCGTCGAGGACCACGTCGACCGGAACGGTGAAGTCGTTCAGGTCGACGCTGCCCACCCGGTAGGAGGTGATCGCCGGTTCGGCGGTCACCCGCCGGTCGAACTCCGGCCGGGACTCCCGCTCCTTCAGGTCGCGACAGAGCAGGTCGTACGCCTCGGCGTACCGGTCGTCGACGAGCGCCCGGTAGTAGTCGCCGGTGACCGCGCGACCCTGCTCGTCGAGCGCCTGGGTGCCGGCCACCGCGAGCCCGACCAGGGTCGCCGTCCCGCCGCCGCAGCAGAGCAGCAGGGCGAGGCCCCCGGCGCCGAGGCCGAGCCACATCCGGGCGCTGCGCCCCTCGGTGGGCGGGGCGGCGAACGGCGGGGCGACTCCGGGACCGGCCGGTGGTGCGGGTACGCCGTGCCCCTCCGGCCCCTCGGGGCCGGGCAGCACGGGGTACGGCGACGGGGCTGCCGGTCCGGGTGCGGTCATATCCGAGAGGGTAGTGCCCGAGGGTCAGCGGTACGGACCAGCGGCCCGATCACTCGTGGAGATCGTCACCGCGCCGTCCGGTCCCGCGCTGGCCAGCGTCTCGTACGCCGAGGGCTCGTCGACGGACTCGGCGAGCAACGGAGTGGCCTGGATCTTGACGTCGAACCCGCCCAGCGCCCGCCGGTACGCCCCGACCGACTCCCACTCGGTGACCAGGCACCAGTGGCGCGGGTCGTCGAGCGCCCGCAGCAGTTCCCCGCGCAGGTATCCCGGGCGGGCGGCGAGCGCGGCGAGGGCGGCGTGCGCCCGCTCGGTGAAGGTGGCGGCGACGTCTTCGTCGACCACGAACCGGTTGGTGACGAGCACCGGGCGTCCTCCTCGTAGAGTCTGTGGGATGCAGCGTACGCAGAGTCCCCTGCTGGCCCGCCTGTCCCGGGCGAATCCGACCGGGGTGTTCCTGGCCGTGCTCGCCCTGGTGCTGGTGGGCCTGCTCGCCCCGGGCCCGGTCGGTGGGGTGCTGCTCCTGCTGCTGGCCGCCGCGCTGGTGGCGCTGATGCGGCTGACCTGGCCGGTGCAGACCCCCAGGACCCGGCTGATCCGGCTGCTGATGCTCACCCTGCTGGTCGCCATCGCGCTCGCCAAGCTGCTCTGACCTGACCCCACCGCGCCACCGGATCGGGGGTGGCGACGGTTCCGCCGCTGGTGACGTGGTTGTTCACATGCAAGCATGCGTTTTTGACAATCATTGTCGTTGCAGCGGAAGGTGGAGAACATGAACATCCGTTCCACTCCGCGTGTCCTGGCCGCCGCCTCCTCCGCCCTGCTCGCTCTCGGTGCCCTCACGGCCTGCTCCTCGGACGAGGTGGCCGGTGCCGATCCCCAGCGGGTCGACGTGGTGGCCGCGTTCTACCCCCTCCAGTTCGTCAGCGAGCGGGTCGGCGGCGACGCGGTGACAGTGGTGAACCTGGCGAAGCCCGGCGCGGAACCGCACGACCTGGAGCTGAACCCGGGGCAGGTCGGCCAGGTCAGCGAGGCCGAGCTGGTGGTCTACCTCAAGGGCTTCCAGCCGGCTGTGGACGAGGCGGTCGAGCAGAACGGCGGGGACCGGGTGTTCGACGTGGCCACCGTGCAGCCGCTGCTGGACGCCGCGGCCGGCGGGCACGACCACGACCACGAGGGCGAGGACGGTCACAGCCACGAGGGCGAGGACGGCCACGAGGAGGAGAAGGCGGAGCCCGCCGGGAAGACCGACGGCGCCAAGGACCCGCACGTCTGGCTCGACCCGACCCGGCTGGCCACCATCGCCGACACGCTCGCCGAGCGGCTCGGCAAGGCCGACCCGGACCGGGCGGCCGACTACACCACCCGGGCGAAGACGCTCCGCACCGAGCTGGAGAAGCTGGACGCCGAGTTCACCCAGGGGCTGAAGACCTGCCAGCGGCGGGAGATCGTGGTCAGCCACACCGCGTTCGGCTACCTCACCCAGCGCTACCAGCTGGAGCAGATCGGCATCTCCGGCCTGAGCCCGGAGAACGAGCCGTCCCCGCAGCGCCTCGCCGAGGTCACCGAGGAGGCCCGCGAGCACAAGGCCACCACCATCTTCTTCGAGACGTTGGTCAGCCCGAAGGTCGCCGAGACCATCGCCAAGGAGGTCGGGGCGAAGACCGCGGTGTTGGATCCGATCGAGGGTCTCTCCGCCGACAACACCGGCGGGGACTATTTTTCGGTGATGCGCAGCAACCTGGAGACCCTACGGACGGCGTTGGGCTGCTCGTGAGCGAACCCGTCGTGACCGTGGAGCACGGGGTGGTCGGCTACGACGGCCGCCCCGTGCTCCGGGACGTCTCGCTGGCGCTCTCCGCCGGTGAGGTCGTCGCCGTGCTCGGGGCCAACGGCTCCGGCAAGTCCACCCTGATCCGGGCGGTGCTCGGGTTGGTGCCGCTCGGCGCCGGGCGGGTCACCCTCTTCGGCACGCCGCTGCGCCGCTTCCGGCAGTGGCACCGCATCGGGTACGTCCCGCAGCGCCTGGGCGCCGGCAGCGGCGTACCGGCGACGGTCGCGGAGGTGGTCGCCTCGGGGCGCCTGGCCCGGCGGGGCATGCTGCGCCCGGCCGGTCGCGCCGACCGGGCAGCGGTCGCCGAGGCGCTGCGTGCGGTCGGGCTCGCCGACCGGGCCGGTGACCCGGTGGCGACCCTCTCCGGCGGCCAGCAGCAGCGCACCCTGATCGCGCGGGCGCTGGCCGGCCAGCCGGAACTGCTGGTGCTCGACGAGCCGACCGCCGGGGTGGACGCGGTCAGCCAGGAGGCCTTCGCCGAGGCGCTGCGGGGGTTCGTCACCGGCGGCGGGACGGTGCTGCTGGTCGCCCACGAGCTCGGTCCGCTGCGTCCGCTGATCAGCCGGGCGGTCGTCGTCCACCAGGGCGGCATCGCGCACGACGGCGCGGTCCCGGAGCCGGCCGGCCACCACGCGGACCCCGACCACGACCACGTGCACCCGCACGGTCCCGAGGAGCCCGCCGGGCTGTGGAGCACGCCGTGAGCCTCTTCCAGTACGACTTCATGCTCCGCGCCCTGGTCGGCGCGCTGATCATCGGGCTCGCCGCGCCGGCGCTCGGCATCTACCTGGTGCAGCGGCGGCTGGCGCTGATCGGCGACGGGATCGGTCACGTGGCCCTGACCGGGGTCGGGGCCGGCCTGCTGTTCCACCAGTCGCCCGTGATCATGGCGGTGCTCGCCGCCACTCTCGGCGCGATCGTCATCGAGCTGGTCCGGGAACGCGGCCGCACCTCCGGCGACCTGGCCCTGGCGCTGCTCTTCTACGGCGGCATCGCCGGGGGCGTGATGCTGGTCGGGCTCTCCGACGCCAGCAACGCCAACCTGAACGCGTACCTGTTCGGCGCGCTGACCACGACCTCCCGGACGGACCTGGTCACCATCGCGGTGCTGGGGGCCGCGGTGCTGGTCGTGATGGTGGCGTTGCGTCCCGCGCTCTTCGCGGTCTGCCACGACGAGGAGTACGCCCGCGTCTCCGGCCTGCCGGTCCGTACGCTCAACCTGCTGCTGGCGGTGACCACGGCGGTGACCGTCACCATCGCCATGCGGGCGGTGGGGGTCCTGCTGATCAGCGCGCTGATGGTCGTCCCGGTGGCCACCGCACAGCAGGTCACCCGGGGTTTCCGCAGCACGATGGCGATGGCGATGGCGGTCGGCCTGCTGGCCGCCGGCAGTGGGGTCTGGGTCGCGGCGGTCGCCGACACCGCTCCGGGCGCGTCCGTGGTGGTGCTCGCGATAGCCTCCTTCCTCGTCGTCGCGGTCGGTGCGGCGGCCTGGCGGGCCCTGCGTCGGCGACGTACGCCGACCGCACCGGCACCGGCGGAGCCGCACGAGGTGGTGCTGAGCTGATCCTGCTCCCCCCGGTCGTCCCGGCATTGGTTACCGTTGCAGGGTGACCAGCACCAACGGCTATGACGCGTACGAGGGCGCGGGAGACCTGCTGCGCGCCCTCTCCGCGCCGATCCGGCTGGCCATCGTCAGCGAGCTTGCCCAGGGTGAACGCTGCGTCCACGAACTGGTGGAGAAACTCGGCGCGACGCAGCCCCTGGTCTCCCAGCACCTGCGGGTGCTGCGCGGAGCCGGTGTGGTGCGCGGTTCCCGGCGGGGCCGGGAGATCGCCTACACCCTGGTCGACGAGCACGTCGCGCACATCGTGGCCGACGCGGTCAGCCACGCCGGGGAGGGGACATGAGCGACCAGAGCGAGCGGACCAGCGGGGCCGGCTCCCGCGTCGGGACCGGTGCGGGGGAGGCGGCGTGAGCGAGGGCGGTACGGCCGTGCGCAACACCCGGCAGCGTACGGCGGTCAGTGCGCTGCTCGCCGAGTTGGAGGGCTTCCACAGCGCGCAGGACCTGCACGCGATGCTCCGCGAGCGGGGCGAACGGGTCGGCCTGACCACCGTGTACCGGACCCTTCAGGGGCTGGCCGACGCGGGCGAGATCGACGTGATGCGCCCGCCGGGTGGCGAACACCTCTACCGGCGGTGCAGCGAGGGACACCATCACCACCTGGTCTGCCGGTCCTGCGGGCGGACGGTGGAGGTGGCGGGTCCGGCCGTGGAGACCTGGGCCGACCGGGTGGCCGCCCAGCACGGCTACTCCGACGTCAGTCACACCCTGGAGATCTTCGGCACCTGCCCGGCCTGCGCCGCCGCCGGCTGACGCCGTCGGCCGGGCGCGGGTCGGCGGCGGGACGGCCTGCGCCCCGATCCGGCCGCCGGCTCCCCACCGACTCGACGCGGTCTGCGGCGGGCGGTGCCGCATGGCACGCTGTGCGGCGTGAGGATCTACGCCGACCGTTTTCCCACCGCCGCCCGTCAACTCGTCACCGACCTGCTCGTCGTCGCCTGGGTGTACGTCGCGATCCGGGGCGCGATGTGGCTGCACGACCTGGTGGGGCGGCTCGCCGTCCCCGGCCGGAAGCTGGAGGGGGCCGGTGCGGGGCTGGCCGACAACCTGGCCGACGCCGGCGGCAAGATCGGCCGGGTGCCGCTGGTCGGCGACGAGCTGACCACCCCGTTCGAGCGGGCCGCCGAGGCCGCCCGCGCGGTCGCCGACGCCGGGCGTGACCAGCAGGAACTGGTCGACCAACTGGCCTGGGCGCTGGCCGTGGCGGTGCTGGTGTTCCCGCTCGGCCTGGTGCTGTTCGGCTGGCTGCCGCTGCGCCTGAGGTGGATGCGCCGGGCCGGTGCGGCGGCGGCGCTGCGGTCCGCGCCCGCCGGCCGGGACCTGCTCGCCCTGCGGGCGCTGGCCGGACAGCCGCTGGGCCGGCTCACCCGGATCGCCCCGGACGTGGCCGAGGCGTGGCGGCGCGGCGATCCGGACACCGTCGATGCCCTGGCCGCGCTGGAGCTGCGTGAACTCGGCCTGCGGGCGGACCGCTAAGGTCGACCGGTGCTCTACTTCCTGATCGTCATGGCCCTGCTGCTGCTCGGCTACGCCGGCTACCTGATGAGTCTGGCCCGGCGCGGGCAGAAGATGCCCTCCACGGCGTACGTGGTGCTCGGGGTGCTCAACGGGATCATCCTGGTGGCCGTGCTGGTCTGGGCGGTCAATCGCTGACCGGGCCCCACCGGGCCTGACCGGGGTCGGCGGGCGCCCGGCGAACCGGGCCGGGGTGGCCACCGGCGTCGGCGGCCACCCCGGTTCCGGCGGTCAGCGGGGCGGGATGCGGCGGCGGACGTCGGGCACCGTGGACGGGCCGGGCGACCAGCGGGCCACCCAGGGCAGGTCGTCCGGCGGGGTGAGGACGCCCTCCTCCAGGCTGGCGTAGCGGCCGGCGACGATCCGTCGGGCGGCGACCACGTCCACCGGGTCGGTGTTCGACCACAGGTTGGTGAGCAGCGCCTCGACGCGCAGTCGGGCCTGCCGGCAGAACAGGTCGGCCAGCTCCCGCCCCTCGGGGTGGGTGTCCCGTTCGGCGTGCGCGCGGACACAGACCGCCGACATGGCGAACAGTTCCGCCCCGATGTCGACGATCCGGCCGAGGAAGGCCTGCTTGCGTTCCATCTTCCCCTGCCAGCGGGACATCGCGTAGAACGTCGAGCGGGCCAGCTTGCGCGAGGTCTTCTCGACGTGGCGCAGGTGACCGGCGAGGGGGCCGAACTCGGCGTACGCCCCGGGTGCCTGGCTGCGGCCGACGACGAGGGTGGGCAGCCACCGGGCGTAGAACGCCCCGGCGCGGGCCCCGGCGCGGGCCTTGCGGCCGAGCCCGGCGTCCGGGTCGATGATGTCCCCGGCGACGGAGAGGTGCGCGTCGACCGCCTCCCGGGCGATCAGCAGGTGCATGATCTCGGTGGAGCCCTCGAAGATCCGGTTGATCCGGAGGTCGCGGAGGAGCTGTTCGACGGCGGCCGGGCGCTCCCCCCGGGCGGCGAGCGAATCGGCGGTCTCGTAGCCCCGTCCGCCCCGGATCTGCACCAGTTCGTCGACGATCCGCCAGGCCATCTCGCTGGCGTAGAGCTTGGCCAGGGCGGCCTCGATCCGGATGTCGTTGCGGTCGTCGTCGGCGAGCAGGCAGGAGAGGTCCAGCATGGACTCCATCGCGTACGTGGTGGCGGCGATGAAGGAGAGCTTGGTGGCGACCGCCTCGTGCTCGGCGACCGGACGGCCCCACTGCACCCGGTCGGCGGCCCACTGACGGGCCACGTGCAACGACCACTTGCCGGCGCCGACGCACATCGCCGGCAGCGAGAGCCGCCCGGTGTTGAGGGTGCTGAGGGCGATCTTGAGACCCCGGCCCTCCCCGCCGATGACGTTCTCCTTCGGCACGAAGACGTCGTGGAAGCGGGTCAGGCTGTTCTCCAGCCCGCGCAGGCCGATGAAGGCGTTGCGCCGTTCGACGGTGATCCCCTCGGCGTCACCCTCGACCACGAAGGCGGTGATGCCGCCCCGGCGCCCCTCGCCGGCCGGCACCCGGGCCATCACCACCAGCAGCGAGGCGATCGTGCCGTTGGTGGCCCAGAGCTTCACCCCGTTGAGCCGGTATCCGGTGCCGTCGGCGGTGGGCTCGGCGGTGCTGCCCAGGCGGGCCGGGTCCGAGCCGACGTCCGGCTCGGTGAGCAGGAACGCGGAGACCTCACCGGCGGCCAGCCGGGGCAGGAAGCGTTGCTGCTGCTCCTGGGTGCCGAACATCTTGAGCGGTTGCGGCACGCCGATGGACTGGTGGGCGCTGAGCAGCGCGCCGATCGCCGGGCTGACCGAGCCGGCCAGTATCAGCGCCCGGCAGTAGTGCAGGTTGCTCAGCCCGAGACCGCCGTACGCCGGGTCGATCTTCATGCCGAAGGCACCGATCCGGGCCAGCCCCTGGAACACCTCGTCCGGTATGGACGCGTCCCGCTCGATCGCCGCGCCGTCCACCTCGGACTCGAGGTAGGCGCGCAGGGTGGTGAGGAACTCCTCGCCACGGGCGGCGTCCGCCGGATCGGTACGCGGCCAGGGGTCGATCAGGTCGAGCCGGAGCCGGCCGAGGAACAGTTCCTTGCCGAAGCTCGGCCGGTCCCAGGCCGACTCGCGGGCCGCCTCGGCGACCTGCCGGGCCTCCTTCTCCGAGACCTGCCCCGCCTCCTTCGGCAGCGGCCCCACCCCGTCGGGGTCGGACGCCGGGCGGTCGTGCTGCGTGGTGCTCATGCTGCCCCCTGGTCCCTCGATCCGGCCGCGACGCCCCTGGCGGGTCGACAGGAAGCGACGCCACCCCTGGGGTTACCCAGGAGTAGCGTCGCCTAAGCCCGCCCCGTGGGCGTTCCGGGGTGATTCAGTCGCACTCGCCCGGACGGGGGTCGTCGTCCTCGTCGTCGAGGTCGTCCTCGCCCCAGTTGCGGCGGGAGAACGGCAGGATCGCCCAGAAGGTGAGGAACCACAGACCGGTGACCGCGCTCAGCAGGAAGGCGATCGGCCGGTCCAGGATGAAGTCGGTGATCAGCAGCACCGCGCTGACCATCGCGATCAGCATGAAGGCGAGGCCGCCACTGGCCATCCGGTGCGCGAAGCGGACCAGCTCCGGCTTCCGGCCCTGCCGGAACAGCGCCCGGTGGAACGCCACCGGCGAGATGATCATTGCCGTCGCGGCGGCGGCGGAGAGCAGCGCGACGACGTAGACGTCCTTCTGGAAGCCGGTGGTGTCGCCGAAACCGGCGCTGAAGGGAAGTGTGAGCAGGAAGGCGAAGAGAATCTGCACGCCCGTCTGGGCGACCCGAAGCTCCTGCAACAGATCGGCGAAGTTGCGCTGCCAACGCTGCCGTTCGGTCTCCTTGGACAAACCGCCACCTCCGCATGAGCACCCGAGCCGGCGGCACGTTCCACCCTGCCGGCAGCACAGCGATTGCCCCATGCCGGACACCACGAAACGCATTCACATGTCCGCTTCCGGAGCCGGCGCCCGACCGGAGGAGCACGACACCGGCGGAGATCGGCGTCCGACCGGAGGAGCACGACACCGGCGGAGATCGGCGGCCCGACCGGACAGCAGGGTCCGGACCGGACGACGAACCGCCTCCGGGTCAGCTCCCTCAAGGCGGCCGACGAACCGCACTACGGAAACGGTCGGGGGCCCTTCGGCTCCGCAGGCGGTCGGCGGGGGGGTCAGGTGCCCCGGCGCAGCCGGCCGGCGTACCGGGCCTCCAGTTCGGAGTTGTGCGGGTCGCCGCCCGGCACGTTGGCCGACAGGTAGACCGGCGGCGGCTCCCCCGCCGCGAGCAGTCGGGCCACCACCTCCACCACGATCTGCTGGGCCAGCAGGGCGGCCGTGATCGAGGAGACCGCGCCGACCGCTCCCCCGCCGGGCAGCGGCAGGGCCGCGTCACCGTACGGGGCCCCGTTGTCCAGCAGCACGTCGGCGAAGTCGGCGAGCCGGTGCCCGTCCGGGTGGCGGGACGGCATCCGCGCCGAGTGCGCCGCCGAGACGATCGCCACCAACCCGTGACCGTGCCGTTTGACCAGGGAGGCGAACTCCACCACCGCGCCGTTGATACCGGAGTTCGAGGCGATCACGAAGACGTCCGGTGGACGCACCGGGGCCAGCTCCCAGAGCCGGTGCGCCACCGCCGGATCCCGTTCCAGGGTGGGTTCGAGCAGGTCGAGCGGCGCGCCGCCGTACAGCACCAGGTCCCGCAGGGCGATCCGGTTGGTCGGCACCAGCCCGCCGGCCCGGCCGGCGATCTCCAACGCCAACGCCTCGGAGTGTCCGGTGCCGAACGCCTGCACCACCCCGCCGGCCCGGAGCGCGTCGGTGACCAGGTCGGCCGCGCGGGCCACCGCCTCACGCTGGTCGGCGGCGACCCGGGCGATCGTCCCGGTCAACGCGGCCAGGTAGCCCTCGGCGCTGACCGGCGGGGTCGTCGCGTCCCTTTCGGGGATGTCCACCGGGCCGCTCACCGTACCGCCTCCACCTGGGCGAGCACGGCCTCGGCCAGGGCACCGGGCGCCTCGTCCGGGATCCAGTGGGTCACCCCGGTCAGCTCGACGAAGCGGTAGGGGCCGGTGACGTAGCCGGCGCACGCCTCGGCGGCGGTCCGGCCGACGGCGGCGTCCCGGTCACTCCAGACGTACGTCGTCGGCACCGACACCGGCCCGGTGCCCACCAGTTCCCGGCCGGACATGGCCCGGTACCAGTTCAGGGCCGCGGTGAGCGCGCCCGGCTCCCGCATCGGCTGCACGTACGTGTCGACCCGATCCCGGTCCCCCACCCCGCCGAGCAGCTTGCGCAGGGCGGCGGCGTGCAGGGCGAGCAGCACCTTCTCGGCCGTGCCCTCCTTGCGGAACAGTCCCATGTACGCCGACCGGGCCTTCTGCCGCCGGTCCCCGGCGATGGTCCGGGCCATCGCAGCCGGGTGCGGTACCGAGACGGCGGTGAGGGTGGACACCCGGTCCGGGTGCCCGGCGGCCAGCGCCCAGGCCACGATCGCGCCCCAGTCGTGGCCGACCACGTGCGCGGCGGGCACCTCCAGCGCGTCGAGGACGGCGACCGCGTCGGCGACGCACTCGGCCAGTCGGTACGCCTCCACCGCCGTGGGCCGGGCGCCGGGCGAGTAGCCCCGCTGGTCCAGCGCGTACGTCCGCAGTCCGGCGGCGTGCAGGGCCGGGAGCAGGTCGGTCCACTCGCCACTGTGCTGCGGGAACCCGTGCAGGAGCAGCACCGGCTCACCGTCGTCCGGACCGTCGACGTGCACCTCGAACGCCAGCCCACGCGCATGGATCCTCATGGGCGGAGCCTACCGGCGACGGGCCGGCGCGGACATCGCCGCGACCGCTCACTCGTACTGCTGTTTCGGGGTCGGCACCTGACGCCACGACTCGACCTCCAGGTACGGCACCTCCGCGTCGTTGACCGGGTCCCGGCCGATCCGGTCGGTGTAGCGACCGGTCACCTCGACCCAGGTGTCGTCGGCCAGGCCGGCGGGGACGTCACCGGTCAGGCCGAGCTTCACCGGGCGGCCGTCGGCGGCGCAGCAGGACAGGATCATGCGGGCCAGGATCGGCTGCCCGTCCGGGCCGGTGACGACGAATCCGGTCAGCTGGACCCGCCGGTCCCCGATGGATCGTCCCTGCTCGAACAGCGCCCGGGAGGCGTAGTCCAGCACGGTGATCCGGACCGGGTCCCCCTCGGGCAGTGGCGGGTAGTCGGAGGTCGTCCGGTCGGACAGCACCGTCCCGGCCTGTCCGGCCGCGTACGAACCGAGGGCCGGCGGGACGATCAGCAGCAGGCCGAGTACCGGCAGGATGAGCAGCCAGCCGACCCGCGCACCGTGGTGGCCGTGGTCGTGCCCGTGGTCGTCGGGCGGCTCCGGGGCGTCCGGCGCGACGGGGCGCAGCTCGTACCAGAGGGTCATCGCGGCGGTGGCCACCAGCAGCAGTCCGGCGGCGACCAGGAAGGGACGCAGCCCCTCCTTGACGTAGCGCAGGTGCAGGTCGGTGAGGCTGGCCCGCAGCACCGCTCCCCCGAGCAGCAGCAGGACGACCGCCTGGGCCTGCCGGTTCACTCAGACCACCACCGTTCCCACGCCGACGGCCACCAGTACGGCGACCACGAAGGTCGTCGGGGCGAACCGGGACGCGAACCGCCGGCCGAAGGCTCCGACCTGCATCGAGACGAGTTTCAGGTCCACCATCGGACCGACCACCAGGAAGACCAGCCGGGAGGTCAACGAGAACTGGGACAGCGACGCGGCGACGAAGGCGTCCGCCTCCGAACAGATGGAGAGCAGGACGGCCAGCACCGCCAGGGCCAGCACCGAGAGCACCGGGTCGTCGGCCAGGGTCTGCAACCAGCGCTCCGGCACCAGCACGTTGATGCTGGCGGCGGCCATCGCGCCGAGCACCAGGAACCCGCCGGCGTGGATCACGTCGTGGCGTACCGCCGACCAGAACGCCGCGCCCCGGCCCAGTCCGTCCAGGTCCGGACGGTGCGGCAGCCGGATCCAGTCGGCCCGGCCCAGCCGCAGCCAGAGCCAACCCATGATCATGGCGACGACCAGACTGGCCAGCCCCCGGCCGAGGACCATCTCCGGGTTGTCGGGGAAGGCGACCGCGGTGGCGGTGAGCACGATCGGGTTGATCGCCGGGGCGGCGAGCAGGAAGGCCAACGCGGCGGCCGGGGTGACACCCCGGCGGATCAGCGACCCGGCGATCGGGACCGAGCCGCACTCGCACCCGGGCAGGACCACCCCGGCGGCGCTGGCCACCGGCACGGCGAGCGCGGGGTGCCGGGGCAGCGCCCGGGCCCAGAAGGAGCGCGGCACGAAGACCGCGATCACCGCCGAGAGGAGCACCCCGAACACCAGGAACGGCATCGCCTGCACCATCACCGAGACGAAGACGGTGGTCCAGGTCTGGAGGCGGGGCGCGGAGATCGCGGTGCCGATCGGCCCCCGGAAGACCACCAGCAGGACCAGGACGCCGGCCAGGACCTCCACCGAGCCGACCCGCCCGCCGAGCCACCGGCCCGGTCCACCCTGCTCCGGTCCGCCGAGGACCGGTGCGTGGCGTTCCGGTCCGTCGGGCGTCGGTGCCCCCTCGGGTACGCCGGGCACGACCACGTCCAGCGCCGGCGTCGGGCCGGACCGGACGGCCTCGTCGGCGGCACCGGCGGCGTCGGGTCGACCGGGACGCGGGGTGGCCTGGTCGGCAGAGGTCACGGTGGTCCCTCCGGGTCGACGGGTGCGGGGAGCAGCTCACCCTAACCCGGACAGTGACATGGCCGACTCTCTCCGCAGGACGTACCCCTGGGTTCCGGGGCGTCTCGGTGCTAGCGTCTGCCCAGACAACTTCACCTCCGACAGGGGAGCGCACAGCGCTGAGAGTGCGGGCACCGTGCCCGCAGACCCTCGAACCTGATCTGGGTAATGCCAGCGCAGGGAGCTCGGTCATCCTCCAGCCCGTCGTCGTCCGGTGCCACCGGTCGCACGGCGTGCGTCTTGCCTGGTTCGTACCTGGACTGGGAGCAGTACACATGAGCAAGCTCGACAACCCCCGCTGGCGCACCATCGACATCGTGGTCGCCTCGGTGATCGCGGTGGCCTTCGGCGTCATCTTCTGGGCCTGGGGCCTGGTGTGGAGCGCCACCTCCGGCGCGTTCGCCTTCTTCCCACCGGCGCAGACCCTCCTCTACGGGGTCTGGCTGATGCCGGCCGTGGTCGGTGGCCTGGTGATCCGCAAGCCCGGCGCGGCCCTGTACTGCGAGACCGTGGCGGCGGTGCTCTCCGCGCTGCTGGGCAGCCAGTGGGCCGGCACGGTCATCCCGCAGGGCATCGTCCAGGGTCTCGGCGCGGAGCTGGCCTTCGCCGCGTTCCGGTACCGCTCGTTCCGGCTGCCGACCGCGCTGCTCGCCGGGGCGCTGACCGGCGTCGGCGCGGCGCTGTTCGACTTCTTCGTCTGGAACGCCAAGTACGACCTGACCAGCTACCGCATCCCGTACGCGCTGCTCACCGTGGTCAGCGCGGCGGTCGTCGCCGGTGCCGGCGGACACGCCCTGACCACCGCCCTGGCCCACACCGGAGCCCTGGCCCACCTGCCCGCCGCCCGCGACCGCACCCCCGTCTGACCGGTGGGTGGGGTCGCCGTTCGGGTACGCGGCTTCGGGTGGCGGCACGCGGGCCGCAAGGCGTGGGCCGTCCGGGACGTCGACCTGCGCATCGAGGCCGGCGAGCGGGTGCTGCTGCTCGGCGCCTCGGGCGCGGGCAAGAGCACCCTGCTGGCCGCGCTGGCCGGGCTGCTGCCGGAGGACTCCGGCGAGCGGGCCGGCGTGGTCGAGGTCGACGGGCTTCCGCCGGCCGAGGCACGGGACCGGGTGGGCATGGTCTTCCAGGACCCGGAGAGCCAGCTGGTGATGGCCCGCTGCGGCGACGACGTGGCGTTCGGGCTGGAGAACCGGGGCGTGCCGGCGGAGGAGATCTGGCCCCGGGTGGACGAGGCGCTGGCCAGGGTCGGCTTCCCGTACCCGCGCGACCGGTCGACCGCGGCGCTCTCCGGTGGGGAACAGCAGCGGCTCGCCCTGGCCGGCGCGCTCGCGCTGCGGCCCGGACTGCTGCTGCTGGACGAGCCGACCGCCAACCTCGACCCGGCCGGGGCGGCCCTGGTCCGGCGCGCGGTCGCCGACGCGCTGGACGCGGACACCACGCTGGTCCTGGTCGAGCACCGGGTCGCCGAGGCCCTGCCCCTGGTCGACCGGGTGGTCGTGCTCGCCGCCGGTGGGGGTGTCCGGGCGGACGGGCCGCCCGAGCGGGTCTTCGCCGAGCACGGTGCCGCGCTCGCCGACGACGGAGTCTGGGTGCCGGACCACCCCGTGCCGCCCCGCCGGGCGGTCGCGCCCGCCGGAGAGGTGCTGCTCACCGCCGACCGGCTCGGCCTGCCACCCCGGCTCGCCCCCACCGACCTGGCGGTACGCGCCGGCGAGGCGCTCGCCGTCCTGGGCCCGAACGGCGCCGGCAAGTCCACCCTGGCGCTGCTCCTCGGTGGGTTGCTCCGACCGGGCACCGGCCGGTTGACCGCCAGCGGAGAACTGGCCGACGCCGACCGGCGCACTCCTCCGCACCGCTGGCGCGCACCCGCCCTGGCCCGGCGGATCGGCTCGGTCTTCCAGGACCCGGAACACCAGTTCGTCACCGGTACGGTCTTCGACGAGCTGGCCCTCGGACCGCGCCGCACCGGCCGACCGGAGGCGTCCGTCCGCGCCGTCGTGGACGAGCTGTTGACCCGGCTACGGCTGGAGCGGCTGGCCGGGGCGAACCCGTACACCCTCTCCGGCGGGGAGGCGCGGCGGCTGAGCGTGGCGACCGCCCTGGCCACCGCGCCCCGCCTGCTCGTCTGCGACGAGCCCACCTTCGGGCAGGACCGGCGCACCTGGTCGGAGCTGGTCGACCTGTTCGCCGGGCTGCGCGACGCCGGGCACGGCCTGGTGACGGTCACCCACGACGCGGACTTCGTCGACGCCCTCGCCGACCGCCGGGTGATCCTGGACCGGGCCCGTGCGAGCGGGGAGGCGACGTCGTGATCAGCCTGGAACCGGTCGCCGACCCGGCCGCGCCGCTGGCCCGGCGCAACCCGGTGGCGAAGCTCGCGGCGGCGCTGCTCTTCTCGTTCACCCTGGTCGCCACCCTCGACCCGGTCGCCCCGGCCATCGCCATCGCCATCGAACTCGCGGTGCTGCCGCTGTTCGGGGTCCGGTACGCGGTACTCGCCCGGCGGGCCTGGCCGCTGCTGCTCGGCGCGGTCGGCATCGTGGTCACCCTGGTGCTCTTCGCCGCCGAGCGGGAGGGACGGGTGCTCGTCGAGGCCGGTCCGGTGTTGGTCACCTCGGGGGTGCTGGTCACCGCGCTCGGGCTGGTGCTGCGGATGCTCGCGGTGGCGTTGCCCGGCGTGATCGTCTTCGCCACCACCGACCCGACCGACCTGGCCGACGCGCTGATCCAGAACGCCAAGGCCCCGCCCCGGTTCGCCATCGGCGCGCTGGCCGCGTTCCGGCTGGTACCGATACTCGGCCAGGAGTGGCAGATGATCAGCCTGGCCCGGCGGGCCCGGGGCGTGGACGCCGGCCGTAACCCGCTGGCGAAGCTCCGGCTCTTCGTCTCCACCGCCTTCGGGCTGCTGGTCGGAGCGATCCGACGGGGCACCCGGCTGGCCGTGGCGATGGACGCGCGCGGCTTCGACGCCGGCACCCCGCGCACGGTCGCCCGCCGGCAACGGTTCACCGTCGCGGACGGGCTGCTGGTGGTGGGGGCGGCCGTGCTGGCCGGCGGGGCGCTGGCGGTCAGCGTCGCGCTCGGCACCTTCCGCCCGCTGATCGGCTGACCCGCCCCGTCCGCCCCGCCCCGCGCGACTCGTCGCACGTACCCAGGCCATCGCGCGGGGACAGTGTCGGGGGAACCAGTAGTCGGGAGCCCGGTCGTGGTCGCATCCGCCCGTGTCTACACCAGGAGCGGGAAAGGCTCCACCGGTTACCCGGTCCGTCGCCGAGTTCAGCGGTGCTGAACCCACAGGTTCTCCTCGACGTACACGCCTCGGTCCTGTTCCCGGTCGATCAGCACGAGGTTGAGCGCACCGGGAACCACGTACTCTCCGGTGACGGGAAACAGCATGTCCGCCCAGCTCTCCCATTCGGCGACCGTTCCTTCGACCACCATCGACCGTCGAGCTGGACAGAGCACGCGGGCTCCCATGCGTTGATGGGTGCGGATCCACGGATCGATCGAGAGTCCGTCCGGGCCGGTCCATCCGCCGTACTCGGCCATCGACACCATCGGGTAGCGGTGCTTCCACGTCGGCCGGAGCGGAGCGACCACATGCGTGAGGCCGGCGCTGCACGCTCGTCGCGTCAGTTCCTCGAGCACGACACCGGCCATGCCGCGTCTGTCGTGGGACGCGCCCACGGCGACCGCCATGAAACTCAGGCTCGTGGGCTCGATGCCGGCCTCTCTGCCGTCCACCGCACGGATCAACGCGTCGTCGTAGCCGGACGGCAGGTCGTCGACGCTGCCGTCCCAGGCCATCGGCACTCCCCAACCGCCAGCGACGACAGCGTCCCCGTCGAGCACGACGATGTCGTACTGGGCGAAGTACTCCCCGGCGCGGCCCAGGTACCGCTTCGGCACGTCGTCGTGGAACACGAACTCCGGCCAGCGTTCCCGGAAGACGACAGCCGCCGCCTCGTGCAGCTCGGGCCGATCGGCGCGCGTCACGATCTCCACGCCGGCAAGATAGCGGCGCGGCCAAGTGGGATGCAACGCCGTTCTTCCGGCAATCCAGGCACCCACCCTGGCCCGCCCTTCGCGCCTTCGGCGACTCGGGGGTGCCCGCGCACCGGAACACCCCCACATCGGCGAAACGAAGGGCGGGCCGGAGCGAAGCCGGCCGGACGGGGATGGCCGGGACGGTGATCGCCCCGGCCATCCCGGGACCGGTCAGCTGCGCCGGAAGGCGTACTGCCGGCCCTGGGCGGCGGACCGGCCGCGTCCGGCGACGAAGGCGGCGCCCCGCTGGGGCGGCCCGGCCGTCGGAGCCGGCGGCGGGGTGGAGCCGGTCGGCGGACTCACCGGGGCCACCTCGATCGTGTCCAGGTCCGGCGGGGTCACCTCCAGCAGGGACGGCTTCGGCGCGGACGGACGGTTCTTCTTCGGCTTACGCTTCGCGGGCATACGGTGCCTCCTTCGGCGAGGGACCGTCCGGGACAACCGGTACGGTCGGCGAGCGGGAATCGGGAGTGCACCGGGACGGCCGACCACGGGTGACGTCGCGACAGCGACGGAACAGGGGACGCGCACGCCCGGCGGCACGGTCCACGGCGATCGGCGGTGGACCCGGCTCGGCACAAGGGCGTCAGTAGCGCATGTCCTGGACGCTATCGGAGGTCCGCCTGGCGCGCACCCGAATTACCGGGGACGATCGGAAGCATGCTGATCGCGTTCTCGATCACCCCGCTCGGCGTCGGGGAGTCCGTCGGTGACCTGGTCGCCGAGGCGGTACGCGTGGTCCGGGAGTCCGGCCTGCCGAACCGTACCGATGCCATGTTCACCACCGTCGAGGGCGAGTGGGACGAGGTGATGGCGGTGGTGAAGCGGGCGGTCGACGTGGTCTCCGCGCAGGCGCCCCGGGTCAGCGTCGTGCTCAAGGCCGACGTGCGGCCGGGCGTGACGGACGCGCTGACCGGCAAGGTCGCCCACATCGAGGCCCGCCTCGCCGGAGGGTGAGGCGAACGGCCCCCCTGCCGCATCCGGCGCTGGACCGGGTGACCGCCCGCCACCGCTACGGGCTACCCCGGCGGGCGCAGGAAGCTCGTCACGACGCCCCGCCACCGCTACGGGCTACCCCGGCGGGCGCAGGAAGCTCGTCACGACGCCCCGCCACCGCTGCGGGCTACCCCGGCGGGCGCAGGAAGCTCGTCACGACGCTCCGCCACCGCTGCGGGCTGTCGAGGTGCACGTCGTGGCCGGCGTCGGGGATCTCGACCGCGGTGACCGTGGGATGCCGCCGCATCCGGGCGTACTCCTCGTCGTCCAGCACGCCACCGCCGGCCCGGACGAGGTGCCGTCGGCCGCCGTCAGCTCGATGACCACGGTACGGACGGTAGCCCGCCCCCGGTGCGGCGGTTGCCCTACGGCAGCCGTCACCGGTGCGTCCGCCCGGCCCGCTCCACCACCGTCGCGGCGCGGCGGTGCCGTGGAGGACGGCACCGCCGGCCGGTCACCAGAACCGGCGCCGCTTCGCCTTCTGCGGGCGGAGCAGGTCGGCTCCCTTGCTGAGCATCCGGCTGACGCCGGACGGGCCGCGCCGGGCCTCGATGCTGTGGCTGATGCGTCGTGCGCCGGCAGCCGCCAGCGGCACCGCGACCGCCATGACCGCCCACTGCCCGATCCGCTTCTGGATCATTGTCGGTACACCTCCCTGGATAGCTGCTGACCAGGCAGTACCCAGGAGGCGCCGCCGGTAAGCACGGGCGCGGCGGGTGGCCGGCTCAGGCGAGCGGGGCGGCCGGCGGACGGGTCAGGCGAGCGGGGCCGGTGGGGCGACCGGGTTGGGCAGCGCGCCGCCGAACCGCCGGTCGCGCTGGGCGTACAGCTCGCAGGCGTACCAGAGGTGGCGACGGTCGAAGTCCGGCCAGAGGGTGTCCAGGAAGACCAGCTCGGCGTACGCGCTCTGCCAGAGCAGGAAGTTGGAGATCCGCTCCTCGCCGGAGGGACGCAGGAAGAGGTCCACCTCGGGGACCTCCGGGTGGTAGAGGTACTTCGCGACGGTCTTCTCGGTGACCTTCGCCGGGTCCAGCTTGCCGGCGGCGGCGTCCCGGGCGATCGCGGCGGCGGCGTCGGCGATCTCGGCCTGGCCGCCGTAGTTGACGCAGAACTGGAGGGTCAGCGTGGAGTTGTCCTTCGACATCTCCTCGGCGGTCTGCAACTCGCCGATCACGCTCTTCCAGAGCCGACCGGCCCGCCCCGACCAGACCACCCGGACGCCCAGGTCGACGAGCTGGTCCCGACGACGCCGGATGACGTCCCGGTTGAAGCCCATCAGGAAGCGGACCTCGTCCGGGGAACGTCGCCAGTTCTCGGTGGAGAACGCGTACGCCGAGAGGTAGGGGATGCCCAGCTCGATCGCGCCCTCGACGGTGTCGAAGAGGGAGAACTCGCCCGCCTCGTGGCCCCTGGTGCGGGGCAGCCCCCGCTCCTTGGCCCACCGACCGTTGCCGTCCATCACCACCGCGACGTGTTTCGGCAGCGCCTCGGCGGGCAGTGCCGGCGGCCGGGCCCCGGACGGGTGCGGCGTCGGCGGCGTCGGCGTGCGCCGGCCCGTCCTCATCGATCGGATCACTCGGTACTCCCCCTGCTCACACCCGCTCCACCGGCCCGTCGCTGCCGCGCGACCCGACCGGGCCGGTCGTCGGGGTGCCCCGGTCGACCAGCGGCAGCGAGCGTAACGCGCGTTCCAGGTGCCACTGGAGGTGCGCCGCGACGAGTCCACTGCACTCCCGGCGTACGGCGGTGGGGGTGGCGTCGGCGACCATCCAGTCGCCGGTGGTCAGTGCGGACATCAGGTCGACGGTGGCGGGGGCGGGGTGGGCCGCGCCGGGTGGGCGGCAGTCCGGGCAGACACACCCCCCGGCCGGTACGGAGAACGCCCGGTGCCGACCGGGCGTTCCGCAGACCGCGCAGGCGACCAGCGCGGGCGCCCAGCCGGCCAGCGTCATCCCGCGCAGCAGGTACGCGTCGAGCACCAGGGTGGTGTCGTGGTCGGCACGGGCCAGCGACTTCAGCGCGCCCAGGGTGAGCTGGAAGAGCCGCAGCGAGGGCTCCCGTTCGACCGGGGTGAGCCGCTCGGCGGTCTCGGCGATCGCGCTGGCCGCCGTGTAGCGGGGGTAGTCACCGAGGAACCGCTTGCCGTACAGGTCGATTCCCTCGACCTGGCTGACGGTGTGCAGCGAGCTGCCCTGGTTGCCCTTCGGGTCCCCGGCGAGCTGGACGTCGACGTGGCCGAACGGCTCCAGTCGGGCGCCGAAGCGGGAGGTGGTGCGGCGGACCCCCCGGGCCACCGCGCGCAGTCGGCCGTGCCGGCGGGTGAGCAGGGTGATGATCCGGTCCGACTCGCCGAGCTTCTGGACGCGCAGCACCACCGCGTCGTCGCGGTAGAGCTGTCGGCGGTACCCGGCCACCGGACCATTCTCCCCGCCGGCCGCAGTCCCCCGTGATCCGGGTGGCGCCCGGTCGGCTCACCGGACCGAGGCGGCCTCGGCCGGGGAGACCGCCTCCGCGTCGGGTCCGACCCGCATCCCGCCGGCGGAACCGGAACGGGTCACGGCACCGGCGGTGGGGCGGGGGCGGGGCACGGCGCCCGGTCCGGGCCCGGCACCGGGCCCGCCGGCGGCCGTCGGGGCGGCGTCGGCGGGTGGGGCCGACCCCGGGCGGGTACGTCGCCCGCCGGGCAGCAGTTCGGGCCGACGGCGGGCGGCGACGTCCTCGACCCAGCCGACCAGCGCGGTCACCACCCCGACCAGGAGGAAGACCAGCACCACCCGGATGGCGAGGCCGAGCAGGTCCTGGTGGGACCAGCCGACCACGTCCACCAGCGGGGTGAGCGCCACCACGAAGGGCATGTGCCAGAGGTAGACGGTCAGCGCCCGCCGGTTGAACACGGTCACCGCCCGGCCGAACAGGGCGTTGCGGTCTACCCAGGCCGCAGCGGAGGGGGCGAACCCGAGGGCGATCAGGACGAACGCCGCCGCCCAGAGAGCGTTGCCGATCCGGATGTCGTTGAGGTCGTAGCCGCGCGCTCCCGGGTGGGTGAGGACCCAGGCGCCGCCGGCGGTAGCCAGCAGTGCCGCGACGGCGACCAGCAGCCGTCGGGAGAGCCGGCGCAGCATGCCGTCGTGGTGGGCGAAGCCGAGCAGCCACGCGCCGAAGTAGAGGCCGAAGTCGCGCAGCACGACCGGCGCGCCGGGGAAGCCCAACTCGACCACGACCAGCAGCACGTACGGGGCGAGCAGGGTGGGCAGCGGGGCCCGCCGGAACAGCCAGAGCGCCGCCGGGGAGACGAGTACGAACCAGAGGTAGTCGCGTAGGTACCAGATCACGCTGAGGGCGAGGGCGCCCCAGCCGTTGACCGGCGGATCGGTGATCGGGAAGAGCCAGAGCAGCAGCCGCCAGTTCACCGACAGCCCACCGCTGATCGCCATGGCCGGTACGAAGATCGCCGCGACCACCCAGAGCGAGGGCAGCAGCCGGCGCAACCGTCGGCCGACCGCGGCGGGACCGGAGCGGTCGAGCGAGGCGGCCATCAGCGAGCCGGCCAGCGCGAACATCACCGACATGGCCGGGAAGACCAGGGTGAGCGTGGCCCACCCGGTGACGTGGTAGACCACGACTCGGATGATCGCAAGGAAGCGCAGCAGATCCAGGTATCGGTTTCGCATCAGCCTGCGTCTATGTCCGGGGGCAAGGACGGGTTCTCGTCCTACCCTCCGCACCGCTGGCGGGAAACGCCCGGCCTGGGCGATTGAAAGTGAGGAATCCCACAAAAGCCTCGAAGTGCGGTTCGGTCCCCAACCGCAGGCCGTAGTGCGGCCCCCGGCGCCCTGCCGCCCGGCGCCCTGCCGCCCGGCGCCCTGCCGCCTGCCGCCCGCCGCCTACCGCCCGCTGGCCGCCGACGATCGCCCCGCCGACCGTCGCCCCGGGCGGGGCGACCTGACAGCGGGGGCGGGCGGGGCCAGCCCGGCCCCGCCCGTCCGATGTCGGCCGTCGGTCAGAAACCGAGCCGGCGCAGCTGCTTCGGGTCGCGCTGCCAGTCCTTCGCCACCCGGACGTGCAGGTCGAGGTAGACCCGGGTGCCGAGCAGTTCCTCGATCTGCCGACGGGCCCGGGTGCCCACGTCCTTCAACCGGCTGCCCCGGTGGCCGATCACGATCGCCTTCTGGCTGGACCGCTCGACGTACACGTCGGCGTAGATCTTCATGACCTGGCCCTCGGGGATCATCTCCTCGACGATCACCGCGATCGAGTGGGGCAGTTCGTCCCGGACGCCCTCCAGGGCCGCCTCCCGGACCAGTTCGGCGACGAGCACCTGCTCGGGGTCGTCGGTGAGCATGTCGTCCGGGTAGAGCTGCGGCGAGGGCGGCAGGTAGCCGGTCATCACCTCGACCAGGGTGTCCACCTGGTGCCCGGAGACCGCGCTGACCGGCACCACGTCGGCGAACTCGCCCAGCTCACTGACCGCGAGCAACTGCTCGGCCAGCCGCCTCTTGTCGACCAGGTCGGTCTTGGTGACCACCGCGAGGACGGTCGCCTTCAGCTCGGCCAGCTCACCGGTGATGAAGCGGTCACCCCGCCCGACCGGCTCGTTCGCCGGGATGCAGAGGCCGATCACGTCGACCTCGCTCCAGGTGGACCGGACCAGGTCGTTGAGGCGTTCGCCGAGCAACGTCCGGGGACGGTGCAGGCCGGGCGTGTCCACCAGGACGAGCTGGGAGTCCGGCCGGTGCAGGACGGCCCGGATGACGTGCCGGGTGGTCTGCGGCTTGCTCGAGGTGATGGCGATCTTCTGCCCGACGATGGCGTTGGTCAGGGTCGACTTGCCGGCGTTCGGCCGCCCGACGAAACAGGCGAACCCCGCCCGGTAGGGCCGGTCACCGCCGACCGTCCCGCCGGAGCCCACGCCGCCAAAGCCCGCCCCGTCGCGTCGACCGGCGTCTTCACGGCGGCCGGCGTCCTCACGGCGGCCGGCGTCCTCACGGCGGGTCACTCGACCACCGTGCCGAGGACGGTGCCGTCCGGGGCCGCCAGGTGGATCGGCGCGTCCGTCGCGAGATCCCGTACGGCGGCGTGCCCGGCGGTGTCCAGGGTCGACGCCTCGGTCACCACCACCGCCGCCTCCAGGCGCGACGCGCCGGCCGCCGCCGCGGAGGCGACCGCCAACTGGAGAGCGGTGACGGCCAACGACGGCAGCGAGACGCTCGCGGCGGCGTACGTCCGGCCGTCCTGGTCGCGGACCGCCGCGCCCTCGACGGCACCGACCCGGCCCCGCGCCCCCCGGGCGAGGGTGACCAGCTTGGCGTCCTCGACGCTCAAGTCGGTCGGGGCGGGAACGGACGGTACGGCGGGTGACTCAGGCATCGGCGGGTTGCCTCTCCTCGGAACGGTTCGGGTGTCCTCCCCGGGGCTCGGCCTGCTCACCCCGCCCCGGGCTCTCCTGTTCGTCGGTCGGGCCGACCCGGCGCACCAGCACGGTGTCGATCCGGTTCCGCCGACCGGTGGTGCCCTCGGCGACCAGGTGCAGCCCGGCGACCTCCGCCTCCGCGCCCGGGATGGGTACCCGACCGAGCGCCTGGGCGAGCAGGCCACCGACGGTCTCCACCTCGTCGGCGGGAAGCTCCACGTCGAACAGTTCGCCCAGATTCTCCACCGGCAGCCGGGCGGTCACCCGCACCGCCCCCTTCTCCGGCAGGTGCTCCACCGGGGGGCGTTCGATGTCGTACTCGTCGGTGATCTCGCCGACGATCTCCTCGAGGATGTCCTCGATGGTGACCAGGCCGCCGGTGCCGCCGTACTCGTCGACGACGATCACCAGGTGGTTGCGGGCCGCCTGCATCTCGGAGAGCAGGTCGTCGACCGGCTTGGACTCGGGTACGAAGGTCGCCGGGCGCATCAGCTCGGCCACCGGCGTCCCCTCGGCGTCGGCTCCGCCGCCCTGGGTACGCCGGATGACGTCCTTGAGGTAGAGCACGCCGAGCACGTCGTCGACGTTCTCGCCGATCACCGGGATCCGGGAGAACCCGGAGCGCAGGAAGAGCACCAGGGCCTGACCGAGCGTCTTGCTCTCCTCGATCCACACCATCTCGGTACGCGGGACCATCACCTCACGGGCGATGGTGTCGCCGAGGGCGAAGACCGAGTGGATCATCTGGCGTTCGCCGTGCTCCACCACCCCGCGCTGCTCGGCCAGGTCGACCAGTTCGCGCAGCTCCACCTGGGTGGCGAAGGGCCCCTCCCGGAACCCCTTGCCGGGGGTGACCGCGTTGCCGATCAGGATGAGCAGCGAGGCGAGCGGGTTGAGCACCCGGCCCAGCCAGCGGACCAGCGGGGCGACCGTCCGGCCGACCGCGTAGGCGTGCTGGCGGCCGATCGTGCGCGGCCCGACGCCGACCACCACGAAGCTGATCACGGTCATCGCCCCGGCGGTGACCAGGGCGGCCCGCCAGCCCGCGCCGAAGGTGTCCACCGCGACCAGGGCCACCAGGGTGGTCGCGGTCAGCTCGGCCAGCAGTCGGAGCAGGAGCAGGAGGTTGAGGTGGCGGACCACGTCCGCGGCGACCACCTGGAGGGTACGCGCGCCGCGTACCCCGTCCCGGGCCAGTTCGGCGGCGCGGGCCGGGGAGATGGCGGCCAGCGCCGCCTCCGTCGCCGCGATGACGCCGGCGGCCACCACCAGGCCGGCGGCGAACATCAGCAGTTGCAGGTCGGGCAGGCCGGCGGTGGCGCCGGCGGCGAGTATCGGCGTGTCCATCACGTGGCTCGGGTCGACCGCCAACTGGCGAGCAGCCTCGCCTGGAGCCCGAACATCTCGCGCTCCTCCTCCGGTTCGGCGTGGTCGTACCCGAGCAGGTGCAGCACCCCGTGCACGGTGAGCAGGTGCAGCTCGTCGGCGGCGCTGTGCCCGGCGGTGGCCGCCTGCTTGGCCGCCACCTCCGGACAGAGCACGATGTCACCGAGCAGGGCCGGCTCGCCGGCCGGGCCGGTGCTCTCCCCCGGCCCGTGGTCGACGCTGCCCTCGTCCATGGGGAAGGCCAGCACGTCGGTCGGGCCGTCGCCGCCCATCCAGCGGTGGTTCAGCTCGGTCATGTAGTCGATGTCGACCAGGAGCACGGAGAGCTCGGCGAGGGGGTTGACCCCCATCTCGTCGAGGGCGTGCCGGGCGACGGCGAGTACGGCGTCGGTGTCGACCGGGACACCGGACTCGTTGGCGATCTCGATGGACACGTCTTTCCTCTGCTCTAGCGGCGGCGACCGGCGCGGCCGCCGCCCTGGGCGGCCCGGCCCGGCACCGCGTGCACGCTCTGTCCCTGCTGGTTCTCCCGCTCGGCGTCCCACCGGGCGTACGCGTCGACGATCTCCCCGACCAGCCGGTGACGGACCACGTCCGAGCTGGAGAGCTGGGCGAAGTGCACGTCCTCGACGTCGGTGAGGATCTCCCGGACGACGCGCAGACCGCTGCTCGTCCCGCCCGGCAGGTCGACCTGGGTGATGTCGCCGGTGACCACGATCTTGGAGCCGAAGCCCAGTCGGGTCAGGAACATCTTCATCTGCTCGGGCGTGGTGTTCTGCGCCTCGTCGAGGATGATGAAGGCGTCGTTCAGCGTCCGGCCGCGCATGTAGGCCAGCGGCGCGACCTCGATCGTGCCGGCCGCCATCAGCTTGGGGATGGACTCCGGGTCGAGCATGTCGTGCAGCGCGTCGTAGAGCGGGCGCAGGTACGGGTCGATCTTCTCGTTGAGGGTGCCGGGCAGGAAGCCCAGCCGCTCCCCCGCCTCGACCGCCGGCCGGGTGAGGATGATCCGGTTGACCTGCTTGGCCTGCAACGCCTGCACGGCCTTCGCCATCGCGAGGTAGGTCTTGCCGGTACCGGCGGGGCCGATGCCGAAGACGATGGTGTGCACGTCGATCGCGTCGACGTAGCGCTTCTGCCCCAGCGTCTTCGGACGGATGGTGCGCCCGCGCCGGGAGAGGATGTTCAGCGTCAGGACCTCGGCGGGCCGCTCCGTGCCGCCCTGCTCGAGCATGCCGACGGTACGCCGCACGGCGTCAGTGGTCAGTGTCTCGCCTTTCTCGATCAGTTCGAGCAGCTCACCGAAGAGGCGCTCGGCGAGGGCGTTGTCCGCGGGCGCACCGGTGATGGTGATCTCGTTGCCGCGGACGTGCACGTCACTGTCGACCGAACGCTCGACGAGGCGCAGGATCTCGTCGCCCGCGCCGAGGAGGTTGACCATGATCTTGGGATCGGAGACGGTGATCCTGGTCTGCGCCCGGGACGGGCCGGGAGGTGGGGTGCCGGTCATAGGTCGGGCCGTCGGGCCCTGCGCCACCTGCTCTCGCTCTCGGCGCCGGCCTGAGCTGGCTCGGCGTACGGACGTTACTCCCATGGTATCGGGTCGGTACCGGAGACACCCGGCCCATTTCCCTCGCCACCGCGGTGGGCGGCGCCAGAAGATCGCCAGGAAAGCCATGATCGCGACATCAGCCAGCATTATATCTGATCAACATCATAACGGGCAGAATTGATATCGATGCCTGCCTATCCCTAGGATTCGTTCACCCCCCGTCTCCCACCCTGAACGGAGTGTGACTCGTGTCCCCACGAAGGATCGGCCGCCGCTTCGCCACCCTCGTCGCCGGTGCCGCCACCGTGCTGAGCCTCGGACTGGCCAACCCCGCCCCCGCCGCCGCCGAGGTCGTCAACGCCACCGTCTGCTACAACACCAGCCAGGCCGGGCCGTACGCCGGCATCGCCGACCAGGCCGCGTCGATCTGGAACAACTACACCAACAACCTGACCATGTCGAAGTGCGGCTCGAACCTGATGATCTACTACACCACCGGCGGCGGCTCGTACGCCGTCCGGCGCAGCCTGGGCAACGGCTACGTCGTCATCGACACCGCCCAGGCGCAGCAGTACGCCCCGCTGCGGATCATGACGCACGAGATCGGGCACATCCTCGGCCTGCCCGACAACTACAACGGCCAGTGCCAACTGCTCATGTCCGGCGGCAGCGCGGGCACCGGCTGCACCAACCCGTACCCGGCCAGCGCGGAGGCCGCGCAGGTCGACCGGAACTTCGGCGGCTTCGGCGCCGCGGGCGCCCAGGTCTTCCGGGACAGCTGGCCGGCGCTGGCCACGATCGGCTGAGCCCTCGCGCCGCACGGCCGGGGTCGGCATCCGCCGGCCCCGGCACCTCGCGCTCACCGTGGGTCGACGAACCGCCGTCCCGGCCAGGTCCCCGTCGCGCTCGCCGTGGGTCGACGAACCGCCGTCCCGGCACGCCGAAGCCGCCCGGGCGGCCGGGGCCGGGAGGCGTCCCGGCTCAGCCCTGACCCGGCCAGCGCACGTCGTACCCGTCGAAGGTCTGCTGGTCCCGGGTGAAGCGGTAGGTCGCCCAGTGCATCCGGCGCACCGTCCCCCGCTCGTCCCGGGTCAGCCGGAGCAGCTCCCCGACCTCGCGCCCGGAAACCGTCCGCAGCACGTCGGGCCGGTCCGGCAGCGGCGCGAAGACCGCCGCCGGCTTACCCGGCGGATCCTCCGCCCCGCGGGCCCGCAGCGCCCCGTCCCGCCAGCAGAAGACGTACTCGAAACCCTCGCCCCACCAGCGGCCCAGCACATCCCGGTACACCTCCGGGGCCGGCTCCCCGGGCGACCACGGCTCGATGTCGGCCGGGTCGTGCTCCACCGAGGCGGCGAGCAGCCGGTGCGGCAGATCGAAGATCGGCCGGGCGGTGCCGGCCGACCCGAGCACCGCACAGCCCATCGCCGCCGGTGTCCCGTCACCGCCCCGTCGGCCGTAGACCGAGGCGAGGAAACCGGGCATCGCCCCGTCGTGCCCGACGTGCAGCACCCGGTTCGGCTGCGGCACGAGGATCAGGCCGAGGCCGAAGCCGTCGACCCAGTTCGTCTCGTCGGTGACCGTACGCGGCCAGCGCATCTCGTCCAGGGTCGCCGCAGCGAGCACCGCGCCGGTCGGATCCAGCGCGACCGGGTCGGCCAGGAAGGCCGCCCAGCGGGCCATGTCCCCCGCCGTGCTCCAGAGCTGCGCCGCCGGCCCCACCGCGCCGAAGTCGGTCGGCGGCTCCGGCCGCACGTGGTCGGAGTACGCATCGACCAGGAACCCGGTGGCCGCGTGCGGACCGGGCCGGGTGGTGGTGGCGGTCAGCCCGAGCGGCGCGAGAACCCGCTCGGCGAGCACCTCCACCCAGGTGCCGCCGCGCAGCCTCCCGACCAGCTCCCCGAGCAGGGCCATCCCCAGGTTGGAGTAGTGGAAGCGGCGGGCCGGGGGCAGCACCCGCTCGGCCCGGGTGAGGTCGGCGAGGAGCTGCTCGACACCGGGGGCCCGCAGGGTGTCCCAGATGTCGCCGTACGGTTCCCGTTGCAGGCCCGAGGTGTGCGACAGCAGCCGGCGGACGGTCATCTCGCCGTGCGCGGGCACGTCGAGGTGCCGTCCCACCGGGTCGTCCAGGTCGAGCAGGCCCTCGTCGCGGCACTGGAGCACCAGGACGGCGGTGAAGGTCTTGGTGACCGAGCCGATCCGGAAGGGGGTCAGCGGGGTCAGCGGGGCGTCGTTGCCGGTGGCACCGACGGTGATGCTCCACGGTGGCCGGTCGGCCCGGTGCAGGGCCACCGACAGCGCCGGCACCCGGGCACCGGCCTGCACCTGCCGCACCATCCGCCCCAGCCGCACGTTGATCTCCACCACCCCGCAAGTGTAGGGAGGGGGTCCCGGTTGCCGCTCGCTGCTCAGCAGCGGGTCCCTCCCTACCACCGCGGAGGGCGGGTGCCGGGGCTCAGCGGGCGAGCATCGGGCCGAGTGGCACGCCGCCGAGCAGGTGGGCGTGCACGTGGAACACCTCCTGGCCGCCGTACCCACCGGTGTTGAACAGCAGCCGGAAGCCGTCCGCGAGCAGCCCCTCGGCCTCGGCCACCTCGGCGGCGGTGGCGAGCACCTGGCCGGCCAGTTCCGGGTCGCCCTGGCCGAGCGTGGCCACGTCGGCGTAGTGCACCTTGGGAATCACCAGCACGTGCACCGGGGCCTTCGGGTCGATGTCCCGGAAGGCCAGCGTGGTCGCGGTCTCCCGGACGATGGTGGCCGGGATCTCCCCGGCGACGATGCGGCAGAACAGGCAGTCGGAACTCATCGACGCATGGTAGGGCCGCCGGGCGTCACCGGCATCCCGCCGAGCCGGGCCGGCATGTCGCCGCAGGTCGTCCAGGTCGTCCAGCGGCCCCGGCCCGAGCGGGGGACGGCGGTCGGGGATCATGGACGGGTGGAATCTCGGGCGGTACTGGTGACGGGGGCCTCGCGCGGCATCGGCCGGGCGGTGGCCCGCAGGTTCGCGGCGGGCGGCGACCGGGTGGCGATCCACCACCGCGACTCGGCGGAACTGGCCGAACGGCTCCGGGCGGATCTGCCCGGCGACGGACACGTCGTGGTCCGGGCCGACCTGGCGGACCCGGACGCGGTCCGGGCCGCGGTGGACGAGGCGGCGGCCCGGCTCGGCGGACTGGACGTGCTGGTCAACAACGCCGGGGTGTTCGGCCCGGCGGATCCGCCGCACCCGGTCTTCGAGACCACGTACGAGCAGTGGCAGCAGCGCTGGCGGCAGATCGTCGACACCAACCTGCTCGGCGCGGCCAACGCCGCCTGGTGCGCCGCCCAGCACATGCGCGGCCGGGGCGGCCGGATCGTCAACGTCTCGTCCCGGGGGGCGTTCCGCGGGGAGCCGGGCAACCCGGCGTACGGCGCGAGCAAGGCGGGGATGAACGCGATGGGACAGTCCCTCGCGGTGGCGCTGGCCCCGTACGGCATCGCGGTGGCGACGGTGGCGCCCGGCTTCGTCGAGACCGACATGACCAACGAGCACCTCAAGTCGCCCCGGGGCGCGGCGGTGCGGGCGCAGAGCCCGTTCGACCGGGTGGCCCAGCCGGAGGAGATCGCCGCCGCGGTGCACTGGCTCGCCGCACCGGAGGCGGAGTGGGCCTCGGGCACCATCGTCGACCTGAACGGCGCGTCCTACCTGCGTTCCTGAGGCTATCCTCCCAGCGAACTCCCAGCTTCCGGGACGGCTGACGGTCCGGTTCCGGGGTAAGGACCTCCGACATGGCCGACGCCGAGCTGCTGGACCTGACCGCCGACTACCAGGTGGTCGACGACCACGACGACGACCCCGTGCTGCTCCGCGCGGACGGCAGCCCGGTGGACACCTGGCGCGAGGACTACCCGTACGACGAGCGCATGCCGCGCGAGGAGTACGACCACCACAAGCGGCTGCTCCAGATCGAACTCCTCAAGCTCCAGGATTGGATCAAGGAGACCGGCGAGCGGATGGTGATCATTTTCGAGGGGCGGGACGCGGCCGGCAAGGGCGGCACGATCAAGCGCTTCATGGAGCACCTCAACCCGCGCGGGGCCAAGGTGGTCGCCCTAGTCAAGCCGAACGAGCGGGAGTCCACCCAGTGGTACTTCCAGCGCTGGCTGCACCATCTGCCGGCGGCCGGCGAGATCGTGCTCTTCGACCGGTCCTGGTACAACCGGGCCGGGGTGGAGCGGGTGATGGGTTTCTGCACCCGCAAGGAGTACCTGGAGTTCCTCCGCCAGGCCCCCGAACTGGAGCGGATGCTGGTCCGCTCCGGCATCCGGCTGGTCAAGTTCTGGTTCTCGGTCTCCCAGAACGAACAGCGCACCCGGTTCGCCATCCGTCAGGTCGACCCGGTACGGCAGTGGAAGCTCTCCCCGATGGACGTCGCCTCGCTGGACAAGTGGGACGAGTACACCGAGGCCAAGGAGGCGATGTTCTTCTACACCGACACCGCCGACGCGCCGTGGACCGTGGTCAAGAGCAACGACAAGAAGCGGGCCCGGCTGGAGGCGATGCGCCACGTGCTCAACCGCTTCGACTACACCGACAAGGACCGGGACGTGCTCGGCACCCCCGACCCGCTCATCGTCGGCCCGGCCGGGCTCGACCTCAGTCCCGACGAGGAGACCGTCCAGGTCTTCCCGCGCCTGTGAGCGTGGCCCCGGTCA
Organism: Micromonospora sp. NPDC023956; assembly: GCF_040639195.1. NCBI lineage: Bacteria > Bacillati > Actinomycetota > Actinomycetes > Micromonosporales > Micromonosporaceae > Micromonospora > Micromonospora sp. NPDC023956. The sequence continues at coordinate 69,822 of NZ_JBEZZN010000017.1, forward strand.
CCAGCGGGCGAGGCGGGTGGCGAGCACACTGAGCGCCGCCACCCCGGCGGTGGAGGTGCGCAGTACCGCCGGCCCGAGCCGGACCGGACGGGCTCCGGCGGCCCGGAAGGCGTCCACCTCGGCCGGGGCGATCCCGCCCTCCGGTCCCACCACCAGCACGATCTCACCGGTCGTCGGCAGCTCGACGGTGGTCAGCCGGTCCTGTGCCTCCTCGTGCAACACGTACCCGGCGGCGGCTCCGGAGATCCGGGCCGCGACCGTCGCCGTCGACTCGTCGGGGGCCCCGGCCACCACGGGCAGCCAGGGCCGGCGGGCCTGCTTCGCCGCCTCCCGGGCGGTCGCCGTCCACTTCTCCCGGGCCCGGACTCCCCGCTCGCCGCGCCACTGCGTCACCGAGCGGGACGCCGCCCAGGGCACGATCTCGTCCACCCCGGCCTCGGTCATCGCCTGGACGGCCAGCTCGCCCCGGTCGCCCTTGGCGATGCCCTGCACCACCACGATCCGGGGGACCGACGCGTCGACGTACCCCCGGGAGGTGACGGCCAGGTCGAGAGTGCCCCGGCCGACGGCGGTGACCACGGCGGCGGCCGTGCCGCCCCGGCCGTCGGCGAGCAGCAGCTCCTCGCCGACCCGGAGCCGTTGCACGGTGGCCGCGTGGTGACCCTCCGGTCCGCCCAGGGTCAGCGTGTCGGCGACGGGCAGCGCCTCGACCAGGAACAGCGGCGCCGACACTCAGCCGTGCCCGTTGAACGCGTCCCGCATCCGGGAGAAGAAGCCGCCCTGCTTGCTCAGCTCGGCGACCTCCTCGCCCCGGGTCTTGGCGAAGTCGCGCAGCATCCGCTCCTGGTCGGCGTCGAGCTTGGTCGGAGTCCGCACGTCGAGGTGGACGTAGAGGTCGCCCCGGCCGGTGCCGCGCAGGTGCGGTACGCCCCGGGCGCGCAACCGCATCGTGCTGCCCGGCTGGGTGCCCGCCTTGACGTCGACGATCTCCTCGCTGTCCAGGGTCTTGATGGTCAGTCGGGTGCCGAGCGCCGCGGCGGTCATCGGCACCGTCACCCGGCAGTGCAGGTCGTCGCCCTTGCGGGAGTAGACGTCGTGCGGCCGTTCGTGGATCTCGACGTAGAGGTCGCCGGCGGTGCCGCCACCCGGGCCGACCTCACCCTGCTGGGCGAGGCGGATCCGCATGCCGTCCTCCACGCCCGCCGGGATCTTGACGGTCAGCGAGCGGCGGGTGCGGACCCGGCCGTCACCGGCACAGGTCGGGCAGGGGTGCGGGATGGTGGTGCCGTGCCCCTGGCAGACCGTGCAGGGCCGGGCCGAGACGACCTGGCCGAGGAAGGTGCGCTGCACCGACTGCACCTCACCCCGCCCACCGCACGCCTCGCAGGTGGCCAGGTGGGTGCCGGCGGCCGTGCCCGCGCCGGAGCAGGTGGTGCAGAGCACCGCGGTGTCGACGGTGATCGGCGCCTCGACGCCGAACGCCGTCTCGTTCAGGTCCAGCTCCAGCCGCAGGATCGCGTCGGCCCCGGGACGGGTGCGCGGACGCGGCCCCCGCGAGCCGGTGGCCCCGCCGAAGAAGGCGTCCATGATGTCCTGGAAGCCGACGAACGGTCCGGCGCCGCCCGGCCCGCCCGGACCGGCCCCGCCGCCGCCCGGGGCGAGCGGGTCGCCACCCAGGTCGACGATCTGCCGCTTCCGGTCGTCCGAGAGGACCTCGTACGCGGCGTTGATGTCCTTGAACTTCTCCTGGGCCTCCGGGTCCGGATTGACGTCCGGGTGGAACTGCCGCGCCAGCTTGCGGTAGGCGCGCTTGATCTCGTCGTCGGAGGCTTCCCGGCTGACGCCGAGGATGCCGTAGTAGTCCCTGGCCACTGCGTTCCGTGTCCTCATGTTCGTCTCGCGTTGCGCCGGTCGTCGGCCCGAGTCGGCCGTCGGCCCTGACTGGTCAGTTCTGGGCCAGCAGCTCGCCCACGTAGCGTGCCACGGCGCGTACCGTGGCGATGGTGCCGGGGTAGTCCATCCGCGTCGGGCCGAGCACGCCCAGCCCACCCACGATGGTGGCACCCGGACCGTAACCCGTGCTGACCACCGACGTACCCCGCAGGTTGTCGATTTCGTTCTCGTCGCCGATCCGGATCCGGGTCGTGCTCGGCTCGACCTCGCCGATCAGCTTGAGCAGGACGACCTCCTCCTCGAGCGCCTCGAGGATCGGCCGTAACGAGCCATGGAAGTCGAGCAGGCCGCCCCGGGTCAGGTTGGCCGTGCCGGCCAGCGCGATCCGCTCCTCGTGCCGTTCGACCAGGGTCTCCAGCAGGACGGTGGCGAGCGTGGTCATCGTCGGACGCAGCCCGACCCTGACCTCCTCCACCAACGCCTGCACCAGCGGCGGGGTGTCCGACAGCCGGGTGCCGCAGAGCTTCTCGTTGACCAGCCGCCGCAGGTCGGTGACGTCGTCGGCGGGAACCGGCGCGGGCAGCTCCACCAGCCGCTGCTCGACCCGGCCGGTGTCGGCGATCATCACCAGCATCAACCGGGTGGTGGAGATCGGCACCAGCTCCAGGTGCCGCACCGAGGAACGGGCCAGGCTCGGATACTGCACCACGGCCACCTGGCGGGTGAGCTGGGCGAGGAGCCGGACGGTGCGGTGGACGACGTCGTCGAGGTCGACCGCACCGACCAGGAACCGCTCTATCGCCCGACGCTCGGCCGGGCTCAGCGGCTTGACCCGGCTGAGCCGGTCGACGAAGAGGCGGTAGCCGCGGTCGGTGGGCACCCGTCCGGCGCTGGTGTGCGGCTGCCGGATGTAGCCCTCCTCCTCCAGCACGGCCATGTCGTTGCGGACCGTTGCCGGGGAGACACCGAGCTGGTGCCGCTCGACCAGCGCCTTGCTGCCGACCGGTTCCTGGGTCGCGACGTAGTCCTCGACGATCGCGCGCAGCACGGCGAGCTTCCGGTCGTCGAGACCCACTCTCCCCACCTCCTACGCCTGTCGGCACCCAGGGTCGTGCGGTGCACGTCCGCCATCGGCGACGACCGGTGGCGGCCGCCGACCGCGAGGGACCGCGCCCCTGGCACTCGACTGTAACGAGTGCCAGTCTACGTCGGCCCACCCCCGGGACGCGATGATCGGTGTCGACCTGTACCCCGCGGCCCGCCCGGCACGGTGGCGGTCCGTCCGGGTGATCCGGACGGTGTCCCGCTGGTCGCGGCTTGCCCGGAGCCCCTACCGTGACCGGCATGACTGAACCGCCGCGCCCGCCCGGCGAGGGCGACCCCGGCCGGTACCCGCCGGAGCCGACCATGCCGCTCGCCCCGTCCGGGGCCCCGTCGACGCCCGAGGAGCCGACCACCCCACTGTCCGGCGCGGACGGGGCGTCCGGGTATCCCCCACCCGGCGGGTCCACCCCGTCCGGCGGTCGGTCCGGGCCGCCCCACGAGCCCGCCACCGAGCAGTACGCCGAGCCGCCCACCGAGCGCCTCTCCGCGCCGGCCCCCGAAGCGCCGACGGAGAACTGGTCGACGCCGCCCGAACCGCCGACGGAGAACCTGACCCCGTCGACCCGGAGCTGGTCGACGCCCGAGCCGCCGACGGAGAACCTCTCCGCGCCGTCGTACGAGCCACCGACCGCGCACCTGGCCCCGCCTGCGTACGAGCCACCGACCGAGAACTGGTCGACGCCGTCGTACGAGCCGCCGACGGAGAACCTCTCCGCGCCTTCGTACGAGCCGCCGACGCAGCGCTACGGGTCACCGGGTGACGAACCGTCAGCGGAACGCCACGCCGCCTACGCCCCGGAACCGCCGACGACGGTTCACGACCCGACGGCCGACCACCCGACCTCGGGCGGGCACTTCGCCGCGACCGGCTATCCACCGCCCGGCGACCAGAGCGGCCATTTCCCGCCCGGTGACCAGGGCGGCTACCCGCCGCCCGGTGACCAGGGCGGCTACCCGCCGCCCGGTGACCAGGGCGGCTACCCGCCGTCCGGGGAGCAGGGCGGCTACCCGCCGGGGCCGCAGGCGGGCTTTCCGCCGCCCGGGGCGTCGGGAGAGCCGCCGACCGGGGGTCCGGGCGGCTACCCGCCGCCGGGCACCGGTGGACCGCACCCGACACCCGGATCGCCCGGAGGCGAGGACCGGACCTGGGCGGTGCTCGCCCACGTCGGGGGTCCGATCGGCATGGTGGTCGGTGCCACCCTCTTCGGCTGGGTCGGCCCGCTGATCGTGCTCCTGCTCCGGGGCCAGCAGTCCCCGGCGGTGCGCGCGCACGCCGTCGCCGCGCTCAACTTCCAGATCACCTGGGCGGTCGCGATCCTGGTGGGTTGGCTGATCGCCGGGATCACCTGCGGCCTGCTCTTCTTCGTGCCGCTGCTGCTCGCGATCGTGCCGATCGTGCTCGGCATCGTCGCCGCGCTCAAGGCCAACCAGGACCTGCTCTACCAGTACCCGATGACCCGGAACTTCGTGAAGTGACCCGCCCGGTCGGGCCCGTTCGGGGAGACCCCGGCCGGGCCCGGTCAGGCCAGGTCAGGGCAACAGGTCGCGCACGACGGCGTCGGCGAGCAGGCGGCCACGCAGGGTGAGCACCGCCTGCCCGGCGGCGTACTCGGCCTCGGCGAGCAGGCCGGCGGCACGGGCCCGCTCGGCCCCGGCCCGGCCGGGGGCGTCGAGGACCGACAACGGTAGCCCGGAGGCGAGCCGGAGCCGGAGCATCACGTCCTCCATGTGCGCCTCGTCGGCGGTGAGGACCTCCCGCGCCTGGCCGGGCGAGCCCCCGGCGGCCAGTCTCGCCGCGTACGCGCTCGGGTGCTTGACGTTCCACCAGCGCACGCCGCCGACGTGACTGTGCGCCCCCGGGCCGAGGCCCCACCAGTCGCCGCCGGTCCAGTAGAGCAGGTTGTGGCGGCACCGGGCGGCGGGCGTCCGGGCCCAGTTGGAGACCTCGTACCAGGAGAAACCGGCCGCGTCGAGGGCGGCCTCCGCGGCGAGGTAGCGGTCCGCCGCCACGTCGTCGGAGGGGTACGCCAGCTCGCCCCGACGCATCCGGGCGGCGAGCCGGGTGCCCTCCTCCACGATCAGGGCGTACGCGCTGACGTGGTCCACCCCGGCGGCGACCACCTGGTCGAGCGAGGCGGCGAAGTCCTCGGCCCGCTCCCCCGGCGTGCCGTAGATCAGGTCGAGGTTGACGTGGTCGAACCCGGCGTCGCGGGCCTCGGTCGCGGCGGCGGTGGCCCGCCCGGCGGAGTGCTTCCGGTCGAGTACGGCGAGCACCCCGGGCGCGGCCGACTGCATGCCCAGCGAGATCCGGGTGTACCCGGCGGCCCGCAGCGTCTTCAGCGACTCCGGTGTGACCGACTCCGGATTGGCCTCGGTGGTGACCTCGGCGTCGGCGGCGAGTCCCCAGGTGCGGTCGATGCCGTCGAGGACGCGGGCCAGGTCGTCGGCGGGGAGCAGGGTGGGCGTGCCACCGCCGACGAAGACGGTGTCCACCCGGGGCGGCGTGGCGTCCCCGAGCACCCGGGCGGCGAGCGCCAGCTCGGCCAGGACGGTGTCGGCGTAGGTCTCCCGGCTCACCCCGCCGCCGAGTTCGCCGGCGGTGTACGTGTTGAAGTCGCAGTAGCCGCAGCGGCTGGCGCAGAACGGCACGTGGACGTAGACCCCGAACCCCCGCGCGCCGACCGCGCGCAGGGCGGACGGCGGCAGCGACCCGTCGGTCGGGACGGATTCGCCTTCTGGAAGGACGCCGGGCATGGCCACTAGTGTGCCCTCACATGACCTCTCCCGACCCGCTCGTCCGGGTGTCGACGGCCCGTGGGGTGACCACGCTCACCCTGGACAGCCCGCGCAACCGCAATGCGCTCTCCACGCCCCTGATGACCGAGCTGCTCGACGGCCTCTCCGCCGCGGTCGCCGACCCCTCGGTCCGTGTGGTGGTGCTCGACCACACCGGCCCGGTGTTCTGCTCCGGCGCCGACCTGAAGGAGACCGCCGCGGCGTACGCGAGCGGGAGCGTGCCCGCCGGGAAGCTCGGCGACGTGCTGGTGGCGGTCCGGGAGTGCCCGAAGCCGGTGGTGGCCCGGGTGGCCGGCCCCGCCCGGGCCGGCGGGCTGGGCCTGATCGCCGCCGCCGACCTGGCGGTCTGCGTCGAGGACGCGACCTTCGCCTTCACCGAGGTGCGGATCGGGGTGATCCCGGCGGTGATCTCGGCGACCGTCCTGCCCCGGCTGACCTCCCGGGCCGCGGCCGAGCTGTACCTGACCGGGGAGACCTTCGACGGCCGGCGGGCCGCCGAGGTCGGGCTGGTCACCACGGCGGTGCCGGCCGGCGACCTGGACGACGCGGTGGCCCGCTGGTGCGCGGCCCTGGTCAAGGGCGCGCCGGGGGCGCTGGCCGGCACCAAGGACCTGCTGCGCCGGACGGCCGAGACGGACCTGCGCCGTGAGCTGGACCACCTCGCCGCCGTCTCGACCGGCTACTTCCTCTCCGAGGAGGGCCGCGAGGGGGTGCTGGCCTTCCGGGAGAAGCGGCCGACCCGGTGGGTGGAGGCCCTCGACGCCGGGTAGGTGGAGGAGGACGGCCGGCCGGACATCGGGGTGCAGCCGGGACAGTCCCGGGGCGAACCGGTCGACGGAAACGGACCGGTGGTAGGCGGGACGTACGCTTGGCTGACTGTCGATCAGGAGGTGTGGGTGCGAACTCGGGCAATTGTGGCAACCAGCCTCGTCGTCGCCGTCATCGCCGGCATCGGGATCTACCTGGTCCTCCGGGACGTCCGTGACAACCTGCGGTTGCCGATCGCCGGACGCAGCTGCACGGTCCGGGCCGAGGGTCACGTCCGGCTCAACGCGGAGCAGATGGCGAACGCGGCCACCATCGCGGCGATCGGCATCCAGCGGAACATGCCCGAGCGGGCCGTCGTGGTGGCGCTCGCCACCGCCTACCAGGAGTCCGGGCTGGAGAACCTGGCCGGCGGCGACCGGGACTCGATCGGGCTGTTCCAGCAGCGGCCCAGCCAGGGGTGGGGCACGCCGGAGCAGATCCGCGACCCCCGCTACGCCGCCAACAAGTTCTACGCCGGGCTCAAGAAGGTCCGTGGCTGGGAGGAGATGCGGGTCACCGACGCCGCCCAGGCGGTCCAGCGGTCGGCCTTCCCCGAGGCGTACCAGAAGTGGTCCGACGAGTCGGAGGTCCTCACCCGGGCGCTGCTCGGCGACGCCACCGCCGCGGTCGCCTGCACCGTGGGTCGTACGCCGACGATGCGCGGCGTCGCCGCGGCGACCGCGCTCACCCAGAGCCTCACCCTGGACTGGGGGTTGCCGGGCACGGTCGACGCGGCCGAGCTGACCGGGCTGACCGTGCCCGCCGCCGACCCCCGCGACGGCTGGCGGTACGCCCACTGGCTGGTGTCCCACGCCCACGACCACGGGGTCAAGCGGGTCCGTTTCGCCGACCTGGAGTGGACGGCCAGCCGGGGCACCTGGTCCCGGACCTCGGACCGGGACCGGCAGGACGCCCGGGTGGTCGCCGAGGTCTTCGACGAGGCGTGACCTCCGTCTCCCTCCGGGCCGCCCTGCCGGTCCTCCCCCGGCGTCCCACCGCTGGACGGTCCACCGTCAGGCCAGTTCCCGCTGGTCGGGTGTCGGAAGCCGACCATGGCGACGGCGCGTTACCATCGGCGATCTGTGCCAGAAATGGCGGATTCCTCGGGGAGGGGTGACGGCGGTGTTCGACTACGGTGACCGGACCGGTTACGAGCCGATCAGCGATGTTGATCGCAAAGAGTTCCACGAGCAGGGGTTCCTTCTGCTGCGCAACGTGCTGACGGAGGATCACCGGGCCGCCCTGGAGGCCGCGGTGGACCGCGTCTACGAGGAGGAGAAGGCCAAGGGCACGACCACCAAGGACGGCACCCTGCACCTGCTGGGCTTCCTGGAGCGGGACGAGCTCTTCGGTGACCTGCTCACCCACCCGATCGCCTTCCCGTACATGTGGGGACTGGCCGGGTGGAACATCTACACCCACCACAACCACCTGGACGTGACCCCGCCGGCGCTCGAGCCGGAGAAGCCGTACTGGGGTTGGCACCAGGACGGGTACCGGCAGAACTCCGACCCGGAGACGATGGACCCGAACCTGCCCCGGCCGATGTTCTCGCTGAAGGTCGCCTACGTGCTCTCCGACCTGTCGGAGAAGGGACGCGGCGCGACCAAGGTCATCCCGGGCAGCCACCTGTGGAACTCGCTGCCCCGGCCGGACGACCTGACCGTGCACAACCCGGACCCGGAGGGCACGGTGGAGATCACCGCCAACCCGGGTGACGCCTTCATCTTCGACCGCCGCCAGTGGCACTCCCGGTCGACGAACCTGTCGACCATCACCCGCAAGATGCTCTTCGTCGGCTACACCTACCGGTGGATCCGCCCGCTGGACGAGCTGCACATCGACAAGGACGGCGAGTGGTGGGCCAACCGCACGCCCGTGCAGCGCCAGCTCTGCGGTGAGGGCACCCACACCGCGAACTACTGGGGCATCAACTGGAACGGGTACATCGACGACGAGATCCCGCTGCGCAAGGAGCTGAAGGAACGCGGTCAGCTCAACCGCAACATCCCCTGGCTGCGCTGACCGTACGCTGCCGCACCCGCCCTCGGGCGACTGCGGGAGCCCTGTCGCCCTTCTCCGGGTGACAGCGGCTCCCGCGGTCAGCTCGGACCGGGGGCGACACCCAGCCGGCGGCGGACCTTCTCCCGGATCGGCGCGGGCAGCTCCGGTACGTCGAGCAGTCGGGGCAGCAGCTCCGGCTCCCGGTTCAGGGCCCGGAACACCTCTCCGATGGTGACGCCGTGTGCCGGGCGGTCCCGCACCTCCACCGGGTCGTCGGCGCCGACCTCACCGGACCGGAGCACCCGTAGGTACGCCCCGGGGGCTGCCCGCGCGCCGAACCGCTTGATCAGATCCGGTACGCCCCAGAAGCCGGCGAACGTCCGGCAGGGCGTACGCGGCTTGGTGACCTGGAGCAGCGCGGATCCGATCGCCCACTGCTCGCCGACCACCGCCCCGGTGACGTTCACTCCGAGGGTGGTGAGGTTCTCGCCGAATCGCCCCGGCGGCACGGGCCGGTCCAGTTCCGTCGCCCACCACTCGGCGTCCTCGGTGGCGTACGCGTACACCGCCTGCTCGGGGCCGCCGTGGTGGGCCCGTTCGGCGATGAAGTCACCGACCACCCCGTCGACCCGGACGGGAACCCGCCCGGCCGCCGGCCGCTTGTCGATGCCACTGCGCCCGCTGGCGTCACCCGCCCACTCCGCCTCGGTGACCACCGCGAGGTTCACCGAAACCACCCGCCCCGTCATACCGGTCAGCCTACGACCGAGCCCCGGGCGGCTGGCGAGTCGTTTTCCGGCATCGGTGCGAACCGGTCCAGAATGGGCACGTGGCGATGTCCCGTACCGAAGGCGACGCAGCGGCCGACCGTTCGCCGGTCTCCGTCCGACGGCCCCGACCCGCCGAGCCGGCGCTGGACTACTACCTGGTCCATCCCCAGCAGCCGGACGACCGACGGGACGCCCCGCCGGAGGGGATCGTGGTCGAGGAGTTCCGGTTCGGCGCGGACCACTCGGTGCTCCGGGTGGACAGCGCCGCGTGGACGCCGGGCGGACCGGGCTGGTGGACGTCACCCGGCCTGAGCCGAAGCCTGCGGACCGACCCCGAGCTACGCGGACGGGTGGTCGGGGTGCCCCGCCACCGGGCCGAGGTCGTCTACCGCCAGCTCGACGGGGGCCCGCTCCCGGACGAGGCGACCCTGCGCGGTCACCTGCGGGTGGGGAACACCCACCCGGCCACGGCTCCGCTGCTGCTCTCCCCGGCCCGGGTGACCCCCGGCTTCCACAGCACCCGGATGTACCGGGTGCTGTTCGCCAACGAGCTGGGGCCGGGCGACCTGGCCCACCTGGCGGCGCTCTGGCCGATGAGCCGCACCGACCCGACCCGGGCGGACGGGGTCGTCGGCACCGCCCGCCGGCGGGTCGGCGCCGACGCCTACCGCTGGGACCTGCGCCGGCTCGGCGTGCTCGGGGCGTACTGCCTGGACCTGACCGTCGACCTGGCGACCCCCCAGGACGACAGCATCGGACCGGTGCTGCGGGAGCTGACCACCGCGCTGCGCCTGCGGGGTCTGATCCCGGTCACGGTGGAACGCTTCTCCTGACCCGTCAGCCCTTGACCGCGCCCGCGACCAGGCCGGACACCATCCGGCGCTGGACCACCAGGAAGAAGATGATCACCGGGAGGGTGAAGATCGTGGAGGCGGCCATCACCGGCCCCCACGCCGTGTCGTCCCGCCCGAAGAAGAACGTCATCGCCACCGGGAGGGTGTACCGGTCCTGGTCGTTGATGAAGGTCAACGCGAAGATCAGCTCGTTCCAGGCGGTGATGAAGGAGAAGATGCTGGTCGCCACCAGGCCGGGGGCGACCAGCGGGAAGAGGACCTTCCGGAAGATCTGCGCCCGGCTGGCACCGTCGATCGCCGCCGCCTCCTCCAGTTCCTTCGGCACGGCGGCCACGAAGCCGCGCAGCATCCAGACCGCGAACGGCAGCGAGAAGCCGAGGTAGGTGAGGATCAGGCTGGGCAACGTGTTGTAGAGGCCGAGCCGCTGGATCATGAGGAACAACGGGATGACCAGCGCCTCCAGCGGGATCATCTGGACGATCAGCAGCATGATCAGGAAGCTGGTCCGGAGCTTGAACCGGAACCGGGCCACGGCCGTTGCCGCGAGCAGCGCCACCAGGCCGCTGAGCAGCACCGTCGCCCCGGCCACCAGGACGCTGTTCAGGAAGAAGTCCGCGAAGCTGACGCCGGGGATCAGGTTGCCGGTGAGGATGCTCTTGTAGTGGGCGAGCGTCGGCTCGGTCGGCACCGGTCGCGGGGTCGAGGAGAAGATCTCCCGGTTGGGCTTGAGCGACGTCGCGATCATCCAGTAGACGGGGAAGGCCGCGAAGAGCGCCACCAGCAGCCCGGCGCCGTTGAGGGCGATCCGCTTCACGAGCGTGCCGCGCATCACTCCTCCTCCTGCTTGAGCACCATGCGGACGTAGAAGCCGGTCACCACGAGCAGGATCACGGTGAGGATCACCGCGATGGCCGCGCCGAGGCCGTACTTCGGCGGCGGCGAGAACGCCTCCGCGTACGAGTAGATGGAGAGCATGAACGTCGGCCGGTCCTGGGTGCCGCCGGCCAGCACGAACTGCTGGGTGAAGACCTTGAAGTCCCAGATGGTGGAGAGCACGATCAGGATGCCGAAGACCGGGCGCAGCAGCGGGAAGGTGACCTTCCAGAAGACCCGCCACGGACCGGCCCCGTCCACCCGGGCCGCCTCGTGCAGTTCACTCGGCACGCTCTTCAACCCGGCGAGCACGCTGACCGCGATGAACGGGAACGAGTGCCAGACCACCACCAGGGTGAGGATGGTGAAGAAGAGCAGCGGCGAGTTGAACCAGCCGTAGCCGGTCCAGTCGGTACGGCCGAAGAGCGCCTGGGACAGCCCGTCCGGCAGCGCGTTGAACAGCCAGGTGACCAGGCCGCTGGTGTCGTCGAAGATCCACTTCCAGACGATGGTGCCGGTCAGTGCCGGGGTGGCCCAGGCGAGCATCACGCAGCTGCCGACGAAGGTCGCCATCCGCTTGCTGAGCCGGTTGAGCAGGAGCCCGACCAGGGTGCCCAGGATCATCGTCAGCGCCACGTTGGCCACCGCGAAGAGCACGGTGTTGCGCAGCACCGTCCGGAAGAAGGGGTCGCTGAGGATCTGGACGTAGTTCTCCAGTCCGATCCACGGCCACTCCCGGTCACCGCGCAGCTGGCGGACGTTGTTCAACTTGTGGAACGACATCCACACCACCTGGCCGAGCGGCCAGAGCAGCAGCACCGCGATGATCACCAGGCTGGGCAGGAGCAGCAGGTAGGGCAGGCGGTCCACCCGGGGCCGCCGCCGCGCGGGCTTCTCCTGCGGGGCGGCGGCCTTCGGTGTGTCGGTCAGGGTGCTCACTTGGCGTTGAGGATGCTTTCCATCTCGGCCGCCGCGTCGGCGGTGGCCTGCTGCACCGTCTTCTGGCCCTTCATCACCGAGCTGTTCATCGCCTGGGTCGTCGTCTTGGTCCGACTGACCTCCACCCACTTCGGGGTGAGCGGCGTGAGCTTGGTGTTCTGGAGGGTGGTGGCGAACGCCGCCATGACCTTGTCGTCGGCGTACCCACCGCCGGTCACCAGGTCCTGGTAGACCGGGAAGAAGCCCAGACTGTCGGCGAAGGTCTTGGCGTTCTTCTTGTTCAGCAGCACGGTGAGGTAGTCCCAGGCCAGGTCCTTGCGCTCGCTGTCCTCCCAGATGCCCAGGTCGGAGCCACCGGCGAAGGCCGGAGCCGGCTTGCCGTCCGGGCCGGGGATGGGGAAGGTGCCCCAGACCTTCTCGATCTCGGGGTTGTCCTTCTTGATCGCGCCCTGCTGCCAGCTGCCGCCGAACGCCATCGCCGCCTTACCGGTGGCGAACTGGGTACGGGCGTCGATCTCGTTCCAACCGGCGGCGGCCGGCGGGGCCACCTTGTGCACGGTCACCATGTCGGTCCAGAAGGTGACCGCCTTCTGGGCCTCCGGGGTGTTGTAGCCGGACTTCCAGGTGTCGCCCTGCTTGGTGGCGATCTCCGCCCCGGCGCTCCAGAGGAACGAGTAGAAGGGCAGCTCGGAGTTGCCCGGCAGGGCGATCCCGTAGGTGCCCGGCTTCTTGGCCTGCACCGCCTTGGCGGCGGCCACGAGCTGGTCCCAGGTCGTCGGCGGCTGTACGCCGGCCTCGGCGAACCAGTCGGTGCGGTAGTACATCGCCCGCACGCCCGCGTACCACGGCAGGCCGTACTGCTTGCCGTCGAGCTGCGCGTTCTTCACCAGGTCGGGCAGGATGTCCTTGCCGTCGGCCCAGCCGTCCATCCGGCCGCTGAGGTCGGCCAGCGCCTCCTGCGCGGCCCAGCCCTGCGTCTCGGTGTTGCCCAGCTCGGTGATGTCCGGCCCCTCGCCGCCGGCGAGCGCGGCCTGGAACTTCTTCGGCGCCTCGAGCCAGGGGATGTACTGCACCACCACGTCGGTATCGGGGTGCTTCTTCTTGAACTCGGCCTCGACGCCGTCGAGGAAGGCGGTCTGCGCCTCGCTTCCCTCGCCCATCATCCAGACCGTCAACTTACTGTTATCAGCTGACTCACCCTCGTCGGAGCCACCACAGCCGGCGATCAACATCGCGGCCGAGGCCACGACGGCGGTGACCGGGGCCAGCCGTTTCCACCTGTTCACGCCACTTCTCCCTCGCGCCGTCTGGCACAAACCTTCTCCGCCGCACCATAGTCGGTAAAATTCCTTTACGACAGGGGTGGCTGCGGAGCGAACGTACAACAGACGGAAGGGGCGCCCGGCCTGGTGGCCGGGCGCCCCTTCGCGGGTACGCGGGGATCGTTATCGGTGCGTGACGTGGCGGCGACGGCCGACACCGGCGACCAGCGCGACACCGATGGCCGCGAAGGCGATCTGGAAGAGCAGCTCCCGCCAGTCGACACCCGCGGTGTCAGCGACACCGATGGCGCGGGCCAGGATCGTGCCGAGCAGGGCGGCACCGACACCGATCAGCATGTGCAGCCAGATCGGCATGTTCTGCCGGCCCGGGACGACCAGACGGCCGAGCGCGCCGACGATGAGACCAACGATGAGCGCAGTGATGATTCCCCAGACGGTGAGCTCCACGGTCGCCCTCCTCCAATGTGTTGTCACGAAGTGTGTTGTTCCTGTGGTGACCGCTAAGTTCCCGGAGCCGCGAAATCTCAAACCGGCACAACCGGACATCGGGCCCGAGGAACGACGAAGGACCACCTGGGAGCCACCTGGAAGGCCGGCAAAAGGCCAGCTCAGACACGGTAAAGGCCGCCCGGACCCGCGTCGTCCGCATCCGGAAAAATTCCTTCCGGTACGCGGGTCGCGGGGCCGGACGGCCCTGGGAGCGCTTCACGCGGGTCGACCTGGACCCACTGTTCGATACGGAGAGTGACCGCCGGTGGCGTTACTTCTTCCCGCCGCCCTTACCGTCACCGTCGTTGTCGGAGGAGAGGGCGGCGATGAACGCCTCCTGGGGCACCTCCACCCGGCCGACCATCTTCATCCGCTTCTTGCCCTCCTTCTGCTTCTCCAGCAGCTTGCGCTTCCGGCTGATGTCGCCGCCGTAGCACTTGGCGAGCACGTCCTTGCGGATCGCCCGGATGGTCTCCCGGGCGATGACCCGGCTGCCGATGGCCGCCTGGATCGGCACCTCGAACTGCTGGCGCGGGATGAGGGCGCGCAGCTTCGCGGCGATCGTGGTGCCGTAGTTGTACGCCTTGTCCTTGTGCACGATCGCGCTGAACGCGTCGACCGGCTCGCCGTGCAGGAGGATGTCCACCTTGACCAGGTCGGAGGACTGTTCGCCGGAGGGCTCGTAGTCGAGCGAGGCGTACCCCTTCGTCCGGCTCTTGAGCTGGTCGAAGAAGTCGAAGATGATCTCCGCGAGGGGCAGCGTGTAGCGCAGCTCCACCCGGTCGGCGGAGAGGTAGTCCATGCCGAGCAGGCTGCCGCGCCGGCCCTGGCACAACTCCATCACCGCGCCGACGTAGTCGTTCGGGGTGAGCACGGTGGCCCGCACGGTGGGTTCGTACACCTCGGCGATCTTGCCCGTCGGGTACTCGCTCGGGTTGGTGACCACCACCTCCTCGCCGTCCTCCTGGATGGCGCGGTAGACCACGTTCGGCGCGGTGGAGATCAGGTCCAGGTTGAACTCCCGCTCCAGCCGTTCCCGGATGATCTCCAGGTGCAGCAGGCCGAGGAAGCCGCAGCGGAAGCCGAAGCCGAGCGCGCCCGAGGTCTCCGGCTCGTACGTCAGCGCGGCGTCGTTGAGCTTGAGCTTGTCCAGGGCGTCCCGCAGGTTGGGGTAGTCCGAACCGTCGATCGGGTAGAGACCCGAGTAGACCATCGGCTTCGGGTCCTTGTAGCCCCCGAGCGCCTCGGACGCCGGCCGGGAGTTGATGGTGACGGTGTCACCCACCCGGGACTGGCGGACGTC
This sequence comes from Micromonospora sp. NPDC023956, assembly GCF_040639195.1. Classification (NCBI taxonomy): domain Bacteria; kingdom Bacillati; phylum Actinomycetota; class Actinomycetes; order Micromonosporales; family Micromonosporaceae; genus Micromonospora; species Micromonospora sp. NPDC023956. The sequence goes on from NZ_JBEZZN010000017.1 coordinate 84,937, forward strand.
CTTCACGCCGGTGATCAGGTAGCCCACCTCGCCGACGCCGAGCGCCTCGGCCTTCTGCATCTCCGGGGAGATCACCCCGATCTCCAGCAGCTCGTGCACCGCGCCGGTGGACATCATCTTGATCCGGTCGCGGGCGCTGATCCGCCCGTCGATCACCCGGACGTAGGTGACCACGCCCCGGTAGACGTCGTACACCGAGTCGAAGATCATCGCGCGGGCGGGAGACTGGGCCTCCCCGACCGGCGGGACGAACTGCCGGACGATCTCGTCCAGCAGGTACGCCACGCCCTCGCCGGTCTTGCCGGAGACCCGGATGCAGTCCTCCGGCTGGCAGCCGATCAGGTGGGCCAGCTCCTCGGCGTACTTCTCCGGCTGGGCGGCCGGCAGGTCGATCTTGTTGAGTACCGGGATGACGTGCAGGTCGTTCTCGAGTGCCAGGTAGAGGTTCGCCAGGGTCTGCGCCTCGATACCCTGGGCGGCGTCGACCAGCAGCACCGCGCCCTCACAGGCGGCCAGCGACCGGGACACCTCGTAGGTGAAGTCGACGTGCCCGGGAGTGTCGATCATGTTCAGGACGGCGTGCTCGCCCTTGCTCTCGCCCTCCCGCACCGTCCACGGCATCCGAACCGCCTGGCTCTTGATGGTGATGCCGCGCTCCCGCTCGATGTCCATCCGGTCGAGGTACTGCGCGCGCATCTGCCGGGGATCCACCACCTCGGTGAGCTGGAGCATCCGGTCGGCCAGGGTCGACTTCCCGTGGTCGATGTGGGCGATGATGCAGAAGTTCCTGATCCGCCCCGGGTCGGTGGCACCAGGAGCGTTCGCGCCGGAGGGCATCGGTGGCACAGCGGTCCGTTCTGGTCGGCGTGACGTGAGCAGGCCGGCGTGCCGCCGGCCCCCTCTATGCTCCCACGTCCGCCCGGAAGCGGTCGGAGCGCTCCTCCACGCCCTCCCCCGCGCGTGGTAGCAGGGGCCACCCGGCACCGCTCCGCGATGAGCGGGGGTGCGCTGCCACCACCTCGGCCGGGGGCGGCAGGTGGGGCGGAGGGCAGGGCGCGTTACTCGGCGGGGGGTTCGGTGAAGAGGGCGGCCAGCCTCGGCAGCCGGCGCCGGGCCTCCTCCTCGTCGTCGAAGTCCCAGAAGTCGTTCAGGTCGGGCGGGACGACCCGGTCCCGCTCGGCCGGCAGCTCCGCCCCGGTCGCCTTCCGGTACGCCTCCCAGGGCACCGTCAGCATGTCCTCACACTCGAACTCCTCGCCGGTGAGCGCGGCGGAGCGCACCCCGGGCAGCTCGGCCAGCGAGTCCGGGTCGGTGACCGCCCGGGCGAACACCGCCCGCCCCTGGGTCATCAGCCAACCCCGGAAGTACTCGAACCCGTCGTCGGAGGCGCCGCCGTTGATCAGGTACGCCGCACCCCAGAGGTCGACCCGGTACGAGGCGGCCAGCACCCGCTGCTGGTGGCGCGCGTACCCGACGATCTCCTCCGGATCCCGTTCGGCGAGCAGCGCGACCGCCCGGACGGCGACCGCCCCGGGCTCCCCGGCACCCGTCCGGGCCCGGTCGATCAGCTGCCAGAAGTCGTCGGTCCTCATGGAGTGGCAGTCTGACAGAACCGTGCCGTCACCTGGCGGTCACCGGGAACAGCTCGGCGAGGCGGAGGTGCCGGCGGGCGGACCCGGCCCGGTCGCGCACCTCGTCCAGCCGGCGGGCGACGTCCAGCACCGGTGCGGTGTGCGGGTGCGGTACGACCCGGTCGCCCGGCACCATGGACGTCATGCGCGAGGTCTCGCTGCCCCCGGTGTCGTACGCGGTCACCGCCGAGCGTCCGTCCTGGGAGGAACTGCCGGCCGGGCTGCGCGGCGCGGTGAGCGCGCGCCTCGGCGTACCGGTCCGGTCGGTCCGGGTCATGTCGGCCGGTTTCACCCGGGGTTTCGCCGGGGTGCTGGAGACCGCCGACGGCGGGCGGGTCTTCGTCAAGGCGGCGTCGAGGTCCGACCAGCCGGACCTGGCCGCCTGGTACGCCCGGGAGGTCGCCGTCCTCGACCGGCTCCCGACCGGGCTGCCGGTTCCCCGGCCCCGGTGGACACTGGACGCGGCCGGCTGGTTCGCGGTGGGATTGACCGCGGTGGACGGGCGGGTACCGGAGCTGCCCTGGTCCGCCGCGGATCTCGGGGCGACCCTGGCGGGGTACGCGGAGATCGCCGCCGCACTCGCCACTGCCCCGGCCGACCTGCTGGCGGTGGGCCTGCCCCGCCTCGCCGACCTGGCGTGGGAGGACCTCACCTGGTGGCGCGAGGTGGCCACCGGGCGAGAGCCCCGGCCGGGGCCAGCACCCACCGTCGGCGGCTGGGAGACGATCCTGCCCGAGCTGGTCCGGCTGGAGTCGCTGCTGCCCGGGTACGCCCTGACCGACGGACTGGCCCACGGCGACCTGCGCCTGGACAACGTGCTGATCGACCGCTCCGGCCGGGCGTGGTTCTGCGACTGGACCTGGCTCTGCCGGGGGCCGGCCTGGTTCGACCTGGCCGGCTTACTGATCACCGCCTACGGCAGTGGCCTGGACGCGGACGCCCTCTTCGCCGGTCATCCGGTGGCGGCCGGGGCACCGCCGGACGCGTTGGACGCCGCGCTGGCGGCCCTGTCCGGCTACTACCTCACCGGCGCCAACGCCGCCCCGGGCACCGCCTCGGCCCAGGTCCGGGCGCACCGCCTGTTCAGTGGCGGCCTCGCCCTCGACTGGCTCGCCGACCGGCGGGGCTGGCCCCGCACACCCCGGGCCGCACGGTGACTCCCACCCCGGACCGCTGGAGGGCGGCGCGGTGCGGACCCGCGCACGGTGAGCGCTGTGCGGACCCGCGCACGGTGAGCGCTGTGCGCACCCGCGCAGCGGAGCCGGGCGGCCCGCACGGTGAGCGCAGCGGGCTCCGCACAGCGGAGCCGGGCGGGTGTCGATCCCGCCGGCGAGCCGGGGCGACCGGTGGGAGCACCGCCCGTTTTGGCTCGTCCCGGCGGACCTGGTAGCCTGGCTTTTCGCGCAGCGATGACGCATGCTCTTCGCGCGCAAGTGCAGACCGAAATCCGAGCTATCAAGACGAGGCTGTCGCGTGGCGAACATCAAGTCCCAGATCAAGCGCAACCGGCAGAACGAGAAGCGCCGGCTGCGTAACAAGTCGGTCAAGTCGTCGCTGAAGACCGCCATCCGTAAGTTCCACGAGGCCGTCGCCGCTGGCGACACCGAGAAGGCCGCCGTGCTCATGCGCGACGCCTCCCGCAAGCTGGACAAGGCCGCCAGCAAGGGTGTGATCCACGCCAACCAGGCCGCGAACCGCAAGTCCGCGATCGCCCAGCGCGTGGGGTCCCTCTCCGCCTGATCCGGCGAGCGTCGATCTGACCGGGAACCCCCCGGGCCGTCCGGCCCCGGGGGGTTCCGGCTTTTCGGGTACTCCCACGCCGACGGTCCACCCGGGCCGACGGTCGCCCCAGCCCGCCGGTCAGCGCACGGCGCCGGTCGCCCCGCTCCCCGTCGCGGTAGGACCCGTCACGATTCAGGGTCGGGTCGGGCGACGGTCCGGCTCCGCGTGCCACCGGTCGGGTTCGATCGCCTGCCGGCTCGGCTCGACCGCTCCCCGTCCGGTGTCCGTACCCGTGCTCCCCTGCCCGCGATGGTGGACCGACACCACCGCTGCGGGGATCCAGGAGGCCTCTCCGGTGACCGGATCGACGGGGTGTCCGGCCGGGCTCGTCCGTCGGGCCGGCACCGGTGCCCGCCCGACGGCTGGTTCCATCTGCCGCCGGAACCGGTCCCGCTCCTGCACGGGGACGAGGGAGGCGGTGCGGACCACCGAGGCCGCCACGACGTCGTTCAGCTTGACCATCACCGCGACTGCGGCCGGCAGCAGCAGCACCGCCCACCAGCTGACCAGCTCGGCGAGGGCGAGCAGGGCGGCCAGCGCCACCGCGCCCTCGAAGAAGAGGAAGCAGAGCACCCCGCCGGGGTTGACGAACCGGAGTCCGAGGACCCGCGCGTACAACGGCCGGTACCGTTCCTCGTCCGCCGCGAGGGTCGCCCATCCGATCCGCGTCGGCCCGGTCACCGGGTACTGCCCTGCCGGGCCGCCGCCACCGAGAAGACCGCTCGTTCCAGCGCATACGCCCGGTCGTCCGCACCGCCCTTGACCGCCGCGTTGCACTCGGCGGCGACCTGCATCGCGCGTACCAGCCCCTCCGGCGTCCAGCCCCGGGCCCGCTGCTGGGCACCTTTGATCTTCCAGGCGGGCATGCCGAGCTTGCTCGCCAGCTGGTACGGGTCGCCCCGGCCGGCGGAGGCGACCCGGGCCACCGTCCGCACCCCGTCGGCGAGCGCGTCGGCGATCGGAACCGGGTCGACCCCGACGTGCAGGGCCCAGCGCAGGGCCTCCAGCGCGGCGGGTACGTCACCGACCATCATGGCGTCGGCCACCGTGAAGCCGCTCACCTCGGCCCGCCCCCGGTAGTAGCGGGCCACCGTGTCGGCGCCGATCCGTCCGTCGGTGTCCGCCATCAGCTGGGAGCAGGCCGCGGCCAGTTCGCGCAGGTCGTTGCCGACGGCGGCGAGCAGCGCGTGGGCGGCGTCGTCGGTGCACCTGCCCCCGGCACGCCGGATCTCGTCACGGACGAAGGCCACCCGCTCCCGGTCGCCCTTGAGCTTCGCCGCCGGGATCACCGTGGCTCCGGCGGCCCGCAGCCCGTCGGCGAACGCCTTGCCCTTGGCCCCGCCCACGTGCAGCACGACCAGGCAGACCTCCGGGTCCGGGTCCTTCGCGTACGCCAGCAGGGCGGCCACCAGGTCCTTGCGGGCGTCCTGGCCGGCCCGGAGGATCAGCACCCGCCGCCCGCCGAAGAGCGAGGGGCTGAGCATCTCGGCGATCTCGCCGACGGTGAGGGTGCCGGCCTGGTACTCCCGGACGTCCACGTCGGGGTCGACCGCACGGGTCTCGGCGACGGTCTGGGAAACGGCGCGCGTGGCGAGCAGTTCCTCGTCACCGAGGACGAGCAGAATGGGAGCGAGGCTGGCGGGGGTCACGCCGCCCATATTCGCACGCTCCGGAAGCGCATCGTGCCTGCTCGCCGCCGCCGCGACGGCGGAGCCCGCACTCAGTGCAAATCCAGACATCTAACTCGATCCGCCTTTTTTTCGGGCAATCTACAGGCCGTCGGCGCGCGGTGGGAACAGTGCCCGCAGCCCCGAGCAGCGGAAGCGGCCGACCAGCGGAGCCGGCCGGAGCGGCAACGCGGCGCACCCGGAGGCGCCGATCCGCGCTACGGACGACCCGGCTGCGCCCCCCGGGCCACCACCGCCAGGCGTCCGCCGGTGGTCACCACCGCCAGGTCCCCCTGGGTGTCGGTCCGCAGCACCCGGGCACCGGCCCGGGTCAGCCTCGACAGCACGGCCGGATTCGGGTGTCCGTAGTCGTTGTCGGCCCCGACCGGCACCAGCGCCACCACCGGACGGGTCGCGTCGAGGAAGGCCGGATCCTGGTAGGCGGAGCCGTGGTGGGCCACCTTCAGCACGTCGACCCGGAGCGTTCCGGCGGGCACCCGGTCCAGCATCGCCCGCTGCTCCTCGGTCTCGGCGTCCCCGGCGAGCAGGATCCGCACCCCGTCCACCCGGGCGAGCAGCACCACGGAGTTGTTGTTCGCATCGGACCGGGTGCCCCGGATCGGGTACGGCGGGCCGAGCAGGCTCACCTCCACCCGGCCGTCCCGGAACGTCCACCCGGCACCGACCGGCGCCACCGGCGTCCCGCCCACCGTCGCCGCCGATCGGACGAGGTCCCGCCCGGCCGCCGGCTCCGGCCACTGCGGAGTGACCACCGCCGACACCCGCCGCGACCGGAACACCCCGTCGACCCCGGCGGTGTGGTCGGCGTGGAAGTGGCTGACCACCAGCAGCGACACCCGTCGTACGCCCAGCCGGCGCAGGCACCCGTCGGCGGCCGCCGGGTCGGGGCCGGCGTCCACCACCACGGCCCGACCGGCCGCGACCGGGAGCACGACCAGGTCACCCTGGCCGACCGCGCAGACCGCCACCACCCAGCCCGCCGGTGGCCACCCGCTCGCCACCAGGCGGACCGGCAACGCGCCGAGCACGGCCGCGACCCCCACCACGGCGACGGACCGGCGGACCAACGGCCGCCGGACGGCCACCAGCAACGCGATGGTCAGCGCCGCCAGCAGCAGCCCACCGCCGATGCCGCCCGGCCAGGGCAGCGTGCCCGCCGGCAGCCGGGCACCGTACCGGGCGACGCTGACCAGCCACCACGCCGGCCAGCTCGCCAGCCAGGCGACGAACTCGGCCGCCGCCGGCCAGACCGGGGAGAGCACGGCGGCCAGCACCCCGAGCACCGTGGCCGGCGCGATCGCCGGCACCGCGAGCAGGTTCGCCGGCACCGCCACCAGGCTGACCGTGCCGGAGAGGCCGGCGACCACCGGCCCGCAAGCGAGCTGGGCGGCGGCCGGCACGGCGAGCGCCTCGGCCAGCCCGGTCGGGACGCCGCGTCGGCGCAGCCCGTCCCGCCACCGGGGGGCGAGCAGCAGCAGCCCGGCGGTGGCCAGGACGGAGAGGGCGAACCCCGGGTCACCGGCCAGCTCCGGGTCGACCAGCACGAGCATGGTCACGGCGGCGACCAGGGCGGGCAGTGCGGCCCGGGATCGTCCGGCAGCGAGTGCGGCCAGCCCGATCGCGCCCATGGTGGCCGCCCGCACGACGCTCGGGGACGGGCGGACCAGGATCACGAAGCCGACCAGGGCGAGCCCGCAGAGCACGACCGCCAGCCGGGGACCGGCCCGCCCCCAGCGGGCGAGCAGGAGCACGGCCCCCACCACGATCGCGACGTTGGAACCGGAAACGGCGTTCAGATGGGTCATACCGGTGGCCCGGAAGTCCTCCTCCACCGCCGGTGGCAGTCGGCTGGTGTCCCCGACCACCAGACCGGGAAGCAGGCCACCCGGGTCGTCCGGGAGCGGGGCACAGGCCCGTTGCAGCCCGGCGCGGAGAGTGCCGGCGACCCGCTGCGCCCAGCCCGGTTCACCGCGCGGCACCGGGGCGCCCCGGGCGGTGAGCACCGCCCCGGTCAGGTCCCCGCCGCGCGGCTCGGCGAGCCGGCCCTCGGCGGTCAGCCGCTGGCCGGGCAGGAGCGGACGCCAGCCCGGATCGGTCGCGAGCACCAGCACCCGGACCGGGGCGTCGACCCGTCGTCCGTCCGGCCCGGTCACGGTGACCAGGTCGGCCGGGACCAGCAGCATGGCCGGTCGTCCGGCCGCGCCCCGGACGGGACGCGGGTCGTCCCGGACCACCAGGTCGACGGTGACCGGGGACCGGTCCTGGGTCAGGGAGCGGAGCACGGCGGCGTCCCGGGCGGTCAGCCGGGCACTGGTCGCCGCGCCGCCGCAGACCACGCCGAGCAGCGCGGCGACGACGATCCACCCGTACCGCCGGGCGGCTTCGCGTGGTCGGCCGAGCCGGCCGAGCAGGTGGACGGCGAGCGTGCCGGCGAGGCCGGCGGCGGCCACCGCCAGCGCCGCACCCGCCGGGGCGGAGAGGTGCAGTCCGGCGAGAGCGGTCAGCCAGGCCGCCACGGCGAGCCCGGCCAGCCGCAGGTCGGGAGGGGGACCGGCAGCCGGGTCGCCGGCCGGGTGCGCCATGTCGGGTGCTGCCGGGTCGGGTGCTGCCGGGTCGGGGCGGGTCACACCGTCACCAGGTCCTTGAGTTGTTCGTAGCGGGCGTCCCCGATGCCCTCGACCTGGCGCAGGTCGCCGACCGACCGGAAGCCACCCTGCCGGTCGCGGTGGTCGACGATCCGCTGGGCGAGCACCGGGCCGACCCCGGGCAGCGTGTCGAGCTGCGCCACGGTGGCGGTGTTCAGGTTGACCTTGCCGCCCGGTACGGGGGCGCCGCCGGTCCCGGGCGCGGCGGGCGCCACCGCAGGCGGCGGCGTCGCACCGACCACGATCAGCTCCCCGTCGGCGACCTTGCGGGCCGGGTTGAGGAGGGCGACGTCCACGCCGGGCTGCGCCCCGCCGGCCGCCTCGATCGCGTCGGCGACCCGGGCACCGGCCGGCAGCCGGACCAGCCCGGGTCGGCGTACCTTGCCGGCGACCGCCACCACCAGCTCGGTCGTGCCGCTGGTCGCCGGCGGGGCGGTGGTCTCGGCCAGCGGCCCGGTCGACGTCGACGGCGTGGGCACCGGCTCCACCCGGGGCCGGGACCGCCAGGCCCAGAACCCGGCCGCGAGCACCACCAGCACCGCGACGACGGCGAGCGCACGCACGCCGCGCCGCCCGGGATCGAAGGGAGCCGGGCCGGGCAGGCGGGACCGCGCAGCCGGGCTCTCCTCCGGCCCGGGGGCCGGGGTGCCCTCGTCGACGGCGGCCACCCGGGGCGGCGAGCCGGATCCGTCCGGGTCGGTGCCGGGGCGGAGCGCCGCCGGACCGCCGTGCGGCGCGCCGGGGTGCGCGGGGAGCAGCCGCCGCAGCCGTCGGCGTACCTCGGTCTCCTGGTCGTCGGACACGCCGCGACGCTAAGACCGACGGCGGCACCTCCGGGCCCGGCTGTGGACGACCGGACCCACTGTGGACAACGCCCTGATCAAGCCCTTGCTGTGGTAAGGACGAAAATCGGTGGCACGTCCGGCGGCGCCGGGTCACCATCACCCGGCACGGTCGCAGCCGCTCGGAAGGACCAGTCATGGCGCAGCGTACGGTCGTACCCGGTCTCTTCCCGCCGCCGGACTACGCGCATCTCGCGGTGGTCGAGGCCGGGACGCGGCTGGTCTTCGCCGCCGGGGCGGTGCCCCTCGATCCGGCCGGGGAACTGGTCGGGGCGGGTGACCCGGTGGCACAGACGGTCCAGGTCCTCGCCAACCTGGAGACGGCGCTGGCGGCGGCCGGTTGCGGCCTGCGCGACGTGGTCGCCAGCACGGTGTACGTCGTCGCCACCGACCCCGCGCCGTTGGCTCAGGTCTGGCAGGTGGTCCGGGAGTCCGAGCTGGCCGCCGGACCGCACACCTCGACCCTGCTCGGGGTCGCCTGCCTCGGCTACCCCGGACAGCTGGTCGAGATCACCGCCACGGCCGCCGTCCCACCGGCCACCGCCGCCTGATCGCCACCGCCGTCCCACGGGGCCGCCGCCTGACCGGCCACCGCCGTCGCTGGCCCGGCCACCGGGTGGAAACGACCGCTCAGGCCGTCCGTCGGTGTACGACCACCGACGCCAGCCCCGGACCGGCGTGGGCGGCCACCACCGCGCCCGCCTCGGTGAGGTACGTGTCGTGCAGCCGCTCGCCGAACCGGGCGCGCAACGCGTCGAGCAGTTGGTCGGCCCGTTCCGGGGCGGCCAGGTGGTGCACGGCCAGGTCCACCCGGTCGTCACCGGCCGCCTCGACGGCCAGGTCCACCAGGCGGGCGACCCCCCGGCTCGCGGTGCGGACCTTCTCCCGCAACACGATCGCCCCGTCGACCATGTGCATGATCGGCTTGACCGAGAGCGCCGTGCCGAGCAGCGCCTCGGCGGCGTTGATCCGGCCGCCCCGGCGCAGGAACTCCAGTGTGTCGACGTAGAACAGGACGCGGGTGCGGTCCACCGCGGCCAGCGCCGCGTCGCGTACCCCGGTGAGGTCGACGCCTTCCTCGGCGGCCCGGACGGCCGCGAGCACCGGGAAGCCGATGCCCATCCCGGCCGACCGGCTGTCCACGACGGCGACCCGGCCGTCGAGGTCGGCGGCGGCGGCGCGGGCACCCTCGACGGTGCCGGAGAGCGCGGCGGAGAGGTGTACCGAGACCACCCCGTCGGCCCCCTCGTCCAGCAGGCGACGGTACGTGCGCCCGAACTGCTCCGGGGCCGGTCGGGAGGTGCTCACCGAAACCCGCCGCCCGCCGAGTGCCCGGGTGGCGTCGTCGGGGCGGGTCTCGATCCCTTCCAGGCCCTCCGCGCCGTTGAGCACGACGGTCAGCGGCACCACGGTCAGCCGGTGCTTACGCACCAGCTCGGGTGGGAGGTAGGCGGTGGAGTCGGTGACGACCGCGACGGGCATGCCCGCACGCTAGTCGAAGTCGGGGCGGGTCGCCGACCTCGCGTCGGCCGGACCGGCGGTCGCCCGGGTGCCGTCGGGCCGGACGGTCAGGCGGCCCGACCCGGCGTCACCGGTCAGACCGCCTCGGTGGACACCGGAGCGCCCCGCCCGGAGCCGACCCCGGTGGGGGCGCCCACGGTCGGCACCCCGACGTTGTGCGCCCGCAGCTGCCAGCCCCGCACCCCGTCGTGCCGCAGCTCGGTCCAGTGGCAGTTGCTGAGGGAGAGGATGGTGGCCAGCACGCGGTGGTCCCAGCCGAGCAGGTGGCCGCAGCCCTGCCGGGCCCCGCCGCCGTGGGTGGCGACCACCACGGTGCCACCGGGCACGGCGTCGACCGCGGCCCGGAACCCGGTGCCGACCCGCTTGCCGAGGTCGTCGAGACTCTCCAGCCCCGCCCCCGGATCGGGGTCACCGGCCCGCCAGCGGGCGTACTCGGCGGGGAAACGCTCGGCCACCTCGTCGACCAGCAACCCCTGCCACTGCCCGAAGTGGCGTTCCCGCAGTCGCGGGTCGGTGTGCACCGGCAAGCCGGTGAGCGCGGCCAATGCGGCAGCGGTGTCGGCCGCGCGGCTCAGGTCGCTGGCGACGATGGCGTCCGGACGGAGTGCGGCGAGTAGCGGCGCAGCGGCCAGCGCCTGTTCACGACCCCGCTCGTTGAGCGGCACGTCGGTCTGCCCCTGCACCCGTCGGGCGTTGTTCCAGTCGGTGTTGCCGTGCCGCCAGACGATCAGCCGGGTCATTCGGCGGGGGCTGCGGAACCGGCGGTGGCGTCCGCCTCGACCAGGTCCCGGTCGACGAACGGTACGGTCGGGCAGTCCTTCCAGAGCCGGTCGAGGGCGTAGAACTCGCGCTCCTCGGTGTGCTGGACGTGGACCACGATGTCGACGTAGTCGAGCAGCACCCAGCGTCCGCCCCGCTCACCCTCCCGCCGGACCGGCTTCGCCTTCTCCGGCAGGTCCAGCAGCCGCTCCTCGATCGCGTCCACGATGGCGAGCACCTGACGCTCGTTCGGGGCGGAGGCGACCAGGAAGGCGTCGGTGATGGCGAGCTGGTCGCCCACGTCGATGATGACGATGTCCTGCGCCTTCTTGTCGGCTGCGGCCTGGGCGGCCGCGGTCGCCAGCTCGTGGGCGCGGTCGGAAACTGTCACCGTTCTCCTTCGATCAACCGTGCGATGCTTCTAGCGTCTCACACGTGGCGCGGGAGTGACGCGTGAGTTCCGGTCGACTAGCGGACATCTCGGGACGAAACAGGCGACTAGCGGCCCCGGTAGAGCCCTCGCTTCGCGATGTACTGCACCACACCGTCGGGAACCAGATACCAGACCGGTTCGCCCCGGGCCACTCTCGCCCGGCAGTCGGTCGACGAGATCGCCATCGCCGGCACCTGCACCAGGCTCACCGTGTCGGCGGGCAGGTGTGCGTCGGAGAGTTCGAACCCCGGCCGGGTCACCGCGATGAAGTGGGCCAGCTCGAAGATCTCGTCCAGATCCTTCCAGGAGAGGATCCGGGCCAACGCGTCCGCCCCGGTGATGAAGTAGAGCTGCACCTTAGGGCCGTACTCGGCGTGCAGGTCGCGCAGCGTGTCGACGGTGTAGGTGGGGCCGCCCCGGTCGATGTCCACCCGGCTGACCTGGAAACGGGGATTGGAGGCGGTGGCGACCACCGTCATCAGGTAACGGTCCTCGGCCGGGCTGACCACCTCGTCGGCCTTCTGCCACGGCTCCCCGGTGGGGACGAAGACCACCTCGTCCAGTCCGAACCGGTCGGCTACCTCGCTGGCCGCCACGAGGTGGCCGTGGTGGATCGGGTCGAAGGTGCCACCCATGATCCCGATCCGCCGGATGTCTTCCTCCATCCGGAGATCGTATGCCCGGCGGGAGGCGGCTGAGCTGCCCAGCTCCACGGGTGCGGCAGCGGTCACAGCGACCGCTGCCGCTCATCCCAGGTCGGCCGGGTCGGTGTTCGCGCCGCAGAGCACCACGGCGACCCGCTCCCCCGGCTCCGGGCGGTAGGCGCCCGCGGTCAGCGCCGCCAGGGCCGCCGCCGCACCGTGCTCCACCGTCAACCGGTACCGGTCCCACAGCCACCGGCGCGCCGCGACCAGGTCGTCGTCGCCGACCAGCAGGGACCGGACGCCGCACCCGACCGCGACGTCGAAGGCGATCCGGCCGAGCCGGCGCGCGCCGAGCGAGTCGGCGGCCACCCCGGAGACCGGGACGTCCGTCGGCCGTCCCGCCACCAGGGCGGCGTGCAGGGTGGGCGCGCCGGACGGCTCCACCCCGACCACCCGGGCCAGCCCGTCGAGGGCGGCGGCCACCCCGGCCACCAGGCCACCGCCGCCCACGGCGACCAGCACGGTGTCCACCCCGCCGGTCTGTTCCCACAGCTCCGTGCCGAGGGTGCCGGCCCCGGCCACCATGGCCGGCTGGTCGTACGCGTGACAGAAGGTTGCGCCGGTCTCGGCGGTCCGCGCGGTGGCCGCCTCGTACGCCTCGGCGTACTCCCGCCCGACCTGCACGACGGTCGCGCCGAGGGCGTGCAACCGGCGCACCTTCGCCGGCGCGCTGATGGTCGGCACGAAGATCTCCGCCGGCACCCCGAGCCGGGCGGCGGCGTAGGCCACCGCGACGCCGGCGTTGCCCCCGGACGCCGTGACCACCCCGGCGGCGGTCAGCTCGCCGTCCTCGGCAGCCGACCGGATCCGGTTGACCGCGCCCCGGGCCTTGAAGGTGCCGGTCTGCTGGAGCTGTTCGAGCTTGAACCAGAGCGCACCCGCCGTCTGCGGCGCATCACCGGCGTCCGCCTCCGCCGGGTCGACGGCGAACACCGGCGTGCGCCGCACGTACCCGGCGATCCGGCCGGCGGCGGCGTCCACGTCGGCCCGGGTGACGACGCCGGCCGACCGCGCGCCGGCACCGGTGGGCGGTGCCGGCGGTCGAGCCCTCACGCCGCCACCGCGCGCGCCGTCCGGGCGACCAGGGCGCGCCGTAGGTCGTCGTCGGCGTCGGTGACCGCCCGGCGCAGCTCGGGGGTGATGTCGTTCCGGGACAGCAGCGTCGCCGCCAACTCCCGGGTGGCCGGGTCCACCGCGTAGCGGGGATAGGCCGCCTTCGCGACGTCCGCGGCGACCCAGGGGGTACGCAGCGTCGCCGCCGCCGGCATCTCGGCGAAGTACCGCGCCACGTACGGTGCGGTCAGGTCGGCCTGCTCGGGCTGCCAGAAGCCCTCGGCAGCCGCCTCGACCAGGCGGTTCGACAGTCCGGTGTCCCGGACGACGATCTCCCAGGCCCGGCCCTTGGCCGCCGGGTCGGGCAGCGCCGCCCGGCACCGGGCCGCCTCCACCGCGCCGGTCGCACTGGGGTCGGTCGCCGCCTCGGCGGCGATCTCCGCCTCGCCGGCCGCGCCGAGCACCACCAGCCGACCCAGCACCGCCCAGCGCAGGTCCACGTCGACGGTCAGCCCCTCGGGCACCCCGGACCCGGCCAGCCAGCCGCCGAGCAGCACGGTGTCGGTGCTGGTCGCGATCAGCCCCTGGGCCGCGGCGAGCTGGAGCGAGCCACCGGCCGGCGCGCCGGCCAGCAGCCGCTGGCAGGCCCCGGCCACCTCGGCCAGGGCCGCGTCCCGGGCGGCCGGTTCGAGGTAGCGGTTGATCAGCGGCCGGATCAGCGCCAGCACGTCCTCGACGATGATCACCTCGCTCTCGGCGGGGAGCGCCGCCGCGATCAGCTCGACCACGGCGGACACCGGCCGTTCCCCGTCGATCGCCGCGTGCAACGACTCACCCCAGAGCAGCGCCCGGGCCAGCGGATCGGCCAGGCCCGGCAGCACCAGCGGCACGGTGTCCGCCGAGGCCGAGTCGAGGCGCACCTTGGCGAAGGTCAGGTCGCCGTCGTTGGGCAGCAGCAGTCGGGCCGCCGGCTGGCCGGTCAGCTCGGGCAGCACGGTGCGGCCCCCGTCGGTGTCCGGGTCGAGGTCGACCTCCCGCCGCTGGACGGTGCCGTCGGCCGAGTAGAGCCCGACCCCGATCCGGTGCGGGCGCAGCACCGGATGGGTCTCCGGGGCGGACTGCACGATCGCCACCTGCGTGTACCGGCCGTCGGCGTCCAGGCCCACCTCGGCGCGCAGGGTGTTCACCTGCGGCCGGCGCAGCCAGCGCTCGGCCCAGGCGGTGAGGTCCCGTCCGCTGGCCGCGCCCAGGCTGGCCAGCAGGTCGGCGAGGGTGGCGTTGCCGAACCGGTGCGCGGCGAAGTGCGCGTTCAGCCCGGCGAGGAACGCCTCGTCGCCGAGCCAGGCGACGAGTTGCCGCAGGACGCTGGCGCCCTTGGCGTACGAGATGCCGTCGAAGTTGAGCAGGCCCTCGGCGGCGTCGGTGACCTCCTCCGGGGCGACCGGGTGGGTCGAGGGGCGCTGGTCGGCGGCGTACCCCCAGGCCTTGCGGCGCAGCGCGAAGGTGGTCCACGCCTGGTCGAAACGGGTGGCCTCGGCGGTGACCCGGACACCGAGGTACTCGGCGAAGGACTCGTTCAGCCACAGGTCGTCCCACCAGCGCATGGTGACCAGGTCACCGAACCACATGTGCGCCATCTCGTGGGCGATCGTGGTGGCGCGCAGCTCGCGCTGGGAGTCGGTGACCGCCGACCGGAAGACGTAGTCGTCGCGGATGGTGACCAGGCCCGGGTTCTCCATGGCGCCGGCGTTGAACTCCGGCACGAACGCCTGGTCGTACTTCCCGAACGGGTAGCGCTCGGCGAAGAGCTGATGGAACCGGTCGAGACACTGCCGGGTGACGGTGAAGATCTCCTCGGCGTCGGCGTCCAGGTGCGCGGCGAGGGAGCGCCGGCAGTACAGGCCGAGCGGAATGCCGTCGTGCTCGGTCCGGCGGACGTGGTACGGCCCGGCGATCAGGCTGAAGAAGTACGTGGCCAGCGGCGCGGTCGGCGCGAACTCCCAGCGTCCGGGCTCGGGCGTGGCGGCGAGCGGCCCGTTGGCGGCGACCGTCCACTCCGGTGGGGCGGTGACCGAGAGGGTCACCGGGGCCTTCAGGTCGGGCTGGTCGAAGGCGGCGAAGATGCGCTGCACGTCGTCGAGGAAGGACATGGCGTAGAGGTAGGTCTCGCCGTCGACCGGGTCGACGAACCGGTGCATGCCCTCACCGGTGTTCGAGTACGCCATCTCCGCCTCGACGGTCAGCGTGTTCACCGCGGCGAGCCCGGCCAGCGGCAGGCGGTCGTCGACCAGCAGGTCGGGATCGAGGTCCCGGTCGTTGAGGCGAACCCCGACCAGCTGGGCGGGTTTGACTTCGACGAAGGTCTCCGTTCCGGGGGTGGCCCGGAAGGTGATGGTGACGTGGGAGTGGAAGCGGTCGCCGTCGCCGGTCAGGTCAAGGTCCACCTGATAGGACTCGACGGTAATCAACGCGCCACGCGCAGTCGCCTCTACACGGCTCAGGCTCGGCATCCGCTTATCCTGCCCGATGAGGGAACGGATGGTGTTCCCATTACTCCCGGCACTGGAGGAAGCAACAATGGGTCAGCACCCCAAGGGCGATTTCGATCTGTCGCGGGCCGTCTGGCAGCGCGCCGAGGGGGACACCTCCGACAGCGCGGTCGAGGTCGCCTTCGTCGACGATCTGATCGGCATGCGCAACTCCGCCGAGCCGGAAGGCCCGGTTCTGGTCTTCACCCAGGCCGAGTGGGACGCCTTCGTCGCCGGTGCGCAGGACGGCGAGTTCGACCTGGACTGAGCAGCCGGCGCCGCGACCGGATCGACGACCGGCGACGTGGGCTCCCGGCACGCGGGACACCCACGTCGCCCCGGTCGGATCCCGGTCAACCGTCACCGTCGCCCCACCCGAGGCCGCCGAGGCCGGGCGCGTGGTGGAAGCCGGGGTGGCCGCTCACGTCGGCACAGCGTTCCCCGTCCGGACCGACCGTCCCGCAGAACAGCGGCTCCGCCCGGTGCCAGGCGCCCGCCGGTGAACAGGCGGCGCCGCCGAGCGCCACCTCCGGGCGGAGCAGGCTGAGCGCCTCGGCGTACTCCACCGCCCGTTCGCGTGCGTCGGTCAGATGCGCCGCCTCGAAGGCGAGATGCGCGGTGTAGAGGCGCGGCGGCACCGGCAGCCGTCGCCCGTTCCGCCGCCCGTCCACCCACCACCGGGGCGACCTGTTGTCCTTCACTGCCGTTCCCTCCCGTCACCGGCCCGCACCGTCGGTGGACGCCGCGCTCCGGCACCTGCTGTCGGAACGTGCTGCCGGTTCCGCCCAGCCAAGCAGGATCCGGTGCCACGGGGAGGAGCCAGCGGACGCGGCCGGTGGTGGCCCACACCCCGCCGGGGCCGGTACGTCGTCGTCCGGGCAGCCCGGGGTCAACGCCGTGCCGCACCGGGACCGGACCGGGCGGGGCGCATCATCCGGGTGCCCCGGGGTGGACGCAGCCGGCCGTCGGCCGGTGGGGGTGCCGGCCGGACGGCCGGCACCGGGCGGAGGTCACGCCTGCGGATGCAGCACGGTGCGCAGGCAGGCGTCCTCCTTCTTCTCGAAGATCTCGTAGCCGCGTACCCCGTCGGCCAGCGGCATCGGGTGGGTGGCCAGGTAACCGGGGTCCATCTCCCCGGCGGCGATCCGGTCGAGCAGCATGGGGATGTACCGCTGGGCGTGCATCTGCCCCATCCGCAGCACCAACGCCTTGTTCATCGCCGCGCCGAGCGGGAACTTGTCCACGAACCCGGCGTAGACCCCCACGATGCTCACCGTGCCGCCCTTGCGGCACGCCATGATCGCCTGCCGGACCGAGGTGGGTCGGTCGGTCTGCGCGCGGGTGGCCTGCTTGGCGCGGTCGTAGGCGTAGGCCGGACCGACGTCGTGGGCCTCCATGCCGACCGCCTCGATGCAGGCGTCCGGGCCGCGCCCGGCGGTCATCTCCCGCAGCGCCTCCAGCACGTCGGTCTCGGCGTAGTTGACCGTCTCCACGCCGAGCCGGTCGGCGGCGGTGGTGAGCCGTTCGGGCAGCCGGTCGATCATGACGACCCGCTCGGCACCGAGCAGCTGCGCGGCGCGCGCGGCCATCTGCCCGACCCCGCCGGCGCCCCACACGGCGACCACCTCGCCACCGGTCAGGTGACAGAAGTCGGCGGCCATCCAGCCGGTCGGCATCGCGTCGGAGGCGAACACCACCGAGTCGTCGGGCACCCCGTCCGGCACCTTGAACGCCCCGACGTCACCGAACGGGACCCGGACGTACTCGGCGTGGCTGCCGGAGTAGCCGCCGGCCGCGTGCGAGTAACCGAGGATCCCTGCCGGGGAGTGCCCCCAGAGCTTCTCGGTGAAGACCGGTTGCGGGTTCGAGTTGTCGCAGAGCGAGTACTGCTCGGTGCGGCAGAACCAGCAGCCGCCGCAGGCGACCACGGAGCCGACCACCACCCGGTCGCCGACCCGGAGTCGTCGGACGTCCGGCCCGGTCTCGACCACCTCCCCGGTGAACTCGTGACCCAGGACGTCACCCTCCCGCATCGCCGGCAGGTAGCCGTTGATCAGGTGCAGGTCGGAGCCGCAGACGCTGCTGGCCGCGACCTTGACGACGATGTCCCCGGCGGCGCGGATCCGTGGCTCCGGTACGTCGCGGACGGCCAGCTTGCCGACGCCCTCCCAGCAGAGTGCCTTCACGGCCGTCCTCCCGCGATCAGCTTGTCGCGTACCGCGTCCGTCGCCTGCTCCTGCCGCGGGCTCCGACCGGACGGATCGCGGTGCGTGTCGATGACCTGGCCGCACTCGACGAGCGACTTCACCCGGCGCAGGGTGGTCCGCAGGCGCAGGTCCGGCTCGTCGCCCCGGGCCAGGCCCAGCGCCCGGCGCATCGGGCCGCCGAGGCGGTAGCGCAACTCGGCGCGGATCTCGGTGCCCCGGCCGCCGGGGGCGGTGGTCAGGTCGACGTTCCCCTCCTGGGGCACCGGACCGTCGATCACCTCCCAGCGCAGCTGTCCCGGCCCGGTCACCGTCACGTCCGCCCGCCACTCGGTCCCGCCGTCGTCGGCGGGGTCACGGGCCACGCACCGCCACCGGTTCGGGTCGATCTGCTCCAGGGTCGCCCACCCGCCGAGGGCCCGGTCGAGCCGTTCCCGGTCGGTCCAGAAGCCGACGACGGCCTCGACCGGCCGGTCCACCGTGATCCCCCGGCGCACCACGTACCAACCGTCGACCATCTCGGGTTGCCGCCGGTGCCGTCGGGCGGCCATCGCCCGCCCGACGCCGACCGCCCCGCCGGTGGCGACGACGGCGCCGAGCAGCGTCCATCTCGCTCTGTTGCTGGTCATCAACGTCTCCTCCAACCGGGCGCCCAGGGATGGATCGTCCGTGTCCCTGCGCTACCCGGTCCGGTGCTGCCGAAACGGCCCACTCTCCCGCCGCAGCGCGCGTTTGGTATCCCGGATTGCGGGCACCTGCCCGGAGCAACCGCCCACCGCCGTCCGGGCACCGCACGGACGTGCCGCCGCCCGGGTACGCCTCCGGGTGACACCGTCGCCCGGGAGCACCGTTGTCCTTCGACCCAAGTGAGTACGGCCGGCACGTCGCGGACGTCTACGACGAGGCGTACGCCCACCTCACCACCGACGACGCGGTGGACCGGCTGGTCACGCTCGCCGAGGGCGGCCCGGTCTGCGAGTTCGGCATCGGCACCGGACGGCTCGCCCTCCCCCTGCTGCGGCGCGGACTGGACGTGGCCGGGGTCGAGGGATCCCCGGCGATGGTCGCCGGCCTGCGCGCGAAGCCCGACGGCGACCGGATCGAGGTGGCCGTCGGGGACTTCTCCACCGCCCGCGTGCCCGGTGAGTTCGCGCTGGTGCTGCTGGCCTTCAACACGATCTTCGCGTTGCCCGACCAGGCCGCCCAGGTGGCCTGCTTCCGCAACGCCGCCGCGCACCTGCGCCCCGGCGGGCGGTTCGTCGTCGAGACGTGGGTGCCCGACCCGGGCGCCTTCCGGGACGGCACGGCCCTGCGGCCGGTCCGGGTCGCCGAGGACGAGGTGCTGCTGGAGGCGGCCGTCCTGCACCCGGCGGACCAGCGGATGACCACGACCAAGCTACGGGTCACCACCTCCGGGATCCGGCTGCTGCCGGCCAACCACCGCTACGCCTGGCCGGCGGAGCTCGACCTGATGGCGGAACTGGCCGGGATGCGCCGGGAGCACCGCTGGGCGGACTGGACCGCCCGGCCGTTCACCGACGGGAGCCGCCAGCACGTCTCGGTCTACCGGCGGGTGGCGGCGTGAGCGCCCCGTCCCGCCCGATCCGGCGTCGGTCGGCCCCCGCCGCCCCCGCCACCCACCTGCCCCTGTCGTACGTACTGCCCCTGCGCTGGGCGGACGACACCGGATTGGCCGAGCTGACCGGGTACCTGCGACGCCTCGCCGCGCGGGTCGAGGTGACCGTCGTCGACGGCTCCCCACCGGAGGTCTACGCCCGGCACGCCGCCGCCTGGCACGGCCTGGTACGACACGTCCCACCGGAGGCGGTGCCGCACGGCGTGAACGGGAAGGTGCGCGGGGTGCTCACCGGCGTCCACCTGGCCGGGCACGAGCACGTGGTGATCGCCGACGACGACGTCCGGTACGACGGGGCGGGGCTGCGCGCCGTGCACCGGCTGCTGGACCGGGTGGACCTGGTCCGCCCGCAGAACTACTTCGACCCGATGCCCTGGCACGCGTACTGGGACAGCGGGCGGATCCTGCTGAACCGGGCGTTCGGCGCGGACTACCCGGGCACCCTGGCCGTGCGACGGAGCACCTTCCTCGCGATGGGCGGCTACGACCCGGACGTGCTCTTCGAGAACCTGGAGCTGATCCGCACCGTACGGGCGTACGGCGGCACCGAGGCCGCCCCGGCCGGTCTCTACGTCCGTCGGCTGCCCCCGGCCGCCCGGCACTTCCTCGGCCAACGGGTCCGGCAGGCGTACGACGACCTGGCCCAACCGGTACGGCTGGCCGCGTTCCTCGCGGTGCTGCCCGCCCTCGGCGCGGCCGTCGTCGCGCGTCGGGGCGGCCCGGTCCTCGGTGCGCTGGCCGCCACGGTGGTGCTGGCCGAGGCGGGACGCCGGCGGGCCGGCGGTACCCGGGTCTTCCCGCCCGGCGCAGCCCTGGCCGCGCCGCTCTGGGTGCTGGAGCGGGCGGTCTGTTCCTGGCTGGCTATCGGGCAGCGGGTCGTCTTCGGCGGCGTGCGGTACGCGGGCACCCGCATCCGGCTCGCCGCCCACTCCCCCCGCGCCCTGCGCACCCGCGCCCGCCGCACCCGATCCCCGGCCCTGCCCACCTGACCCCGACGGCCCACCGCCGGTCCGGTCGTAGGTGGACGGCACCCGTCCGCGATCCACGGGACGTCACACCGGGCGAGGTGGGGTCGACGCAAACGGCTCGCGGCCACCTCCGGCGAGCCGGGGGTGGCCGCGAGCCGCGGCGCACGGGTGTCCGTACGGCTGGTCAGTGCCGGACCTCTTCGCGCGCCTGCTGGGCCTGGTCCCGCACGTCGTGGGCGGCGGACCGGGTGTCGTCCTTGACGGTCTGCACGGCCTCCTGGGCGGTCGACTTCACCGACTCGGTGGCGTGCTGGGCCGGCTCGCGCAGCTGTTCCTTCATCTCGCCGGCGACCTCGCCCAGCCTGTCGGTGACCAGGTGCGAGTGCTCGCGGGCCTTCTCCTTGACCTGGGTGGCGGCGCGCTGCTCCCGGTCGGTGGCGGGCAGCAGCGACGAGGCCAGCCACCCCACGCCGAAGGCGATCAGGCCCGCGGCGAGCGGGTTCCCCTGCGACTTGCGCCGCAGCGTCTGCGGGGCCCGGGTCGCCGCGTCCCCCACCGAGTGCGCCGCGTCCCCCACGGACGAGGCGGCCGAGTGCGCCGCGTGGCTGACGCTGGACGCCGCCGAGGAGGCGCGGTCGCCGACCGAGTGGGCGGCGTTCCCGCCGGCGTGGCCGAGGTCCGACGCGGTTCCCATCACCTTGTCCCTCACATTCTGCAGGGCGCCGCGCGCCCGCTGCTTGCGGTCGTCGACGATGCGGCTCGGGCTGACCTTGTACGCCAACGCGTCCACATCGGAGCTGAGGTTGTTGCGGGTGGCCTCGATCTCGCGGCGGATCTGGTCGGGATCGGTGCTCATCGGATGACTCCCTCCGGGTGGGGCTTCAACGCGTCCGGAATCCGGTGCACGCTGTCGTTGGTGCGCTTCAGACCGCGTACGTGCTCGGCGTTCTTCTTGCCCATCGAGTAGAGGACGGCGGCGACCGCGCCCCAGAGGACGGCGACGATCAGTGCCGCCCAACCGGCGTCCATCACGTTGGACAGCCCGGCCCAGAGGGCGAGCGAGAGGAACAGCGCGACCATGTAGCCGCCGAAGCCGGCTCCGCCGAAGAACCCGGCCGCCTTGCCGGCCTTCTTGCCCTCCTCGCGGATCTCGGCCTTGGCCAGCTCCACCTCCTGTCGCATGAGCGTGGAGAGGTCGGTGGTGACCTGCCGCAGCAGGTCGCCGACGGAACGGCCGGTGACCTCCTCGGCGGTGTGCTGCTGGGGGTGCCCGTTCAGATCCGCGTGCTGCCCGTGAAGGTTCGGGGTGGGCTGGTACGCGGGGTCGAAACCCTGGTGCGTCGGCATGCTCACGCCGCCGTCTCCTTTCCGTACGCGCCGGCCGCCCGCGCCCTCGGGCGGGCGTACCGGCTGGTCAGCGGCTTCACGAACGGTTGACCCCACTGGACGGGACACCCGGCAGCGGGTCGGTCTGGTCGACCGGCGGCAGCGGCTGGCCGGTGCCGGTCGGCGGCATCGGGGCGACGTAGCCACCGGAGGTCGGGCCGGCGTAGCCACCGGGCGCCGGGGCGACGTAGCCACCACCGGTCGGCGCGGCATAGCCACCACCGGTCGGCGCGGCATAGCCACCCGGAGCCGGGGGCTGGTGGTAGCCACCGGCCAGCGGGTCGGCGTAGCCCGGGTCGGGCGTCGCGTACGCGCCCTCCGTCGGCAGCACCGCGGTGCGGTCCGGGTCGGCGACCGGCTGGTACGTACCCGGCTGCTGGTCGTCGCCGGTGGCCGCGATGTTCTTGGTCAGCCGGCCGGCGAGAACGCCGAGCAGGGCCGCGCCCACCAGGAAGGTGCCCGGGTTGCGGCGGGCGTAGTCGCGTACCTCGTGCAGCAGGTCGCCCGGCTGGCGCTCGTCGAGCCACCCCGCGACGCCGTGCACCCGGTCGGCGGCCTGGTGGGCGAGTTCGGTCACCGGGCCGCCCTGCCCGCCCTGCTGCGCCATCGAGCGCATCTCGTCGGCCAGCGACCGCAACCCGCCCGCGGCGCGCCGCTGCTGGTCGGCGGCCTGGCTGGCGAGCTGGGTGCGGGCCTCGCCGTAGACGTTGCGGGCCTGCCGGGTGGCCTCTCCGACGACCTCCCGGCCCTGCTCCTTGGCCGTCTGGGCGACCGCGCCACCCGCGTGGGCGGCCTCCACGCCGACCTGCTTGGCCTGCTCGCGCACCCCGCTGTCCGAAGTGGAGGGAGCGTTGTGCGACTCGTAGGTCGTGGTGTGCGAGCCGTACGCGCCGGTCGTTTCGTACCCGGTTGCGGTACCGTTCGAGGACGTGGTTGCCGGATCGTAAGTCATCGTCTGCCTTCCGTCCGCTGAGGAAATCGTCGCGGTTCGACTAGGGGGGATGTCGCCGGCGCTGTCGTCGGCTGACTATTGACCTACCCCTGGCCGGCCGGTCCATGCCTGCTTTCTTTCCGGTCCGTCCACATCCGGCGTGACCCCGATCTCAGGCGGTCCGCACCGCCGGCACGACTCGGGTGGTGCGACGACGAACCGCCGACGCGCCGGTGGCGGCGTCGGCGGCGGAAAGGGTGGCAGCGGGAGCAGGAGCGGAGGCGGGGCCGGCGGACGGCGGCGGGTCAGGCGGCCAGCGGGAGCCGCTTGGCGAAGCAGACGCTGTACGGGTTGCCCACGTACTCCCCGTACACCGGGATCGGGGCGTACCCGCAGGAGGTGTAGAGGGCGATGGCGGCCGGCAGGTACGTGCCGGTCTCCAGGCAGACGGTGTGGTGCCCCTGCCGGAAGGCCAG
Organism: Micromonospora sp. NPDC023956; assembly: GCF_040639195.1. Classification (NCBI taxonomy): domain Bacteria; kingdom Bacillati; phylum Actinomycetota; class Actinomycetes; order Micromonosporales; family Micromonosporaceae; genus Micromonospora; species Micromonospora sp. NPDC023956. The sequence goes on from NZ_JBEZZN010000017.1 coordinate 108,124, forward strand.
CTCCTCGAGGGCGGCCAACAACTGCCGGCCGACGCCGCGTCCCCGGAACGCCGGGCGGACGTACATCCGCTTGATCTCGCCGGTGCCGCTGTCCAGCGCCTGGACCCCGCCGCAGGCCACCGCCCGCCCCTTGAGCACGACCGCCAGGTAGTGGATGTCGTCCCGGGTTCCGGTGACCTGCCCGTCCAGTCCCCCGTCGGCTTCCCGCAGCTCCCGCTGCTGCGCCGTGACCAGCGCGGCGATCTCGGGGTCGCCGGCGGGACGCGTCTCGATCAGCATCCCGCCACGGTAGGTCGACCGGGTTTCCCGCAGGTTTCCGACGGTGGGCCCGGTCCCGGAGCGCAGCCGGCTATTCGGCGTCGTCGTCCACGTCGTCGGTGTAGTCCGCGTCCGTCCCGGCCTCGATCTCGTCCGCCGGGCGCTGCCGGCGGGCCTTGCGGGCGGCGAGCCGCTCGGCCGCCGAGGACCGGGTCGACTTGTCCTCCAGCCGCACGTCGGTGCCCCGGTTGCCGGGGACGAAGTCGACCCCGGCGTAGAGGGTGGGCTGCCAGTCGAACTCGCGCTCCCCGATCCGCACCAGGTCGCCGGGCTGCGCCCCGGCCTTCGCCAGCTTGTCCTCGACGCCGAGCCGGGCCAGCCGGTCGGCGAGGTAACCGACCGCCTCGTCGTTGTCGAAGTTCGTCTGCCGTACCCAGCGTTCCGGACGCGTGCCGCGCACCACGTACGAGCCGTCGGCCTGCGCCTCGATGGTGAAGCCGGCGTCGTCGACCGCGGTCGGCCGGATGACGATCCGGGTCGGCTCGGCCGGGGGCGCGGCCCGCCGGCCCTGCTCGACCAGTTCCGCCATCGCGAACGTCAGTTCCCGCAGCCCCTCCCGGGTCGCCGCGGAGACCTCGAAGACCGGCCAGCCGCGGGCCTTCAGGTCCGGCCGGACGATCTCGGCGAGGTCCCGCCCGTCCGGGACGTCGATCTTGTTCAACGCGACGATCCGGGGCCGGTCCTCCAGCCCTCCGTACGCGGTCAGCTCCGCCTCGAGGGTGTCGATGTCGGCGACCGGGTCCCGCCCCGGCTCGAGCGTGGCGGTGTCGATCACGTGCACCAGCACGGCGCAGCGCTCGATGTGCCGGAGGAACTCCAGTCCCAGGCCCTTGCCGGTGGCCGCGCCGGGGATCAGACCCGGCACGTCGGCGACGGTGAAGGTGTGCTCGCCGGCCTGGACCACCCCGAGGTTGGGCACCAGCGTGGTGAACGGGTAGTCGGCGATCTTCGGCTTCGCGGCGGAGAGCACCGAGATCAGCGACGACTTGCCGGCCGACGGGAAACCGACCAGACCCACGTCGGCGACGCTCTTCAACTCCAGGACGACGTCGAGCTGCTCGCCGGGCTCGCCCAGTTCGGCGAAGCCGGGGGCCTTGCGTCGGGCGTTGGCCAGCGAGGCGTTGCCCCGGCCGCCCCGACCGCCCCGGGCCGCCTCGAAGGTGGTGCCCGCACCGACCAGGTCGGCGAGCACGGTGCCGTCGGGAGTCTGCACCACGGTGCCGTTGGGCACCTTGAGCACCAGGTCGCGGCCGTTGGCCCCGTCCCGGTTCGAGCCCGCGCCGCCCTTGCCGCTGTCGGCCTTGACGTGCGGGCGGAAGTGGAAGTCGAGCAGCGTGTGCACCTGCGGGTCGACGACCAGCGAGACGCTGCCGCCGTGTCCGCCGTTGCCGCCGTCGGGGCCACCGAAGGGCTTGAACTTCTCCCGGTGGATCGAGACACAGCCGTGCCCACCGTCGCCGGCCCGCAGATGCAGGACGGCCCGGTCCACGAACATCGTCACGTCGTCAATCCTCCCCGCGGCAACCCCGCGACGTACCCAACTGAAGAAGAAAAAGACGAAGCGGGCCGGGACACCAGGTCCACGGCCCGCTTCGTCGGAAGACTACTGCCCCGCCGGTACGATGCTGACGGTCTTGCGACCGCGCTTGGTGCCGAACTGGACCGCGCCGGCAGCCAGCGCGAAGAGCGTGTCGTCCCCGCCGCGGCCGACCAGGTCGCCGGGGTGGAACTTGGTGCCACGCTGCCGGATGATGATCTCGCCGGCGCTGACGACCTGACCACCGAAGCGCTTCACGCCGAGCCGCTGAGCCGCGGAGTCGCGACCGTTACGCGAGCTGGACGCACCCTTTTTGTGAGCCATTGGAGGACGACCTACTTCCCGCTGGAGATGCCGGTCACCTTGACCTGGGTCAACGGCTGGCGGTGACCCTGGCGCTTGTGGTAGCCGGTCTTGTTCTTGAACTTGTGGATCCGGATCTTCGGGCCCTTGGTGTGCGCGGCGATCTCGCCGGACACCGCGACCTCGGCAAGCTTCGCCGCGTCGGTCACCAGGTCGTCACCGTCGACGAGGAGCACCGCGGTGAGCTTCACCGCGTCACCGGGGGCACCGGCGAGCTTCTCGACCTCGATCACGTCGCCCTCGGCGACCTTGTACTGCTTGCCGCCGGTCTTGACGATCGCGTACATCGGAGGCGGACTCCCTGTCGTTGAGGCTGCTGACGGTCGTTCCCGCGGCGACTCACCGGGCGTCGGAGGCACGGCGGCTCAGGCAGCGAGAACTCGGCGCACCAAAGTACGCCGCAGGCAAGAGTACGCCATGCCTGACCTCGGCCCCAAACCGGGTCGACTCTCTGCCGGACGGGACAGGGCCCCGCCCACCGGCACGGTCGCCGGAGGCGGGGCCCTGTCGCCACCTACCTGCCCACTGCTCGCCTCACGGCCGGGTACGCCGCCGCGTGCCACCCCGCCGGGACCGGCGGCGACCGCCGCCCGCCTCGGCGAAGTCGTCGTCGCCCTCCCCGTCGCCCAGGGCGTCCGGGTCGTCGGCGGCGGCCAGTCGGGCCGACTCACCGCGCTGGGCGTCGGCGGCCGCGGGGGCGGCCGCCGTGTCGGCCTCGTACCGGGACAGGTCGTAGCCCATGGTGTCCTGGTACGTCTCGGTCGGGGTCTCGGTGACCTCGACCTCGGCGGTGCTCCGCTCCGGCGCGGCCGACTTGCGCCCCCGCCGGCGCGTGGACGCGCCGTTCTGCTCGGCGGGCGCCGGGGCGACCGGGGTGGTCGTGGCGACCGCCTTGGTCTTCTCCTGCGTGCCGCCCGACCGGGGCTTCTCCGGCACCGGCTCGGTGTGCATGATCAGGCCACGGCCCTTGCAGCACTCGCAGGTCTCGCTGAACGCCTCCAGCAGGCCCGCGGCGATCCGCTTCCGGGTCATCTGCACCAGGCCCAGCGAGGTGATCTCGGTGACCTGGTGCTTGGTGCGGTCCCGGCCGAGGCACTCGGTGAGCCGGCGCAGCACCAGCTCCCGGTTCGACTCGAGCACCATGTCGATGAAGTCGATCACCACGATGCCGCCGATGTCCCGCAGCCGGAGCTGGCGGACGATCTCCTCGGCCGCCTCCAGGTTGTTGCGGGTGACCGTCTCCTCCAGGTTGCCACCGGCACCGGTGTACTTGCCGGTGTTGACGTCCACCACGGTCATCGCCTCGGTGCGGTCGATGACCAGGTGGCCGCCGGAGGGAAGGAAGACCTTCCGGTCCAGCCCCTTGAGGATCTGCTCGTCGATGCGGTACGTGGCGAAGACGTCGGCGGTGCCGGTGTGCCGGCGCAGCCGCTCGACCAGGTCCGGCGAGACGTGCGACAGGTACGACTCGACCAGGCCGTACGCCCCGTCGCCCTCGATCACCAGCTCGCGGAAGTCCTCGTTGAACAGGTCCCGGACCACCCGGATGACCAGGTCGGGCTCCTCGTAGAGCAGCACCGGGGCGCCGCCCTCGGCCGCCTTGGCCTGGATGTCCTCCCACTGCGCCTGGAGCCGCTTGACGTCCCGGGCCAGTTCGTCCTCGCTGGCCCCCTCGGCGGCGGTCCGGACGATCACGCCTGCGCCGTCCGGCACCAGCTTCTTCAGCACGTCGCGCAGCCGCTTGCGCTCGGTGTCCGGCAGCTTCCGGCTGATGCCCGAGGCGTTGCCGTTCGGCACGTAGACCAGGTGCCGGCCGGAGAGCGCGATGTGGCTGGTCAGCCGGGCGCCCTTGTGACCGATCGGGTCCTTGGTGACCTGCACCAGCACCGAGTCGCCGGACCGGAGCGCCTGCTCGATCGACCGGGCCCGCCCCTCCAGGCCGGTGGTGTCCCAGTTGACCTCACCGGCGTACAGGACGGCGTTCCGGCCGCGCCCGACGTCGACGAAGGCCGCCTCCATGCTGGGCAGGACGTTCTGCACCTTGCCCAGGTAGACGTTGCCGGCCATCGTGCCGGAGGAGTTGCGGGTGACGTAGTGCTCGACCAGCACGCCGTCCTCGAGGACGCCGATCTGGGTACGGTCGCCGCGCTGGCGGACCACCATCACCCGGTCGACCGCCTCCCGGCGGGCCAGGAACTCCGACTCGCTCAGGATCGGCGGTCGGGTACGCCGCTGCTCCCGGCCGTCACGGCGGCGCTGGCGCTTGGCCTCCAGCCGGGTCGAGCCGGAGACGCCCTGCACCTCGTCGACGGTCTTGCGCGGCTCACGGATCTTGACCACCGTCGGGACGCCGTCGTCCGCGGTCGCCTCGACCTCGCCCGAGCCGCGACGACGGCGACGGCGGCGACGACGGGTCAGCCCGTCGGCGCTCTCCTCGTCCTCCTCGTCCGTCTCGGCCTCGGCCTCGGTCTCCTCCTCGGCCTGGGCCGAGTCGTCGGCCTCGTCGTCCTCGGCCTCGTCGGCTCCGCCCCGGCCGCGACCGCGACCCCGGCGGCCCCGGCGACGACGACGCCGTCCGTTGGCGCTCTCGTCGTCCTCGTCGTCGTCCTCGGCGGCCTCGTCCTCGAGGTCGGCGGTGGGCTCCTCCTCGTCCTCCTCGACCTCGGGCTCGGGCTCGGCCTCGGCCGCCACCTCCACCTCGACCTCGACCGGCTCGGCGTCGCGGCGGCTCCGCCGCCGGCGGCGGGAGGTCTCGGTCGTCTCCTCGGCGGCGGGCTCCTCGGCCGGCAGGGTCACCCGCACCGGCACCGCCTCCGGCTCGGGGGCCATGAAGAGCACGACCGGCGGGGTGAGGGCGGCCCGGCGACGGCGGGTCGGCTTCTCCTCCACGGGCAGGGCCGGCGGTTCGACCGGGGCGGACACCGCCACCCCCGGCAGAATCTCACCGGAACGGCTCTCCGCACCGCTGGGCGCGACCGGGCCGGCGTCCGCCGGCGGCGTCACGACCGGCTCCTCCGCCTGCGTCACGGCCGGCGGGGTCGCCACCGGGGGTGCGCTCTCGGCGGGCGGGGCAGCCGGCTCGACCAACGACGGGGGGACGGCCTCGGCGGCCTCCGCGGCCTTCCGGCGCCGCGTCCGGGTGACCTTGACCGGCGGTACGACCTCCGCGCCGGCCTCCGACTCCTCGGCGGCGACGGGCTCCTCGGCGGCCTTCGGACTGGTCGCCTTGCGGCGACGACGGGTGGTCTTCGGAGCCGCCTCCAGGTCACCGGCGACCGGGGCGAACACCTCCGCCTGGGGGGCGTCGGGGCTGGTCGAGGCGGTGCCGGTGGCCGCGTCGACGGGCGCCTCGGTCTGTTCCGGCTGGTTGAGCGGCGCAGCCCGGCGCCGGGTGGTTCGCCGCCGCGTCGGGGTGACGGGGGCGTCAGTGGTCTCGGCGGTCTCACCGGCCGGCTGTGTGCCGGTCCGTTCGCCGCCCTCGGGCTCGTTCTCGAGCATGGACGTTCTCCAGTTCTGGCTGCCCCGGGCGCGGGTGAGCGCTGCCACGCAGGGTTGCCGCAATTTTTTTCCGCGGGCACGCGAGGTGCACGCCCGTCGAAGTCTGCCTGCCTGAGAACCGACCGGATGTCCGGTCAGCGCTCACCGATGATTGCCCCGTCGCGGTCCGCCTCCAACGGATCCGCGATCGCGCCCTGCGCGGTCAACGTGCCCTGCGCCAGCCGGGTCACCCGTGGCGACACCGGCGGCTCCAGGTCGGCCACCACGCGGAGGCCGGAAAGGACGTCATCGGGTCGAACGGCCGGGGTGACCTGCCGGACGACCAGTTCGAGTATCGCACACGGCACGCCGGTGACCTCGGAAGGAGTCTCCGCCGGATCGCGGACCTCGACCCGGACCACGGCGGCACGGGCGTCGAAGGTGCGTCGTCCCTGCTTCGTCATCCGCTCGACCAGCACCTCGTCGGCGGCGGTGAAGGCGTCCACGGCACGGTGCAGCGTGACCGGGTCGACCCCGGGCAGTTCGATCCACCAGTGGGACGCCTCGATCCGGTCGGCGAGGCTCCCGCCGCCGGCCACCACCGCCTCGAGCACGTCGAGACCGGGTGAGAGCGCGGCGTCCAGGGCGGTACGCAACTCGTCCGGGTCGACCGGGGCGCGCAGGCCGACCTCCAGGTACTCCGCCTCGCTGGCCACCCCGGTCGGCGCGGCGCTGGCATAGGAGATCTTCGGGTGCGGGGTGAAGCCCTGCGAGAAGGCGATCGGCACCCCGGCCCGCCGCAGCGCCCGCTCGAAGGCCCGCGCGAAGTCCCGGTGCGAGGTGAACCGCAGCGGTCCCCGCTTCGCGTACCGGATGCGGACGCGCTGGACGACCGGCGCCTGCCCACCCTCCGGCTGTGGTTTCTTGTTGATCGTCGTGCTCCTCGGAATGTCAGTACCCATCGATCACGGAGTCATTGTCGGCGACACACATCGTGACGACAACTCATGATCAGACCAGTCAGGTTCCGGCGCACGGCGAGCGCGCCGGGCTCGCTACTGGGCGGCCGGGGCGGGTACCCGCAGGCCGGTACCGGTGATCGGGGTGAGCGGGAGCAGCTTCCTCCCGGTCGGGCCGATCTGGATCTCGGTGTCCATGGACGGGCAGACGCCGCAGTCGAAACACGGCGTCCAGCGGCAGTCGTCCTGCTCGTACTCGGAGAGGGAGTCCTGCCAGTCCTGCCAGAGCCAGTCCTTGTCCAGGCCGGAGTCGAGGTGGTCCCAGGGCAGGACCTCCAGCTCGTCGCGCTGCCGGGTGGTGTACCAGTCGAGGTCGACGCCGAAGGTCGGCAGCACCTCGTCGGCGGCCCCGACCCAGCGCTGGTACGAGAAGTGCTCGCTCCAGCCGTCGAACCGGCCGCCGTTCTCCCACACCCGGCGGATCACCGCGCCGACCCGCCGGTCGCCCCGGCTGAGCAGGCCCTCGATCAGTGACGGCTCGCCGTCGTGGTACCGGAAGCCGATCGCCCGACCCAGCGACCGGTCGGCGTTGATCGCCTGCTTGAGCAGCTTGAGCCGGCCGTCGATGACCTCCGGCCGATCCATCGCGGCCCACTGGAACGGGGTGTGCGGCTTCGGCACGAAGCCACCGATCGACACCGTGCAGCGGATGTCCTTCGAGCCGGTCGCCGCCCGGCCGGCCCTGATCACCTCGTGCGCCATGTCCGCGATCTCGAGGACGTCCTCGTCGGTCTCGGTGGGCAGGCCGCACATGAAGTACAGCTTCACCTGCCGCCAGCCGTTGGTGTACGCGGTGACCACGGTGCGGATCAGGTCTTCCTTGGAGACCATCTTGTTGATCACCCGCCGGATCCGCTCCGACCCGCCCTCCGGGGCGAAGGTCAGACCGGTGCGCCGGCCGTTGCGGGACAGCTCCTGGGCCAGGTCGATGTTGAACGCGTCGACCCGGGTCGACGGCAGCGAGAGCGACACGTTCGTACCCTCGTACTGCTGGGCCAGCCCGGAGCACATGTCGCCGATCTCCGAGTGGTCGGCCGACGACAGCGAGAGCAGGCCTACCTCGTGGAAGCCGGAGAACTCCAGCCCCTGCCGCACCATCTGCCCGACCGTGGTGATCGACCGCTCCCGCACCGGGCGGGTGATCATGCCGGCCTGGCAGAACCGGCAGCCCCGGGTGCAGCCCCGGAAGATCTCCACCGCGTACCGCTCGTGCACCGTCTCGGCGAGCGGGACCAGCGGCTTCTTCGGGTACGGCCAGGCGTCCAGGTCCATCGTCGTGCGCTTGTGCACCCGGAACGGCACGTCCGCCCGGTTCGGCACGACCCGCTGGATCCGGCCGTCCGGCAGGTAGTCCACGTCGTAGAAGCGCGGCACGTAGACGCTCTCCGTGCGGGCCAGCCGCAGCAGCAGTTCGTCCCGGCCGCCGGGCGAGCCCTCGGCCTTCCACTCCCGGACGATCGTGGTGATCTCCAGGACGGCCTCCTCGCCGTCGCCGAGTACGGCGGCGTCGACGAAGTCGGCGATCGGCTCCGGGTTGAAGGCGGCGTGCCCGCCGGCCACGATCACCGGGTCGGTGTCGGTGCGGTCGGCCGCGAGCAGCGGGATGCCGGCCAGGTCGATCGCGGTGAGCAGGTTGGTGTAGCCCAGCTCGGTGGAGAACGAGACGCCGAACACGTCGAAGTCCCGCACCGAGCGGTGCGCGTCGACGGTGAACTGCGGCACGCCGTGCGTCCGCATCAGCCGTTCCAGGTCCGGCCAGACCGCGTACGTCCGCTCGGCGAGCACGTCGGGCAGCTCGTTGAGCACCTCGTAGAGGATCTGCACGCCCTGGTTCGGCAGCCCCACCTCGTACGCGTCGGGGTACATCAGCGCCCAGCGGACGGTTGCGGCGTCCCAGTCCTTGACCACCGCCCCCAGTTCACCACCGACGTACTGGATGGGTTTGGTCACCTGGGGCAGCAACGGCTCCAGGCGGGGCCAGACGGAGTTCGCCACGGTAGGGCGCGGCGCGGTGGACGGGACGCTCATGACGCCCAAGGGTACGCGCCCTCCCATCCGGGTCCGCCGGACCGGGTGGACCGAGCCGAAAGGACGACGCGGGACCGATCGGCCAGCGCGGGACACGCGGACGACCGACACCACCGCACGTCGTGACGGGGCGGGGCATCCCGGGTACGGGGGGCGCGAATGGCCCCGGTTGGCGTACCGGTACTAACCTCGCAACGGCGCGAGAGGAGATTACCGCGATGCCGGAACCGCAGCCGGGAGCAGAAGGACCGGCCGCCGGGAACACGCCGGCCCCACCACCGTCGGTGACGGAGGCCCGGGACCAGGTGGTTCCCGGCGAGCCCGCCCCCTCCGCCGTCCCCACCGGGCGGACGCTCGGAGACGCGTCGGACGGCTCGTCCGGTGAACCCGCGACCGAGGAGCGGACGCTCGGGAACGCGTCGGACGGCTCGTCCGGTGAACCCGCGACCGAGGAGAGCCCTGCGGGACCGGACCGGACCGTCGTGGACGCGACCCGTCCGGAGGTCACCTCCACCGCACCCGAGTCCACCCCGGCACGAGGTGTCGCGGCGACCGCCAAGGTCCCCGCTCCCGTCCAGCGCAAGGCCGTACCCGACCCGACCCGGGTCGAGCCGGTGCCGGTCGAGCCGGCCGCGCCGCCGCAGCAGCGTACCCCCGACGCCACCCGTGTCGACCGCGCCGGCCCCGATCCGACGAAGCTCGACGCGTCCCCCGCCGCCCCGCCCGCACCACGCTGGAGCGGGTCGGCCGCGGTGCCGCCCCCCAAGCCGAAGAAGCGCGGTTGGGGCCACTCCGCCGAGCCGACCCCGCCACCCGTGCCGCCGCCCGCCCCGCCGGAGAGCCAGGCGCCGGTCGACCCGTGGGCCGGGGCCGACACCGGCAGCTGGGACCTGAACGCGGGTTACGAGCCGCTGCCGCCCACCCGGATGTACCCGGCACCGCCGGACCCCCCGGCCTGGACGCCGCCGGACCCGCCGGCTCCGGCTTGGGCTCCGCCGCCGGTCATCCCGCAGCCCCCGCCGGCGGCGCCGGTCTCCGGGCAGCCGATGCCCCCGCCGGTCGCGCGTCCCGTCTCCCCGCCCCCGCAGTCGCGTCCCGTGTCGCCGCCCCCGCAGGCATATCCCGGCCCGCCGGCCGCGCCGGCGCGTCCCGTGTCACCGCCGGCCGCCCGACCGGTGTCGCCACCGGCCTTCCCCCCGCCGTCCTTCGCACCGAAGCAGTCCTACCCGCCGCAGCAGTCGTTCGCGCCGCCGCCGGCACGTCCGGTGTCCCCGCCGTCGGCGCAACCCGCGCCGCCGCCGCAGGCCCGGCCGGTTTCCGCGCCGCCGCCGCAGGCCCGACCGGTTTCCGCGCCGCCGCCGCAGGCCCGGCCGGTCCCGCCACCGGTGTCCGCACCGCCGCAGCGGCGCAACCCGACGCCCGCCCCGGTCGGCCGGCCGCCCAACTGGCAGGCCCCGCAGGGCTACGCTCCGCCCCCACCACGCAAGAAGCGGCGCTGGCCGACCCGCATGCTGATCATGAGCCTGCTCTCGATCGCCTGCTGCTGCGGTTGCCCGGCCTGGTTCGGCAAGCCGATGTGGGACCAGTACCCTGCTGCGGCGGTCCTGCCCCCGCAGGTGGCCGACCTGCGGCTCCAGACCGACGCCCGCAGCGAACAGACCGCCGACGAGTTGCGCGGCGAGGTGAAGACCGAACACACGCTGGCCGAGGAGGTCTTCGCGGGGGTCTACAGCACCCCGCAGGGCAAGACCGTCACCGTCTTCGGCAGCACCGGTTTCCGGTTCACCCCCGAGTCGGACGCCGAGAAGGAGCTGACCCGGCTGACCCCGAAGTACAAACTGGGTACGCAGCAGGTGGTCGAGACCGACGTTCGCGGCGAGCACCAGCGCTGCGCGGTCGGCCGCGCGGACAACGTGGACGTGGTGGTCTGCACCTGGGCCGACCACGGCAGCATCGCCAGCGGGGTCTTCACCCGACTCTCGCTGCCCGACAGCGCCACCCTGCTCGGCAACCTGCGGGAGCAGATCGTCACCCGGCAGTGATCCGGTCCGCCGCCGGCCGGTGACCGCGCCGCGCGGAGCGGGTCAGCCGGCCGGCTGGGAGCGGGGCGGGGCGTAACGGGACACGTACTCCTGGCCGGTGAGCTTCTGGATCTCGCTCATCAGCTCGTCGGTCATCGCCCGCAGCGACGTACGGTCGTCGGGGCGCCCGGTGAAGTCCAGCGGCTTGCCGAACCGGACGGTGATCTTCCCCTGCCCGAGGCGGGGCATCCGGGCGCCGATCGGCTGCACCTTCTCCGTACCGATCATGCCCACCGGGACGATCGGCACGCCGGCCGAGACGGCGAGCCGCGCCGCGCCGGTACGCCCCCGGTACAGTCGGCCGTCCGGCGACCGGGTCCCCTCCGGGTAGACGACGACCAGGTCGCCGCCGCGCAGCGCCGGGATCGCCGCGTCGAACGCGGAGAGCGCGGCCCGGCCACCGGCCCGTTCCACCGGGATCGCGCCCAGCCCGGTGAGCACGGACTTGGTCAGCCTCCCCCGGAACCCGGTGCCCCTGAAGTACTCCGACTTGGCCCAGAAGGCGAGGTGCCGGGGGATCGTCGCGCCGAGGAACAACTCGTCGGCGACGGAGAGGTGGTTGCCGGCGAGGATCGCGCCACCCTGCTCCGGTACGTGCTCCAGACCCTCCACGGTCGGGCGCCACCCCCACCGCAGCAGGTTCCCCACGGTGTACTGGCCGATGGTGTAGAGCGGCGGCACGGGTCCTCCGGCGGTCGTACGGGTTCAGGCGGTGTCACGTTAGCCCACGCCCCGCCGGTGGCCGGCAACCCCCGGCGGGTTACCCGACGGACGGGACCGGAGCCGACGGGGAGGGCCGCCACCTGCGGATTCGGCCCTCCCCTGCGACCGGCGTGCCGGACTCTCACACCCGGCGTACGGCCACCGTCACCCGGTCGCCCTCGCCGACCTCGCCGAGGAACCCGTCGACCGCGTCGGCGAAGTCCACGGACTCCGCCAGCACCTCCCGGGCGACGAAGTCCCGGTACGCCGACACCGCCGCCCGGACCTCGTCCGAGCCGGCCAGCACCAGCGCCACCCGGTCCGACACGTCCAGGTCGGCGTCCCGACGGGCCTGCTGGACCACCCGGACGACGTCCCGGGCCAGCCCCTCGGCGGCCAGTTCCGGGGTGACGGTGGTGTCCAGCACCACCACCCCCTCACCGGCGGGCAGCGGGGCGGAGTGCTCCGCGTCGGCGGCGACCAGGCGCAGTTCGTACTCGCCCTCGGCGAGGGTGACCCCGGCGGCGACCGGCGCGCCGTCGACCAGCTGCCACTCCCCCGCCTTGACCGCCTTGATCACCTGCTGCACCTGCTTGCCGACCCGGGGGCCGAGCGCCCGGGGCACCACGGTCAGCACCTGCTGGCAGTAGTCGGCCACCGCCTCGGTGAACTCCACCGCCTTGACGTTGACCTCGTCGGCGACCAGGTCGGCGAAGGGCCGCAGCGCCGCCGCGGCCGGCGAGGCCACGGTGAGCGTCGCCAGCGGCAGCCGGACCCGCAGCCCCTTGGCCTTGCGCAGCGACAGCGCCGCCGAGCAGACCTCCCGGGTGGCGTCCATCGCCGCGACCAGGTCGTGATCGGCCGGGAACTCGGCCGCCGACGGCCAGTCGGTCAGGTGCACCGACCGCTCCCCGGTCAGTCCGCGCCAGATCTCCTCCGCGGTCAGCGGCGCCAGCGGCGCGACCACCCGGCAGAGCGTCTCCAGCACCGTCCACAGGGTGTCGAAGGCGTCGGTGTCACCGGACCAGAACCGGTCCCGCGAGCGCCGCACGTACCAGTTGGTCAGCGCGTCCAGGTAGGACCGCACGGTGGCACAGGCCCCCGAGATGTCGTACGCGTCCAGCTGCGCCTGCACCGTGGCGACCAGTTCGTTCGTCTTCGCCAGCACGTACCGGTCGAGCAGGCCGCCAGCGGCGTCGCCGGTCGGCGCGGCGTCGGTCTTCCGCTTCGCCGTGTACCCGGCGGCGTTGGCGTAGAGCGAGAAGAAGTACCAGACGTTCCAGAGCGGCAGCAGCACCTGCCGGACGGCGTCCCGGATGGCGGCCTCGGTGACGAGAGCGTCTCCACCGCGCACCACCGGCGAGGCCATCAGCATCCAGCGCATCGCGTCCGACCCGTACGAGTCGAAGACGTGGTACACGTCCGGGTAGTTGCGCAGGCTCTTGGACATTTTCCGGCCGTCCGAGCCGAGCAGGATGCCGTGGCTGACGCAGTTGCGGAACGCCGGCCGGTCGAACAGCGCGGTGGCCAGCACGTGCATGGTGTAGAACCAGCCGCGGGTCTGCGGCATGTACTCGACGATGAAGTCGCCCGGGTAGTGGCTCTCGAACCAGTCGGCGTTCTCGAACGGGTAGTGCACCTGGGCGAACGGCATCGAGCCGGACTCGAACCAGCAGTCCAGCACCTCCGGCACCCGGCGCATCACGGACTTCCCCGTCGGGTCGTCCGGGTTGGGGCGGACCAGCTCGTCCACCGCCGGCCGGTGCAGGTCGGTCAGGCGTACGCCGAAGTCCCGCTCGATCTCCGCCAGCGAGCCGTACACGTCGATCCGGGGGTAGGCCGGGTCGTCGGACCTCCACACCGGGATCGGCGAGCCCCAGAACCGGTTCCGGCTGATCGACCAGTCCCGGGCGTTGGCCAGCCACTTGCCGAACGAGCCGTCCTTGATGTGCCCCGGGGTCCAGTTGATCTGCTGGTTCAGCTCGACCATCCGGTCCTTGAACTGCGTCACCGCCACGAACCACGACGACACCGCCTTGTAGACCAGCGGGGTGTCGCAGCGCCAGCAGTGCGGGTACGCGTGGGTGTAGGTGTCCTGCTTCAACACCACCCCCCGCTCCTTCAGCTCCCGGATCACCGGCTTGTTGACGTCGAAGACCTGCTCGCCCTGGTACGGCGGGACCAGCCCGGTGAACCGGGTGTGGTCGTCCACGGTGACGATGGTCGGGATGCCCGCCGCGTTGCAGGTGTTCTGGTCGTCCTCACCGAAGGCCGGGGCCAGGTGCACGATCCCGGTGCCGTCCTCGGTGGTGACGAACTCCGCACCGAGCACCTGGTACGCGTTCGGCCCGGCCCGCTCCACCAGGAAGTCGTAGAGCGGGGTGTAGAACCGGCCCACCAGGTCCGCGCCCCGAACCGTGCCGACCTGCTCGTACCCCTCCAGCTCCTTGGCGTACGCGGCGAGCCGCGCCGCGCCGACGAGGTACCGCTCACCGGCGCGCCCGCTGTCGGCGGAACCCCGGTGCTCCAGCACCGCGTACTCGATGTCCGGGCCGACGGCGAGCGCCAGGTTCGACGGCAGGGTCCACGGCGTGGTGGTCCAGACACCGAGGCGTACCGGCCCGCGCACCAGCTCCGGGGCGTTCTCGTCGGGGGTCAGCGCGAACCAGACCGACAGGGTCGGGTCGTGCCGGTCCCGGTAGACGTCGTCCATCCGGGTCTCGGTGTTCGACAGCGGCGTCTCACACCGCCAGCAGTACGCCAGCACCCGGAAGCCCTCGTAGACCAGCCCCTTGTCGTGCAGGGTCTTGAAGGCCCACATGACGCTTTCCATGTAGTCCAGGTCGAGGGTCTTGTAGTCGTTGGCGAAGTCGACCCAGCGGGCCTGCCGGGTGACGTACCGCTCCCAGTCGTGGGTGAACTCCAGCACCGAGGTACGGCACGCCTCGTTGAACCGTGCCACGCCCAGGTCGAGGATCTCCGCCTTGCTGGTGATGCCGAGCTGCTTCTCGGCGACCACCTCGGCGGGCAGGCCGTGGCAGTCCCAGCCGAAGCGCCGCTCCACCCGCCGTCCGCGCATGGTCTGGTAACGCGGCACCAGGTCCTTGACGTAGCCGGTGAACAGGTGACCGTAGTGCGGCAGGCCGTTGGCGAACGGCGGCCCGTCGTAGAAGACGTACTCGTTGTCGGCGTCACCCGCGCCGTCGGTGGAGCCGGCCGTCGTCGGCTGCCGGCCGGAGGCCGGCCGGGCCTCCACCGACGCCTCGAAGGTCTTGTCGGCCGCCCAGTGCTCCAGGACCCGGCGCTCGACCGCGGGCAGGTCCGGGCTCGCCGGGACACCGGCGGCAGTCGAATCGTGCAACGGATAGGCCATCGGGGGTCGCTCTCCTCGCGTTACGACGACGCCGGCTCGGCGCGCCTGGCGCCGCACCCGACCCGGAGCCGTCGAGCTCACTGGTCGTGCGAGGACGAGCGTTTCGGGTACGCCGGGACGGCGTCGCCCGAGCGGCCCGCGGTACCACCCCGCTTGACGGCCGAGACTCGACCGCCCGCTCGTTGGCCGGCTGTGACGGGCCGGACCCGTCCGGTTCTACTCGGACGCGATGCGCCCTTTCTTCCGGAGGCTCACCGGTGATGGCCGGGTCGTCGCCTGTGCCGACAAGCGTACTCGACCCCGTACGCCCACCGCCGCCGAGTTGACCGGCCCCCGCCCGCCCGCTCCGGCGGCCCCGCCGCCGCGACGACCCGGACGCCTTCGACGGCTCGCCGGTGGGTGACGCGGGTCTCAGCCGGTGCCGGTCACACCCGGGCGGCCCGGCCCGTCAGGTCGGTGCAGAACACGGACGAGGGAGGACCCATGCAGGCACGGATGAACGTGGCCCAGGTCGCGCCGGAGGCGTACCGGGCGGTGCTCGGCCTGGAGAAGTACGTACGGGCGAACGTCGCGCACCAGGTGCTGGAACTGGTGAAGCTGCGCGCCTCCATGGTGAACGGCTGCGCCTTCTGCGTCGACATGCACAGCCGGGAGGCGCTCGACGCGGGCGAGTCCAGCCGTCGGCTGTTCGCGGTCGCCGCCTGGCACGACGCGCCCTTCTTCGACGAGCGGGAACGGGCCGCACTGGCGCTCACCGACGCGGTCACCCGGCTCGGCGAGCACGGCGTTCCGGACGAGGTGTGGGACGACGCGGTCCGGGTCTTCACCGAGAAGGAGGTGGCCGACCTGATCATGGCGATCGCCACCATCAACGTGTGGAACCGGGTGTCGGTGACCACCCGCACCCAGCCGCCCACGGACTGAGGTGGTGGCAGGGGTCCCCTGTCACCGCATTCCGCGGAGCAGGGGACCCGCGCAGGGTTTGGGGAGAGCCGGGACGCTCAGCCGATCTCGGGGAACCAGAGGGCGATCTCCCGCTTGGCGCTGTCCACCGAGTCCGAGGCGTGCACCAGGTTCTCCCGGTTCGACAGGGAGAGGTCGCCCCGGATCGTGCCGGCGGCGGCCCGCCGCCCGTCGGTCGCGCCGATCAGCCCGCGCACCACGTCGATCACCTGGTCGCCGGAGAGCACCAGGGCGACCAGCGGCCCACCCGTCATGAAGTCCTTCAGCGGCGGGTAGAACGGCTTGTCCACGTGCTCGGCGTAGTGTTCGTCGGCCAGCGCCGCGTCCATCGTCCGCGACACCAGGGCCTCGATGCGCAGGCCCTTGCGCTCGAACCGGGAGAGGATCTCGCCCACCAGGCCGCGCCGGACCGCGTCAGGCTTGATCAGTACGAGCGTGCGATCGTCCGGGCTGATGCTGGACACGCTGGTTTCCTCCTGTGCGCGGAATTCGGTACGGCTCGGTACGGTCAGCCTAGCGACCCGGCCCCGGCACCGGCGCGGCGGATGCTCCTTCCTTCCGTCGCTGATCCGGCCTAGCCTGGCCCTTGACCCTCGGGAGGTCCACAGTGGCGAATGGCGGGAACCGGTCGATCGCGCCGGTGCGGAAGCTGATCGCGGCGGTGCTGGGCACCGTGGCGACCTTCGTGGTCCTGTTCGGGCTGGGCATGACGAGCTGGTCGATCGTCGCACTGGGCGTGGCGCTGGTGGCCCTGGCGATCGCGCTGGCCACCTTCAAGACCGGCGGCCGGGCCTGGGTGATCGGCGTCGGCCACGTGCACAGCGCCTCCGAGCCACCCACCACGTACTCCTTCGGCCGATGCGAGTTGCAGCTCGTCATCGACGCCCCGGGGATGCCACCCCGGTCCAAGAAGATCATCGAGCCTCGGGTGCCGGTGGCCAAGTGGCCCGCCATCGGGCAGACGCTGCCCATCCGGGTCGCCCTCGACGACCAGCGACGGATCCGGGTGCTCTGGGACGAGGTCCCCACCCACGCCGAGACGGCCGCGTCCGTGGCCGACCTCCCGCCGGAGTACGCCGGCGCGGATCCGCTCGACGAGGTCCTCATCCAGCAGGACGCGCCGCCGTGGGCCGAGCGCGGCCCGGACGACGACTACCGCGACACGTCCGGTGGGGACTCGCTCCTCGACGACCTCGGCGGTTCCGGCGAGGACCGGGAGGCGGTGGTGGTCCACCAGCGCCCGGGGGGCCCGGTGGTGCTGGAGGGCACCCTCGTCGAGTCGCCGGCCCCGCTGCCGCGCCGGGCCACCCCCGCCCCGCGTCCGCCCGTCGAGGACGCCCCGACGAGCGCGTTCGGGGACCCGTACGCGGGCTCGCCCGACGACCCGTACGCCAGCCGGCCGCTGCGCCCGTACCGGGACCCCTACGACGAGCCGCCCGGCGACCCGGACCTCGACCGGCCCGCCTCCCCGTACCGCGACCCGTACGACACGCCGCTGGACGACGACGACCCGGTGCGTCCCGCGACCGCCCGGCACGATCCGTACGACGAGCCTCCGCCGGTGCCGGTCGGGCCGCCCGGGGCGGACGAACCGACCCAGCCGATCACCCGGGCGGAGCCGGACGACGCGGACGAGCCGACCGAACGCGTCGAACTCATCGAGAGCCCGGTGGCCCCCGTCCGGCAACGCGTCGACGAGCCGATCGTGGATCCGGTCGACGTGCCGCTCGACGCGCCCGACGACGCGCCCGACGCCGACGACCTGGACGGGGCGATCTTCGGGTACGACGAGGGGACCGGCCACACCGCAACCCCGATCAGCGGCGTCGGGATCACCGTGCTCGTCACCGACCTGGACCGGTCGATGGAGTTCTACCGGGACACGCTCGGCTTCACGGAGGTCGACCGGGGGCCGGGCAACGCCGTCCTCGCCTCCGGCAGCACCCGGCTGGTGCTGCGCGAGGTCAGCGGGGCCGCGCCGATCAGCCGCCGGCTCGTGCACGTCAATCTCGAGGTGGACGACATCCAGGCCGCGTACGAACGGCTCCGCGGGTCCGGCGTCCGCTTCACCTACGCCCCGCGGGTGGTCAACCGGGGCACGAAACTGGACGTCTGGGCCGCCGCCTTCCGGGACCCGGACGGCCACGGCATCGCGCTCACCCAGTGGCGCACCCGCGCCGACGCCTGACCGCCCCGCCCCGCCCCGGGGAACCAACCGCACTCGGCCGCCCGCCGAGTCCCGTCCCGCACCCGGTCCGCCCGACCGGGTGCGGGTCCGGCCGGCGGCTCAGTCCAGGATCACCCGCCGGACGTGCAACGCGTACGCCCACACCACGCCGAAGATGACACCGAGCGCCGCCAGCGACAGGTGCAGGAACCCGCCGAGGGCGAGCACGACCTGGAGCAGGGTGCCCAGGTGCCACGCCCACCGGCGGCCCATCATGCCGGCGAGCAGCACCGCCAGGACGGCCAGACCGACGATCAGGCCGATCGCGGCGCCGCTGAGCTGCCCGCCGAGCACCCGGATCGGTTGGATCGCCAGCAGCAGCACCAGCGCCTCCAGGCCCAGCACGGCGGAGCCGAGTCCGCGCACCGCGCGCTCCGGGTTGCGCAGCCCGGACCGGCGGCCGGTCGGCGACTGCCCGCCCGGCCCCGCCGGGTCGCGCCCGGGTTCCGGGCGGGCGGCCGGGTCCGGGACGCTCACCGCTTCAGCAGCCGACGGGCGTCGGCCACCGTCACCACCGACCCGGTGATCAGCACACCCACCCCGCTCAGCTCCCCCGGCACGTCGGACTCGGCGAGCGCGACGGCCGCCTCGATCGCGTCCGGCATCTCCTCGGCGCTCTCCACCCGGTCCGGGCCGAAGACCTCCCCGGCCAGGGCGGCCAACTCCGCCACGGGCATCGCCCGGGGAGAGCTGTTGCAGGTCACCACCAGCTGGTCGACCACCGGTTCCAGCAGCTCCAGCAGGCTCGCCGCGTCCTTGTCGGCGAGCACCGCCACCACCGCGACCAGTTTGCTGAACGCGAACTCCTCCTGCAACGCGGTGACCGTGGCGGCCATCCCGTGCGGGTTGTGCGCGCCGTCCAGCAGCACCGTCGGGGCCGCCCGGACCCGCTCCAGCCGGCCCGGTGAACTGGCGGTGGCGAAGCCCTCCCGGACCGTCTCCACGTCCAGCTGGCGCTTCGCGCCCGCGCCGAGGAAGGCTTCGACCGCGGCGAGCGCCACCGCCGCGTTCTGCGCCTGGTGTGCGCCGTGCAGCGGGACGAAGACCTCGTCGTACACGCCGCCGAGCCCCTGGAGGGTCAGGACCTGCCCGCCGACCGCCACCGACCGCCGCAGGACGCCGAACTCGGCCCCCTCCCGGGCGATGGTCGCGCCCACCTCGGCGCAACGCTCCAGGATCGGCCGGGCGGCGTCCTCCTCCTGGGCGGCGGAGATCACCGTCGCGCCCTTGTGGATGATGCCCGCCTTGGCCAGCGCGATGTCCTCGATCGTGTCGCCCAGCCACTCGGTGTGGTCCAGGCCGATCGGGGTCAGCACGCACACCCCGGCCTGGAGCACGTTGGTGGCGTCCTCCGCCCCGCCCAGGCCGACCTCCACCACCGCGACGTCGACCGGAGCGTCGGCGAACGTGGCGAACGCCAACGCGGTGGTCATGTCGAAGTAGGTCAGCGGCTCGGCGGACCGCTGGTCGACCAGCGCGGCCAACGGCGTGACCTCGCGGTACGTGTCGACGAAGCGTTCCTCGCCGACCGGCTCCCCGTCCAGGCTGATCCGCTCCCGGACGGTCTCCAGGTGCGGGCTGGTGTACCGGCCGGTGTGCAGCCCGAACGCCCGCAGCAGCGAGTCGATCATCCGCGCGGTCGAGGTCTTGCCGTTGGTGCCGGTGAGATGGATCGACGGGTACGCCCGCTGCGGGCTGCCGAGCAGGTCCAGCAGCATCTCGATGCGGTCGAGTTCGAACACCATGCGGGTGAAGCCGCGGCCGGCGAGTTCCGCCTCGACGGCGGCGAAACCCGTCCGGTCGGGACTTCCGGTGCGGTCGGTACGGTCGGTCACGAGGGCAGCGCCTCCAGAGCAGTGTCGATCCGGACGAGGTCGGCCTCGGCCGCCGCGAGCCGGTCACGGATCTTGTTGACCACCGGCTCGGGGGCCTTGCCGACGAAGGCCGGGTTGTCGAGCTTCGCCCGCGCCTGCGCGACCTCCTTCTCGGCCACCGCGCGGTCCTTGGTCAGCCGGGCCCGCTCGGCGGCCACGTCGATCGAGCCCCGGGTGTCCAACGCGACCACCACCTCCCCCGGCAGGGTCAGGGTGGCGCTGGCCTGGAAGTCCGCTCCGGCCGCGTCGAGCCGCACCAGCGAACGGATCAGCCGCTCGTGGGCGGCCACCCCCGCCCCGGCGAGCCCGTCGAGCCGGGCGACCACCCGCTGGGTCGGCCGCAGGCCCTGGTCGGAGCGGAACCGACGGATCTCGGTCACCACCCGCTGAACGGTGCCGACCTCGCCCTCCGCGGCGTCGTCGACCAGGGTGCGGTCGGCGACCGGCCAGCCGGCCGCCAGGACCGTTCCACCGCCGGTCAGCGCGGTCCACAGCTCGTCGGTGACGAACGGGATCACCGGGTGCAGCAGTCGCAGCAGCTGGTCGAGCACGTGGCCGAGCACCCGGCGGGTGGCGTCGGCCGCCGCACCGCCCTCGGCGAGCACCGGCTTGCTCAATTCCACGTACCAGTCGCAGACGTCGTCCCAGGCGAAGTGGTACAGCAGGTCGCAGACCTTCGCGAACTCGTACGCCTCGAACTGCGCGTCCACCTCGGCGGTGACGTGCGCCAGCCGGGACAGCACCCAACGGTCGACCGTCGACAGCTCGGCGGCGGCCGGCAGCGGCCCGGCGGTGTGCGCGCCGTTCATCAGCGCGAACCGGGTCGCGTTCCAGAGCTTGTTGCAGAAGTTCCGCGAGCCCTGGCACCAGTCCTCGCTGACCGGCACGTCCCCGCCCGGGTTCGCGCCACGGGCCAGGGTGAACCGGGTGGCGTCGGCGCCGTAGCGGTCGATCCAGTCCAGCGGGTCGACCACGTTGCCGAACGACTTCGACATCTTCTTGCCGTGCTGGTCGCGGACCATGCCGTGCAGCGCCACCACGTCGAACGGCGGCTTCCCGTCCATCGCGTAGAGGCCGAACATCATCATCCGGGCGACCCAGAAGAAGAGGATGTCGTACCCGGTGACCAGCACGCTGGTCGGGTAGAACTTCGCCAGATCCGGGGTCTGCTCCGGCCAGCCCAGCGTGGAGAACGGCCAGAGGCCACTGGAGAACCAGGTGTCCAGGACGTCCTCGTCCTGCCGCCAGCCGTCGCCGGTCGGCGGTTCTTCGTCGGGGCCGACGCAGACCACCTCGCCGTCCGGGCCGTACCAGACCGGGATGCGGTGCCCCCACCAGAGCTGGCGCGAGATGCACCAGTCGTGCATGTTGTCGACCCAGGCGAAGTACCGCTTGGACAGCTCGGCCGGCTCGATCCGCACCCGACCGTCACGCACCGCGTCGCCGGCCGCCTGGGCCAGCGGGGTGGTGTTGACGAACCACTGCAACGACAGCCGCGGCTCCACCGTCGTCCGGCACCGCGAGCAGTGCCCGACCGCGTGCACGTACGGCCGCTTCTCCGCGACGATCCGGCCCTGCTCGCGCAGCGCGGCGACGATCGCCGGCCGGGCCTCGAACCGGTCCAGCCCCTGGAACGGGCCGTGCGCGGTGATCACGCCGCGCTCGTCCATCACGGTGAGGGACGGCAGGTCGTGCCGCTGGCCGATCTCGAAGTCGTTCGGGTCGTGCGCCGGGGTCACCTTGACCATGCCGGTACCGAAGGAGGGGTCGACGTGCTCGTCCCCCACGATCGGGATGCGCCGCCCGGTCAGCGGCAGCTCCACCTCGGTGCCGATGAGGTGCCGGTAGCGCTCGTCGTCGGGGTGCACCGCCACGGCGGTGTCGCCGAGCATCGTCTCGGCCCGGGTGGTGGCCACCACCACCTCGTCGCTGTACCGGATGGAGATCAGCTCACCGTCGTCGTCGGTGTGCTCCACCTCGATGTCCGACAGCGCGGTCAGGCAGCGCGGGCACCAGTTGATGATCCGGTTGGCCCGGTAGATCAGGCCGTCGTCGTAGAGCTTCTTGAAGATGGTCTGGACGGCCCGGGACAGCCCCTCGTCCATGGTGAAGCGCTCGCGCTCCCAGTCCACCGAGTCGCCGAGCCGGCGCATCTGGCCGAGGATCGCGCCACCCGACTCCGCCTTCCACTGCCAGACCCGCTCGACGAACTTCTCCCGGCCGAGGTCGTGCCGGGAGAGCCCCTGGGCGGCGAGCTGCCGCTCCACCACGTTCTGGGTGGCGATGCCCGCGTGGTCCATGCCGGGCAGCCAGAGCGCCTCGTACCCCTGCATCCGCTTGCGGCGCACCAGGGCGTCCTGGACGGTGTGGTCGAGGGCGTGCCCCATGTGCAGGGACCCGGTGACGTTGGGCGGCGGGATGACGATGGTGAACGGGGGCTTGTCACTCTCCGCCGACGCCCGGAAGTGGCCGCCGGCTACCCACTGCTCGTACCGTCGCTGCTCTACCTCGCCCGGCTGGTACTGGGCGGGCAGTTCGGGGGCGTCGGGGCGTCGGGCATCCAGTCTCTCGGTCACCTAAGAAAGTCTACGGAGCGCTTCGACGGACCTGACGTGCGCCACCGGTGGTTCGCGTACGGTGGCGGACATGTCCGACGCACACCTGTCCGATCGTTCGCTGTCCGACCGGTCAGAGCCGATCGACCTCACCATGGAGCCGATCCGACTCGGCCACCCCGATCCGGACGACGACGAGGGCACGCAGCGCCCGTCCCGTTCGCGACGCTGGAAGATCGCCATGAGCGCCGGACTCGCCGTGGGGCTGCTCGGGGCGGGGGTCTTCGGCACCTTCGGCTGGCGGGTGGCGCAGCAGAAGGACACCGACGTCACGGTACGTCCGCAGGTCGCCGGTCTCCAGCAGGACGACAGCGAGCGGGCCCGCAGCACCGCGGACTACCTGCGCAGCGGCTTCGCGGCCAGCATCGCCTTGGACCGGAGCTTCGGCGCGGTCTACCAGGACCCCGCCGACGCCCGGAAGTCGGTGCTCGTCTTCGGCGGCACCACGCTGCTCTGGCAGCCGGAACGGGAGCTGGACACCCTGTTCGGCATGATGACCGACGAGACCGGGGCGGTGGACGGGTTGCGGACGGTTCCGGCCGGGAACCTCGGCGGGGTGATGAAGTGCGGCACGACCAGCGGCGACGGCGGCGACTTCGCGGTCTGCGGTTGGGCCGACCACGGCAGCGTCGCGATGGGGATGTTCCCCGGCCGTTCGGTCGACGCCGCGGGCACCCTGTTCCGTCGGATCCGTGAGGGTATCCAGACCCGCGCCTGATGCCGGGCCATGCCTCCGCCGCCGGCCTCAAGCCCACGAGGGGCCGGCGGGCGGAAAGGCGCGTCGCCAACCGGTCCGGAAGACACCACTTCTTTCAGGGCCCGGCCGGTGGTTGTGCCGGCAACGCAACGAGGGCCACCCCGATAACGGGGTGGCCCTCGTGAAAGAAGTCCGGCGGTGTCCTACTCTCCCACACCCTCACGAGTGCAGTACC
>NZ_JBEZZN010000018.1:0-126583 GCF_040639195.1 Micromonospora sp. NPDC023956
GGTTTCCGGCGCGACGACCGCGCTCCGCGTGAGGGTGGCTTCCGCCGCGACGACCGGGGAACCGGTGACAGCGGGCCCCGCCGCGATGACCGGGCGCCTCGTGAGGGTGGTTTCCGGCGCGACGACCGCGCTCCGCGTGAGGGTGGCTTCCGCCGCGACGACCGGGGAACCGGTGACAGCGGGCCCCGCCGCGATGACCGGGCTCCGCGTGAGGGTGGTTTCCGTGGTGGGGACCGGGCTCCGCGTGAAGGCGGTTTCCGTGGTGGCGATCGGGCTCCGCGTGAGGGTGGCTTCCGTGGTGGCGATCGGGCTCCGCGTGAGGGTGGCTTCCGTGGTGGCGATCGGGCTCCGCGTGAGGGTGGCTTCCGGGGCGGACCGTCCCGCGACACCGGTTTCCGGGGTGGCGAGGACCGGGGACGTGACGCGCGCCGCGACGACCGCGCCCCTCGGCAGGGTGGCTTCCGTCGGGACGACCGTGGTGAGGGCGGCTTCCGTCGAGAGGGCGGGGAGTTCCGTCGGGACGACCGGGCTCCCCGTGAGGGTGGTTTCCGGGGTGGCGATCGTCGTGAGGGTGGCTTCCGCCGCGACGACCGGAGCGAGGGCGGTGGCTACCGCTCGGCGCCGAGAGAGGGCTACTCCCGGGAGGGCGACCGCCGGGAGGGCGGCTTCCGCCGCGACGACCGCGGGGACAGCGGCTTCCGTGGTGGGGATCGCGCTCCGCGTGAGGGTGGCTTCCGTGGTGGTGACCGCGCTCCGCGTGAGGGTGGTTTCCGTGGTGGGGATCGCGCTCCGCGTGAGGGCGGCTTCCGCCGCGACGACCGTGGGGACAGTGGCTTCCGTGGTGGTGACCGGGCTCCGCGTGAGGGTGGTTTCCGCCGCGACGACCGTGGCGACGGTGGCTTCCGCCGCGATGACCGGGCTCCGCGTGAGGGTGGCTTCCGGGGCGGACCGTCCCGCGACACCGGCTTCCGGGGCGGCGACGACCGGGGACGCGACGCGCGCCGGGACGACGCTGGCCGGTTCGGCGACCGTCGGCGCGAGGGGGACCGCTTCGGTGGCCCCCGCCGCGAGGAGCGGGACAGCCGGCCGGAGTGGCGGGAGTCGACGGAGGGCGGTCGCGCCGAGGCTCCGGCGCTGCCGGACGAGATCGTGGCGACCGACCTCGACACCGCGGTCCGGGCCGAGCTGCTCTCGCTTGCCAAGCCGGTCGCGGAGACCGTCGCCCGACACCTCGTGGCGACCGGTCAGCTGATCGACGAGGATCCGGCCGAGGCGCTCGCGCATGCGCTGGCCGCCCGTCGCCTGGCCGCGCGTATCTCCGCCGTCCGTGAGGCGGTGGGGTTGGCCGCGTACCACGCCGGGGAATGGCAGACGGCCATCGCCGAGCTGCGGACGTACCACCGGATGAGCGGTTTGCAGAGCCACCTGGCGGTGCTCGCCGACTGTGAGCGGGCACTGGGCCGTCCGGAACGGGCCATCGACCTGTTCCGGGGTGCCGACCAGGACGCCCTCGATCCCGCCATGGCGATCGAGCTGCTCATCGTGGCGGCCGGCGCCCGGGGGGACCTCGGGCAGAAGGACGCCGCAGTGGCGATGCTTCAGGTCCGTGAGTTGACCGCTGACCAGGTCCAGCCGTGGACGGCCCGACTGCGGTACGCCTACGCCGACGCGCTGCTGGCGGCGGGCCGGCGCGAGGAGGCGCGGGAGTGGTTCGCCCGCGCCGCCGAGGCGGACCCCGAGGCCGAGACCGACGCCGCCGAGCGCCTGCTGGAGCTGGACGGAGTGGTCCTCGAAGGGGACGAGGAGGAGGGCGACGAGGTCACCGCCGACGAGGACGCGGCCGGCGCGGAGGCGTCGGAGCCGGTCCGGGCGGAGGGGGAGAACACCCGCGCCGGAGCTGTCGAGCCGGGTCGGGACACCGGGGCGGTCGATTCGACCGGGGCTGCCGACGAGGCCGGACGTACCGACGAGGACGCTGCCGACGACGACGCGGCCGAGGACGACGCTGCCGAGGACGACGTGGCCGACGAGGACGCCGGACGGGTCGGCGAGCCGGAATCCGCCCGGAACGACCGGGCGTCGGACACCAACGGGCCGGAGGCGGTCGTCGAGGCCGGACCGGCCGGTACGGAGTCGAAGGCGTCCGAAGAGGCCCCGGAGGCGGACCGGCGGTGATTGACGGCGGTGGGGAACGGCTGGTCGACGGGTACCGTCTGGTGGTCTTCGACCTCGACGGGGTGATCTACCTGATCGACCGGCCGATCCCCGGCGCGGTAGAGGCGGTCGGTCGGCTGCGCGCCGGCGGCCACCTCGTCGCGTACGCCACCAACAACGCCTCCCGCCGCTCCTCGGAGGTTGCCGAGCTGCTCACCGGCATGGGCGTACCGGCCCGGCCGGAGGAGGTGCTGACCTCGGCCGCCGCCGCAGCCGAACTGCTCCGGGACCGACTTCCCGCCGGCGCGCCGGTGCTGGTGGTCGGTGCCGACGCGTTGCGGGCGGAGATCCGCGCGGTGGGTCTGCGCCCGGTCGGCCGGGCCGACGAGGACCCGGTCGCCGTGGTCCAGGGGTACGGCCCGCAGGTCGGCTGGGCCGACCTGGCCGAGGCGGCCGTCGCCGTCCGTGCCGGTGCCCTCTGGGTGGCCACCAACACCGACCGCACGCTGCCCAGCCCGCGGGGGCCGCTGCCGGGCAACGGCGCGTTGGTCGCGGCGCTGCGGACGGCTCTCGACCGGGATCCGGACCTGGTGGTGGGCAAGCCGGAGCCGGCGCTGTTCGTCACCGCCGCGCGTCGGGCCGACGGCGCGGGCTGTCTGGTGGTGGGCGATCGACTGGACACCGACATCGAGGGCGCCTGCCGGGCGGGGCTGCCGAGTCTGCTGGTGCTGACCGGGGTCAGCGGAGTGGCCGACCTGCTCGCCGCGCCGCCGCAGGCCCGACCGACGTACGTCTCGGCCGACCTGGCGGGGCTCTTCGATCCGGACGCGGTGGTGCGCGTACCGGGGGAGGCGACGACCGGCGGGTGGTCGGTCGCGGCCCGTGACGACGTGCTCGAGGTGAGCGGCTCGGGTCGGCCGTTGGACGCCCTGGCCGCGCTCTGCGCGGTGGCCTGGTCCATGGAGCAGGGGGCGCGGCGTCCCGTCCGGGCGACCTCGCCCGGGGCCGAGCGGGCCCTGCGAACTCTCGGCCTGCCCGACTGAAGCAGCCGGCCGCCGCGTCCGTGCCGATCTGATCGGGGCGTGGCCGGGAGCGTCCCCGTGACCGGGGACGCGTCGGGGCAGGACCGGCGTCCGCGCCGTCGCACCCGGTGGGCCACCCGTGGCCGTGTCGGGGTGGCCGGGGTCAGAGCAGCTTGCGCAGCTTCATCAGGTCGAACGGATTGGCCTTGATGGACACTCGGCGGGACGCGACCGCGCGGGTGATGTCCAGCTCCCCCCGGACCAGGGCGAGCAGGTCGTCGCCGTTGGTACTCAGGGCGATCTTGGCCTTCGGGTCGTCACCGTCGGCGAGGTCGACCAGCCGGCCACCGGTGAGTCGACCGTGGAAGGCCGTGTCGAGGTCGGTGATCCGGCAGGCGAGGGTGCGGTCCAGGTCGATGCGCTCGCGGACCTTGTCCGCGTTCGCGTCCAGCCGCGCGGCCAGGTCCCGCAAGGCCTGCCGGCACTCGTCAACGCTGGTCACCGTCGCCTCCTCGCCGCACGCCACGTCCGCTCCCGGCACGGTACCGCACGGCGGCTGCCCGTCAGCCCGGTAGCGTGACACCAGCACATCCCGACCCCGCGGAAGGACTCAGGTATGCAGGACGCGTGGCGCGCCTACCTCGAGCTGGCCATGGGCCTCACGGAGGCGCCCCGGAAGAAGGCCCAGGACGCCGTCCGGCGGCTCGTCGGTTCCGGCGGGGCGACCGCCGCCCAGTTGCAGGCCCTGGCCGAGGAACTCGTGGCGACCAGTGCGGCGAACCGGGAGTCGCTGACCAAGTTGGTCCGGTTCGAGGTGGACCGGACGCTGGGGGCGGTGGGGCTGGCCACCGCCGACGAGGTCGCCGAGCTGACCCGACGGGTGCACGAGCTGGAGCGTCAGCTGCGCGAGGCACGGGCGACGTCCGAGCCCATCGCGTCACCGGAGCCGACCACCGCCGTGGTGGTGCGGAAGACGGTCGCGAAGAAGACCGTGGCGAAGAAGACGGTCGCGAAGAAGGCCCCAGCGACCGTCAGCCGGACCAGCGACGACGAGACGCGGCTCGAGGTGCGTACCCCCGCGAAGAAGGCCGTGGTGAAGAAGACGGTGGCGAAGAAGGCCGTGGTCAGGAAGACGACGGCCCCGGACGAGTCGGGGCCGGAGACGTCCGGATGACCGGGCGGCGTCACCGGGGCCGGTCGTGAGCGCACCCTTCCGTCCCGGTCCGCCGCCGGGCGCCCCCCGTCCGGGACCGCCGGCCGACGGCCCCCGCCCGGGGCCGTCCGGCGGTGGTCCTGTTCCGGGACCACCCTCCGGAATCCGTCCCCGGCCGCCGCACCGGGACATCGACCCGGGCGACGACGGCGACGACGACATCCGCCACCCGGCGGTCGAGGCCGCCGTGCGGGCGATCGGCAACGCGGCCGCGCTCGCCCCCGCCGACCAGATCCCTCACTACGAGGCCGCGTACCAGACGTTGCGGGAAACCCTCGCCACCATCGACCAGACCTGACCGACCGGAGAACCACCCCATGGCACGTCGTAACCGGCTGGACGCCGAACTCGTCCGCCGTGGTCTGGCCCGATCCCGCGAGCAGGCCACCGCCCTCGTCGAGGCGGGCCGGGTCCAGCTGCGCGGGGTGGTCGCCCGCAAGGCCGCCGCGATGGTCGACCCCGCCGACGCGCTGCGGGTCACCGGCGCGGATCCCTCCTCCGAGTACGTCTCCCGGGGCGGCCACAAGCTGGCCGGTGCGCTGGCCGCCTTCACCGGCCTGCCGGTCGCCGGTCGCCGGTGTCTCGACGCCGGCGCGTCGACCGGCGGCTTCACCGACGTGCTGCTGCGCGGCGGCGCGGCCGAGGTGGTCGCGGTCGACGTCGGCTACGGGCAGCTCGCCTGGTCGCTGCGGACCGACGACCGGGTCCGGGTCCTCGAACGGACCAACGTGCGGACCCTGACCCCGGAGGCGGTCGGCGGGCCGGTCGACCTGACCGTGGCCGACCTGTCGTTCATCTCGCTGCGTCTCGTGCTGCCGGCCCTGGCCGGCAGCACGCGGCCGGACGGGGACCTGGCGCTGATGGTGAAGCCCCAGTTCGAGGTGGGCCGGGAACGGGTGGGCTCCGGTGGCGTGGTCCGTGATCCGCTGCTGCGGGCCGAGGCGGTGCTCGACGTGGCCGCCGCCGCCGCGGGACTCGGCCTCGGCCTGGCCGGCGTGGCGGCGAGCCCGCTGCCGGGGCCCAGCGGCAACGTCGAGTTCTTCGTATGGTTACGCCGGGACGCCCCGTCGGCCGACGCCGAGCGGGTCCGGGCGGTGGTCCTGGCCGGTCCGCGACCACCCGGGGAACTCGCTCCGGTGGACGCGGGAGGCGCTCCGGCCGACGTCGGGCCCAAGGGGCCGGCGCAGTGAGCGCGGGGTGGGCCCGCGTGGTCGGGGTCGGGGACGGAAGGCCGGGGTCGGTGGGCACGAGGAGCACAGTGGTCGGACGGGAGGCGTGACGTGGCGGGCGTGACTGACCCGGTGGGCCGGACGGCGCTGCTGGTGACGCACACCGGCCGACGACGCAGCACGGAGCACGCGCGGGCGGTCGCGGCGGACCTGATCGCCGCCGGGTTCGAGGTGCGGGTCGTCGCCGAGGAGGCGGAGGACCTGGACCTGCCCGGCGTGGTGCCGGTGGCGGGCCCGGCGGCGGCCGAGGGCGCCGAGATCGTCTTCGCCCTGGGCGGGGACGGGACGTTCCTGCGGGCGGCGGAGCTGGCCCGCCCCGCCAAGGTGCCGCTGCTCGGGATCAACCTCGGCAAGGTCGGTTTCCTGGCCGAGGCCGAGATCGACGACCTCGACCTGGCCGTCCGGGAGGTGGTCGAGCGCAACTACACGGTGGACGAGCGGCTCACCCTGGACGTCACCGCCGAGTTCGAGGGCGGGCCGACCATCGAGTCGTGGGCGCTCAACGAGATCAGCGTCGAGAAGGGCGAGCGGGCACAGATGCTCGAACTCCTGGTCGACGTGGACGGTCGGCCGCTGTCCCGGTACGGCTGCGACGGGGTGGTCTGCGCGACGCCGACCGGCTCCACCGCGTACGCGTTCTCCGGTGGCGGTCCGGTCGTCTGGCCCGAGGTGGAGGCGCTGCTACTGGTGCCGATCAGCGCGCACGCCCTGTTCAGCCGGCCGCTGGTCACCGCGCCCACCTCCATCTTCTCGATCACCGTGGACCCGTTCACCACGCTCGCCGTGCTCTGCTGCGACGGGCGCCGGGTGTACGACCTGCCACCGGGGGCACGGGTCACCGTCCGGCGCGGCTCGCTTCCGGTACGCGTCGTGCGGCTGCGGGCGCGGTCCTTCACCGACCGGCTGGTGGCGAAGTTCCGGCTGCCCGTACACGGCTGGCGGGGCGGCCGGCGCTGAGCCCCGGCGGGCGACGGTGCGACGCCGCAGCTCAGGCGACGACGCGCCCCGCCGGCTGGTCAACTGTCGGGGGCCGCGTCTACTGTCGGTTGCTGTGCTGGAGGAGCTGCGCATCACCGGACTGGGCGTCATCGAGGACACCACGCTGCCCTTGACCGGCGGCATGAACGTCATCACCGGCGAGACGGGCGCCGGCAAGACCATGGTCATCACCGGCCTGGGGCTCCTTTTCGGCGGCCGGGCCGACGCCGGTCGGGTGCGCGCCCAGCCGGGCCGGGCGGTGGTCGAGGGGCGGCTGCGGCTGACCGGCCGGGTCGCCGCGTCGGTGCACGCCCGGGTGGTCGACGCCGGTGGCGAGCCGGACGAGGACGGCTCGGTGCTGCTGAGCCGTACGGTCACCGTGGAGGGACGCTCCCGGGCGCACCTGGGCGGCCGGAGCATGCCGGTGTCCATGCTCGGCGAGGTCGGCGAGCAGGTGGTGGCCGTGCACGGCCAGTCCGATCAGCTCCGGCTGCTGCGGCCGGCCGAGCAGCGGGCCGCGCTGGACCGGTTCGCCGGCCCGGAGCACGAGAAGCTCCTCGACGCGCTGCGGGAGGCGTACGGCCGGTGGCGCCGGGTGGTCGACGACCTGGCCGACCGGCGGCGCAACGCCCGGGAACGCCACCAGGAGGCGGATCTGCTCCGGCTCGGGCTGGACGAGATCACCCGGGTCGACCCGCAGCCGGGTGAGGACGACGAACTCAAGACGGAGGCGCAGCGGCTGGAGCACGCCGAGGGGCTGCGTACCGCCGCGCAGACCGCCTACCAGTGCGTGGCCGGCGGCGCGGAGCCGACCGACGAGGTCGCGGACGCCACCGCGCTGCTCGGGGTGGCGCGACGGGCCCTGGAGGCGCAGGCCGGCACGGATCCGGCCCTGGCCGACCTGGCGGCCCGGATCGAGGAGGCGGCCACGCTGGTCGGGGACGTCTCGGCGGAGCTGTCGGGATACCTGGCGGCGCTGGACGCCGACCCGGCCCGGTTGCAGACCATCTACGAGCGCCGGGCCGCGCTGCGCACGCTGACCCGCAAGTACGCCGACGACGTCGACGGGGTGGTGGCCTGGGCGGAGCGTGCCCGGACCCGCCTGGCCGACCTGGACACCTCCGACGACGTGCTCGACGAGCTGGACCGGGACCGGCAGCGGCTGGCCGCCGAGGTGGCCGAGCTGGCCGGTCGGCTGTCGGCGTCCCGGCGGGAGGCGGCGTCCCGCTTCGCCGAGCAGGTCACCGCCGAGCTGGCCGGCCTGGCGATGCCGCACGCGCGGGTCGAGGTGGCGGTGCTGCCCCGCACGCCGGGGCGCAGTGAGCCGACCCTCGCCCTCGACGGTACGGAGGTCGCTGTCGGTCCGGACGGCGCCGACGAGGTCGAACTGCGGCTGCTGGCCCACCCGGGCGCGCCGGCGCTGCCGTTGCAGCGTGGCGCCTCCGGGGGCGAGCTGTCCCGGGTGATGCTCGCCATCGAGGTGGTCTTCGCCGGTTCCGGCGGCCCGCCGACGCTGGTCTTCGACGAGGTGGACGCCGGGGTGGGCGGCCAGGCCGCGGTGGAGATCGGCCGCCGGCTGGCCCGGCTGGCCCGCAGCCATCAGGTGCTGGTGGTCACCCACCTGCCGCAGGTGGCCGCGTTCGCCGACCGGCACCTGGTGGTGGCGAAGGACACCGGGGGAGCGGTGACCACCAGCGGCGTGCGGGTGGTGGAGGACACCGAGCGGGCCCGGGAACTCGCCCGGATGCTCGCGGGTTTGCCGGACTCCGACCTGGGTATCGCCCACGCGGAGGAGTTGTTGGCGGTGGCGGCCCGGGAACGGCGCCCGTGACCGACGGATTGTGAGCGCAGCCACACCGGGCTGCGCTCAGCTGTGCTTCCCTGGGTAGGCGGCCCTGCTCAGGCATGTCGCGACGGAAAACCCCGCCTCCCATGCCAGGATGGTGACGATGCGTCTACCCACCTTGCGCCGCAACCGGAGCACGGAACCGGGCTCCCTCGTCGGTACCGCACGCCTGGACCGCCGGACGAAGCGACTGGTCGGCCGGTTGCGGCCGGGTGAGATCGCGGTGATCGACCACGTCGACGTGGACCGGGTGGCGGCCGACTCGCTGGTGGCCGTCGGTGTCGCCGCCGTGCTCAACGCGAAGCCCTCGATCTCCGGTCGGTACCCGAACCTGGGCCCGGAGGTGCTGGTGTCCGCCGGGATCCCCCTCCTCGACGACCTGGGCGAGGGGGTCTTCCAGCGGATCCGGGAGGGCGACGCGGTCCGGATCGAGGGCAACACCGTCTACGTCGGCGACGACCCGGTGGCGCACGGCACCCTCCAGGACGCCGAGACGGTGGCCAAGGCGATGGCCGACGCCCGGGAGGGCCTGTCGGTCCAGCTGGAGGCGTTCGCCGCGAACACCATGGACTACCTCAAGCAGGAGCGCGACCTGCTGCTCGACGGGGTGGGCGTGCCGGAGATCCAGACCTCGATGCGGGGTCGGCACTGCCTGATCGTGGTCCGCGGCTACGACTACAAGGACGACCTGGACGTGCTGCGCCCGTACATCCGGGAATTCAAGCCGGTGCTGATCGGCGTGGACGGCGGCGCGGACGCGCTGGTCGAGGCGGGCTACACCCCTGACATGATCATCGGCGACATGGACTCGGTCACCGACGACGTGCTGCGCTGCGGCGCCGAGGTGATCGTCCACGCGTACCCGGACGGGCGGGCGCCGGGGTTGGCCCGGGTCGAGGGGCTCGGCGTACCGGCGCAGACCTTCCCCGCCGCCGCCACCAGCGAGGACCTCGCCATGCTGTTGGCCGACGAGAAGGGCGCGTCGCTGCTGGTGGCCGTCGGCACCCACGCCACGCTGGTGGAGTTTCTCGACAAGGGGCGCGGCGGCATGGCCTCGACCTTCCTGACCCGGCTCAAGGTGGGTGGGAAGCTGGTCGACGCCAAGGGGGTCAGCCGGCTCTACCGACAGAGCATCTCCGGATCCTCCCTGCTGCTCCTGGTCCTCTCCGCGGTCGCGGCGATGGCCTCGGCGGTGGCCGTCTCCACCGTCGGCAAGGCCTACCTGGGCGTGGCTTCGGAGTGGTGGGACAATTTCGTGTTCCAGCTCGGCCAGCTCTTCTAGCTCCCGACCGATCAAGAGGCTGCAAGCGTGATCAATTTCCGCTACCACGTGGTGTCCCTGACCGCGGTCTTCCTGGCGTTGGCGATCGGCCTGGTGGTCGGCACCGCCGCCCTGAACGGTCCGGTGGCCGACTCGCTCAAGGAGCGGGTCAACTCGCTCAGCAAGGACAACCAGCAGATGCGCCAGGCGGTCAACAACCTGCAACGCGAGATGGAGCTGGAGGAGGACTTCGCGGCGGAGATGGCCCAGGCGTTCCTGCCGGGCACGCTGACCGGCAAGCGGGTGCTGGTGCTCGGCCTCCCCACCGGCCGGGACCACACCGAGGGCGTGGTGAAGATGCTCCAGACCGCCGGGGCCACGGTCACCGGGCGGCTCGACCTCCAGGACAAGTTCGTCAGCCCGGACAACAACAACGCCCTGCTGGAGTTGACGGCGACCGCCGCCGGTCCCACCGGCGCGCCGACCGGCAACCTGCCGGTCAACTCGCACGGCGTGGAGACCTCCAGTGCGCTGCTGGCCAACGTCCTGCTGGACCGCACCCCCGCGGTCACCGAGGCAGACCGCAAGGCGGTGCTCGCCGCGTACGCCAACGCCGGCTACGTCACCTCCGCCGAGCCGGTCACCGGTGCCGCCGAGGCCGTCGTGCTGGTCAGCGGCCAGCCGTACGTGGACAAGGACGCCGACCGCAAGGACGAGTCGGTGGTGAAGATGGCCGAGCAGTTCGACCGGGCCGGCACGCTCGTGGTGGCGGGCAGCGGCTCGGCCGGCGGCAACGTGGTGGCCGTCGTCCGGGGCGACCCGGTGCTGTCCCAGTCCATCTCCACCGTCGACAACGGCAACACCCCGCAGGGGCAGCTGGTCGCCGTGATGGCCCTGGTGCAGCAGATCAACGAGAAGAAGGCGGGGCACTACGGTGTCGGCGACAACGCCGCGTCGCTGGTGCCTAAACTGCCCCAGTGAGCGAACACAGCGCCCCGATGCCCGTGTCCTCCCGTCCCGCGTACCAGCGGGGGTGGTCGGTGTGAGCGCGTGGAGCCGTACCGCCCGGCTGGTGGCGGCCGGCGCCGGCGCGCTCGCCGCCCGCCACCTGCTGAGCCAGGTCCGCAGCTCGCCGGCCGGTCCGGCGCTGGAGCGCACCAACTTCCGGGGGCACACGGTCACCCTGGCCGCCGGCCCGGCGCTCGCCGCCGGTGCGGCCACGGCCGGTGCGCTCGGTGCGGCCAGCCCCGCCAGCGGTGCCGCCGCCCTGGTGGCCGGGCTCGGTGCCGGCGCGGTCGGCCTCTACGACGACGTGGTGGGCGCCCGGCCGGAGCAGAAGGCCGCGAAGGGCTTCGCCGGTCACCTCACCGCGCTGCGCGAGGGCATGGTCACCGCCGGCATGGTGAAGGTCGTCGGGGTGGGTGCGGCCGGTCTTGCCGCCGCCGCCCTGCTCGCCGCCGACCCGCAGGTCGCCGCCCACCGGCGCCGGCAGCGGCTGGGCGTGCTGGGCCGGACCACCGACGTGCTGCTCGGCGCGGGCGTGGTGGCCGGTACGGCGAACCTGCTCAACCTGCTCGACCTGCGCCCCGGTCGGGCGCTGAAGTCCGGCATCCTGCTCGGTGCGCCGCTGGTGCGCGGTCCGCACGGCGGGCTGGCCGCCGGGGCGGTCGGTGCCGCCGCCGGGCTGATCCGTGACGACCTCGACGAGCAGGTGATGCTCGGCGACAGCGGGGCCAACGCGCTCGGCGCGCTGCTCGGCGTCGCCCTGGCCGCCCGGACCGGGCCGGTCGGCCGGGCCGGCATCCTCGCCGTGCTCGCCGGGCTCACCGCGGCCAGCGAGAAGGTCAGCTTCACGGCGGTCATCCAGAAGACCCCCGGGCTGCGCGAGCTGGACGCGCTGGGCCGACGCCCCGCCTGACGTGAGCGCACCGGCACCCCTCGCCGGCGCGGGCCGTGTCGCCGGGGCGGCCGCGCTCATCGCCGTCCTCACCGTCGCCGCCCGGCTCACCGGTTTCGCCCGGACCGCCGTCTTCACCTGGGTCGTGGAGAAGAGCGACCTCGGCGGCATGTACGTCGTCGCCAACACGGTGCCGAACATCGTCTTCGAGATCGTCGCCGGTGGCGCGCTGGCCAGCCTGGTCGTTCCGCTGCTGGCCGGAGCGGTGGCGGCCGGCGATCGCACGGCGGTGGCCGCCACCACCGGAGCCCTGCTGACCTGGACGGTGACCCTGCTGGTGCCGCTGGCGGTGCTGGTGGCGCTCCTCGCCGACCCGATCATCGCGGCGATCAGCAGCGGCCGCCAGTCGCCGGAGGAACTCGCCGCCGGGGCCCGGATGCTGCGCGTCTTCGCGCCGCAGCTGCCGCTCTACGGCGTCGGCATCGTGCTGACCGGGGTGCTCCAGGCACACCGGCGGTTCGCCTGGCCGGTGCTCGCGCCGCTGCTCTCCAGCCTCACCGTGATCGTGGTCTACCTCGCCTTCGGCGGCGCCGAGGGGCGGGGTGCCACGGTGGCCGGGGCGAGCCGGGGCGGCGAGCTGATCCTGTCGGCCGGCACCACCCTCGGCGTGGTGGTGCTGTCCCTGTCGCTGCTGGTGCCGCTACGCCGGCTGCGGCTACGGCCCCGATTCGGGTACGCCTTCACCGCCGACGCGCGGGCCCGGGTCGGAGGGCTGGCCGTGGCCGGGGCGGTCACCGTCACCGCGCAGCAGGTCGCGCTGCTGGTGATCCTCAACCGGGTCACCGGCGGCCCCACCGGCTCGCCGCAGGTGTTCAACCTGGCGCAGACGATGTACCTGCTGCCCTGGGCGGTGCTGGCGGTGCCGCTCGCGGTGGCCGCCTACCCGACCCTGGCGGCGGCGTCGGCGGGCGGGGACGAGGAGGGCTACCGGCGGACCCTCGCGCCGACCGTCCGGGGGGTGCTGCTGTTCAGCAGTCTCGGTGCGGCGGCACTGGTCGGCACCGCCCGGCCGGTGGCCGCCTTCTTCTACCCGGCCGACCCGGACGGCACCGCCGCCGCCATCGCCGGGTTCGCGCCGGGTCTGCTCGGGTACGGGCTGTTCGCGGTCCTCTCCCGGGCCCTCTACGCGCGCGGTGACACCCGCCCCGCCACGGTGGCGATCACCCTGGGCTGGCTCGCCGTGCCGGTGGTCGCGCTGCCGCTGGCGGCGGTGCTGCCGGTCGGCGACCGGGTGCTGGCCGTCGCGCTGGCCAACAGCGCCGGGATGCTGCTGCTGGGCGGGCTGCTGTTGGGCGCGGTACGCCGGGCGGCGGGACCGGCCGTGCTGGCCGGCAGCCTGCGCGCCGGCACCGCCGGGGTGCTCGCGGCGACCGTCGCCGCACTGGCCGGGGCACAGCTGGCGCGAACGCTGGCCGGAACGGGTGCCGGGACCCCGACGACATCCCGGGCGGTGCTGGAGGGCATGCTGTCCGCAGCCGTGGTGGGCGTGGTGTTCCTCGCCGTGGCGTACCCGGCCGACCGGCGGGACGTACGGCCGCTGCTGGCGGGAGTGCTCCGCCGGCTGCCCGGTCGGGGCCGCGCCGGCCGCCGGCGAGCGGCCCCGGACGACGGAAGGGTGGATCGGTGAGTGCCAGGAGTGGGGCCGGGTGGCAGGGCACGGTGGCCCTGCTGCTCGCGTCGAGCACCGGCGGGGTCGGACAGCACGTCCGGTCGGTGACCCGTGGACTGGTCGCGCAGGGCGCGTCCGTGCTGGTCTGCGGGCCGGCCGCCACCCAGGAGCAGTTCGACTTCGTCGGCGCGGGCGCCCGGTTCGCGCCGGTGGAGATCCCGGCGAGTCCCACCCCGGCCGACGCCCGCGCGGTGCTCGCGCTGCGTCGGGCCCTCGCGGCCGAGGCGGTCGGCGTGGTGCACGCGCACGGGCTGCGCGCCGGTCTCGTCGCCGTCCTCGCCCGCCCGGCCGCGCCGCTGGTGGTCACCTGGCACAACGCCGTCCTGGCCGGAGGGCTGCGGGGCCGCCTCTCCGGGGTGGCCGAACGGATGGTCGCCCGGCGGGCCCGGGTCGCCCTGGGCGCGTCGAGTGACCTGGTCGCCCGGATCACCGCGCTCGGCGCCGCCGATGCCCGGCTCGCCCCGGTGGCCGCGCCGGCCCTGCCCCCGCCGCGCCGGCGGCGCGCCGCCGTACGGGCCGAGTTCGCCGTCACCCCCGGGCAGCCGCTGATCCTCTCGGTCGGGCGGCTGCACCCGCAGAAGCGCTACGACGTGCTGGTCGACGCCGCCGCCCGGTGGCGGAACCGCACCCCACCACCGGTGGTCGTGATCGCCGGCAGCGGCCCGGCCTACCTGCCGCTGGCCGCCCGCATCTCGGCCGCCCGCGCCCCGGTGACCCTGCTCGGGCACCGCACCGACGTGGCGGACCTGCTCACCGGGGCCGACCTGGCCGTGGTGACCAGCGACTGGGAGGCCCGGCAGCTGTTCGCGCAGGAGGCGCTGCGGGCCGGCGTACCGCTGGTGGCGACCGGCGTGGGTGGGCTGCCGGAACTGGTCGGCGACGCGGCGGTGCTGGTCCCGCCCGGCGACGTCGACGCGGTCGACCGGGCGGTCCGTGACCTGCTCGACGACGAGACCCGCCGGGCCGACCTGGCCCGTCGGGGCACCGTCCGGGCGGCGACCTGGCCGGCCGAGGCGGACACCGTCGCCGCCCTGGCCGACCTCTACGCCGACCTGACCGGCGACGCCGCCGGCCCGGCCGCCCCGGACGCCGGGGCCGCGACGGGGCGTGGTTGATGCTGCGCCGTCTCGCTCCCCTACTGGTGACCCTGCTCGTCGTACTGCTCGGGGTGGCCGCGCTGGCGGTCGAGCCGGACGATGCGCCGCGCCGACCGGACGCCGACTTCGTCGTCATCGCCGGTGTGCCCGGCCTGCGCTGGGACGACGTGGACCCGGAGACGACGCCGACGCTGTGGCGGATGGCCGAGAACGGGTCGATCGGCTCGCTGTCGGCCCGGTCGGCCCGCCGGCCCACCTGTCCGGTCGACGGCTGGCTCACCCTCGGCGCGGGCACCTTCGCCGCCTGGAACACCACCCGACCGGTCGACACCTGCCCGGCGGTGGACGTGAAGGTGGAGCAGCCCGACGGGTTCGGGGCCAACCTGCCCCAGCAGGAGAGCGTGGTCCTGCACAACCAGGAGCGGCTCTCCTGGGGGGCGGTGCCCGGCGCGTTGGCCGAGTCGGTGCGCTGTGCCGTCGCGGTCGGCCCCGGTGCCGCCGTGGCCGCCGCCCGCCCGTTCGGCCGGGTCGACCGGTACGCACCCGTCCTGCCCGCCGATCCCGCGCCGCTGCTGGGCTCCTGCGTGCTGAGCATCGTCGACCTGGGCACGGTCAGCGGCGAGGACCGGGCCACCCGGGACGCCGCCGCGCGGCGCGCCGACGCCACCCTGGCCCGGGTACTGGCCGCCCGGCCGCCGCGCTCCCTGGTGCTGGTGGCCGGGGTCTCGGACACCGCCGCGCCGGCCCGGCTGCACGTGGCGGTCGCCGACGGGCCGGGCTGGGAACGGGGCTGGCTCACCTCGGCCAGCACCGGCCGCGACGGCTACCTGCAACTGGTCGACCTGGCCCCGACCGCGCTGACCGTGCTCGGCCGTCCGCTGCCGGAGGGCAACTTCATCGGCCGGGCCGCCGTCCCGGTCGAGGGTCGCCCGGCCGACCTGCCGACCGCCGTCGACGCGCCGGCCGACGCCGACCGGGAGGCCAACGCCCAGCGACGCGTGGCCCGGTGGTTCTTCATCCTGCTCGCGGGCTTCCAGGTGCTGCTCGCCGTGGCGGTTCTGCCGCTGCTGCGCCGGGCCCGCCGGCACGCCGGTCCGGTGGGGCCGACCCCGGTGCCCCGGTCCGTGGTGGCGACCGTCGAGGTGTTGCTGGTCGCCGCCGCGCTGGCCATTCCGGCGGCCCTGGTCGCCGACCTGGTGCCCTGGTGGCGGGGGGAGCACGCCGGCGGGTACTTCGCCGTGGTGACCGCCCTGCTGCTCGCCGGGGCGACCGCGCTGGTCCGGTTCGCGCCCGGCCACGACCGCACCCTCGGTCCGCTGGGCGCGGTGGCCGCCCTGACCACCCTCGTCGTCGGCGCGGACGTGCTCACCGGAGCCCGTCTGCAACTCAACGGGGTGGTGGGGTACTCGGCGCTGGAGGGCGGCCGGTACGCCGGCCTCGGCACGGTGGGGCTCGGCGCGTTCCTCGCCGGGGTGCTGTTGACCGCCGGCTGGCTGGCCCAGCGGGTAAGCCGGCGCTGGCGACCGACCGTGGTGGTGGCCGTGGGCACCGCCGCCGTCGTGATCGTCGGCAGCCCGTATCTCGGCTCGGACTCGGTCGGCGCGATCGCGCTGACCGCCGGGGTGACCGTCGCCGCCGTGATCTGCACCGGCGGGTGGCTGACCCTGAGCCGGCTGGTCTGGGCGAGCATGGCCGGCCTGGCGGTGACCATCGGACTGGGCCTGCTGGACCTGCGTCGGCCGCCGACCGAGCGGGGCAGCCTGGGCCGGTTCCTCGCCGCCCTCGGGGAGGGGCGGGCCGGGTTGACCGTGCACCGGTCCAGCACCGCCAACTTCGACACCCTGGTGGGCAGCCCGCTGACCATCCTCGCCGTGGTCGGCGCGGTGCTGGTGTGGTTCGCCCTCTTCCAGCCCTGGGGCGGGTTGATGCGGCTGTTCGGTATCTATCCGGCGATGCGGGCGGCGATGGCCGGTACCGCCGTGGCGGCGGTGACCGGCGGCATGCTCGGCGGTGCGGCGCTGGACGTGGCCGGCGCGGCCGGCGCGCTGGTGGTGCCGATGGCGGCGCTGGCCTCGCTACGGGTGCTCGACCACGCGGCCGACCGTACCCAGCCGCCGGGGAACCGTCCCCAGGACTTCGTCGCCGGCGCCCCGGTCGGTGGGGAGACCGCCGGAGCGGACGACGCGGCCACGGGCGACGCCGGGAGCACGGGCGACGTGGGGCGCAGCGGCGACGCGGGGCGTCCGGGCGGGACGGGACCGGCCGCGTCCGCGCGGGTCGGGGACGTGCGGGCCGGCGACGCCGCCGACCGGTCGTCCCGGACGTCGAGCGAGGTCGCGACCGCGTAGCCGCCGGTGGGCCCGGCGGGTGCGCTCCGGGACCCACCCGGGTGAGGTGTTACCGTGGAATCCCGTGGATCGCGTGATCACTTGGCTGATCGGCACGGCGGTCTGCACGACCGCGACGGACGACACGGGAGCAGGCCTTGGCCCCATCAGCACGGACGACCAGGCACATCTTCGTCACCGGGGGCGTCGCCTCCTCGCTGGGTAAGGGGCTCACCGCCTCCAGCCTCGGCAACCTGCTCACCGCCCGGGGACTGCGGGTGGTGATGCAGAAGCTCGACCCGTACCTCAACGTCGACCCCGGGACGATGAACCCCTTCCAGCACGGTGAGGTGTTCGTCACCGAGGACGGCGCGGAAACCGACCTGGACGTCGGCCACTACGAGCGCTTCCTCGACCAGGATCTCTCCGGCAAGGCCAACGTCACCACCGGCCAGATCTACTCGGACGTGATCGCCAAGGAGCGGCGCGGCGAGTACCTCGGCGACACGGTCCAGGTGATCCCGCACATCACCAACGAGATCAAGTCGCGCATCCTGGCGATGGCCGACCCGGACGCCGACGGCAACGTCCCGGACGTGGTGATCACCGAGGTCGGCGGCACGGTCGGCGACATCGAGTCGCTGCCGTTCCTGGAGGCGATCCGGCAGGTCCGGCACGACCTCGGCCGGGACAACTGCTTCTACCTGCACGTCTCCCTGGTGCCGTACCTGGCGCCGTCGGGGGAGTTGAAGACCAAGCCGACCCAGCACTCGGTCGCGCAACTGCGCAACATCGGCATCCAGCCGGACGCGCTGGTCTGCCGCTCCGACCGGGACATCCCGGACAAGCTCAAACTCAAGCTCTCGCTCTACTGCGACGTCGACCGGGAGGCGGTCACCGCCGCCCCGGACGCGCCGAGCATCTACGACATCCCCAAGGTGCTGCACCGGGAGGGCCTCGACGCGTACGTGGTGCGCCGGCTCGGGCTCTCCTTCCGGGACGTGGACTGGACGAGCTGGGACGACCTGCTGGACCGGGTGCACCACCCCCGGCACACGGTCACCGTCGCGCTGGTCGGCAAGTACGTCGACCTGCCCGACGCGTACCTGTCGGTCAGCGAGGCGATCCGGGCGGCCGGGTTCCACCACCGGGCCCGGGTGCAGCTGCGCTGGGTGCCCAGCGACGACTGCGTCACCCCGGCCGGCGCGGCGGCGGCCCTGGCCGGCGTGGACGGCATCGTCATCCCCGGCGGGTTCGGGGTGCGCGGCATCGAGGGCAAGATCGGTACCGCCCGGTACGCCCGGGAGAACGGCGTCCCGCTGCTCGGCCTCTGCCTGGGCCTGCAGTGCATGGCCATCGAGGTGGCCCGGAACCTCGGCGACCTGGACGGGGCGAACTCGCTGGAGTTCGACGAGGAGGCCCGCCACCCGGTGATCGCCACCATGGCCGACCAGGAGGACATCGTCGCCGGCCGGGGCGACCTGGGCGGGACGATGCGGCTCGGGGCATACCCGGCGAAACTGGCCGAGGGCTCCATCGTCGCCGAGGCCTACGGCACCACCGAGGTCAGCGAGCGGCACCGGCACCGGTACGAGGTGAACAACGCCTACCGGGACACGCTCACCAGGGCCGGGCTGCACATCTCCGGCACCTCGCCGGACGGCCGGCTGGTCGAGTTCGTGGAACTCGACCGTGCGCTGCACCCGTTCTTCGTGGCCACCCAGGCGCACCCGGAGCTGAAGAGCCGGCCGACCCGGCCGCACCCGCTGTTCGCCGCGTTCGTCCGCGCCGCGGTCACCTACTCCGAGGCCGACCAGCTGCCGGTGGAGATGGACGGCGACGCGGGTCACCGACCGGTCCCGCCGGAGGAGAAGGCGTCCCGGGACGACGCCGCGACGACCGCCGCCACCTCGTGAGCGGGCACCACTACGCGCTGACGGCCCGCACCGAGCGGTACGCCGGCCGGGTGTTCCGGGTGGTCACCGACGAGGTGGCCATGCCGGGCGGCGGTACCGCCACCCGCGACGTGGTACGGCACGTCGGCGCGGTCGCGGTGGTCGCCCTGGACGACGCCGGCCGGGTGGTGCTGGTCCGCCAGTACCGGCACCCGGTCGGCGGTTACCTGTGGGAGCTGCCGGCCGGGCTGATGGACGTCGACGGTGAGGACCTCGCCACGGCGGCGCTGCGCGAGCTGGCGGAGGAGGCCGACCTGACCGCCGGTCGGGTCGACCTCCTGGTCGACCTGCACAGCTCACCCGGATTCTCCGACGAGCGAGTGCGGGTGTTCCTCGCCCGCGACCTCGTCGAGGTGCCGGCCGCCCACCGGCACGAGCGGCACGACGAGGAGGCGGACATGCAGGTCGTCCGCCTCGACCTGGACGAGGCGGTGGCCCGGGTGTTGGCCGGGGGGATCACCAACGCGGCCTGCGTGGCGGGTCTGCTCGCCGCCGTCCGGGCCCGGGACGCCGGCTGGGCCCCGCTGCGCCCGGCGGATTCCCCGCTGCCCGGCTGACCCCGACGCGGGGTGCGGGACACCACCCACCGACAGCAGGGGCCGTGCGGAACGCCGCACGGCCCCTCGCGGTGGGACACAATCAGTCGCGCAGCGGCCGGCCCTGGCCGTCGACACCACCGTTGATCAGGATCAGGATGCCGTCGACGAAGCCCCAGAGGCTGCCGATGCCGCAGGTCACCAGCGTCACGACGAGCTGGAGGACACCGGTCTTGGTGTCGCCGATGTAGAAGCGGCCGACGCCGAAGCCGCCGAGCACGATCTGGAGCACGCCGGCCACGACCTTGCTCTTGTCGGAGACGCCGCCGGGGTACTGGTACGGAGGAGGGTAGGTCATGAGGCGAACCCTAGTGATCGACTTTCCTGCTGTCCGCAGCGCCAGGGGGCCGATCGGACGATAATGGGCGAACACTGCCCCAACGGCCGAGGTCGGCTCACGTTGTCGGCCAGGGTATGCCTGACACACCGTCAGGAGAGGCGCGTACGGGCTGTCACTGTGTCGGCTCTCCACCGCGGGTCGGCGGCCCTAGACTGCGGCCGGCAGGAGCGGTGGGCCGCGTCGGCAACGGAGCCGTCGCGCACCGAGCTGGGTCGGGGCGGTGCGGCCCCGAGGAGAGGTGTCGTCGTGAAGGTCGGAATCCCCCGCGAGGTCAAGAACCACGAGTACCGCGTGGCGATCACGCCGGCGGGCGTGAACGAGTTCACCCGCTATGGCCACCAGGTCCTCGTCGAGTCCGGCGCCGGAGTCGGCTCCAGCATCACCGACGAGGAGTTCGCCGCTGCCGGGGCGAAGATCCTGTCCACCGCCGACGAGGTGTGGGACAGTTCGGATCTCGTGCTCAAGGTCAAGGAGCCGATCGCCGAGGAGTACCACCGCATGCGCGAGGGGCAGGTGCTCTTCACCTACCTGCACCTGGCCGCCTCGAAGGAGTGCACCGACGCGCTGCTCGACCGGAAGGTCACCGGCATCGCCTACGAGACCGTCGAGCTGCCGGACCGCTCGCTGCCGCTGCTCGCCCCGATGTCCGAGGTCGCCGGTTGTCTCGCCCCGCAGGTGGGCGCGTACCACCTCCAGCGGCAGGGCGGCGGGCGCGGCATCCTGATGGGCGGCGTCTCCGGCGTCTACGCGGCCAAGACCGTGGTGATCGGCGCGGGCGTGTCCGGCATGAACGCCGCCGCCATCGCCCTCGGCCTCCAGGCCGAGGTGCTGCTGCTCGACAAGAACGTCGGGCGGCTGCGCCAGGCCGACGCCATCTACCGGGGCCACCTGCAGACCGTCGCCTCCAACGCGTACGAGATCGAGCGGGCCGTGC
Organism: Micromonospora sp. NPDC023956; assembly: GCF_040639195.1. NCBI lineage: Bacteria > Bacillati > Actinomycetota > Actinomycetes > Micromonosporales > Micromonosporaceae > Micromonospora > Micromonospora sp. NPDC023956. The sequence continues at coordinate 20,579 of NZ_JBEZZN010000018.1, forward strand.
TCGACGCGGACCTGGTCATCGGCGCGGTCCTGGTGCCCGGCGCGAAGGCCCCGACGCTGATCTCCAACGAGCTGGTCTCCCGGATGAAGCCGGGCAGCGTGCTGGTGGACATCTCCATCGACCAGGGCGGCTGCTTCGAGGACTCCCGGCCGACCACGCACGCCGAGCCCACCTACCGGGTGCACGACTCGATCTTCTACTGCGTGGCGAACATGCCCGGCGCGGTCCCGCACACCAGCACGTACGCGCTGACCAACGTGACCCTGCCGTACGCCGTGGAACTGGCCAACCACGGCTGGCGGGAGGCACTGCGCCGCGACCCCGCCCTCGCCCTCGGCCTGAACACCCACGCCGGGCAGGTCACCTACGGCCCGGTCGCCGAGGCGCACGGCATGACCACCCTGCCGCTGGCGGAGGTCCTCGGCTGAGCGGGACCCCGGACGCCCCGGTGGTGGTCGCGGACGCCCCGTCACCCGCCCCGGCGCTGCGCCGGGCCGTACGCGGCTACCTCGACCACCTGACCGTCGAGCGCGGGCTGTCGGCGAACACCCTCGCCTCGTACCGGCGGGACCTGGAGCGCTACCTGGTCACGCTGGCCGTGGCCGGGGTCACCGACCTCGCCTCGGTCGGGCCGGCGCAGGTCGAGGCGCACCTGGCCGTGCTGCGGGCCGGCGGGGACGGGCACCCGCCACTGGCCGTCTCCTCGGCGGCCCGCGCGGCGAGCGCGGTGCGCGGCCTGCACCGCTTCGCGCTGCGCGAGGGGCTGGTCGGCGCGGACGCCAGCCGGGACGTCCGGCCGCCCACCCCGCCGCGCCGGCTGCCCCGGGCCCTGCCGGTCGACGACGTGGTCCGGCTGCTGGAGACGGCCGGGTCGGTGCGGGCCGCCGGCGCGGACGCGCCCCTGGCCCTGCGGGACCGGGCGTTGCTGGAGTTCCTGTACGGCACCGGGGCGCGGATCTCGGAGGCGGTCGGCGCGGCCGTCGACGACCTGGACCCGGCAGAGGGCACCGTGCTGCTGCGCGGCAAGGGCGGCCGGTCCCGGCTGGTGCCGATCGGCGGGTACGCCACCGAGGCGCTCCGGGCCTACCTGGTCCGGGCCCGCCCCGGTCTGGTCGCCGCGGGGCGGGGCACCCCGGCGGTCTTCCTCAACGCCCGGGGCGGTGCGCTCTCCCGGCAGGGAGCGTGGACCATCCTGCGGCGCACCGCCGAGCGGGCCGGGCTGCCGGTGGACGGGCCGAACGCGGTCAGCCCCCACACCCTGCGCCACTCCTACGCCACCCACCTGCTCGACGGCGGGGCGGACGTCCGGGTGGTGCAGGAACTCCTCGGCCACGCCTCGGTCACCACCACCCAGGTCTACACGTTGGTCACGGTGGAACGGCTACGGGAGGTCTACGCCACCGCCCACCCCCGGGCGCTCGGCTGAGCGGCGGCCCCTCCCCGGCGTACCGGGCGGGGGCGTGGCGCGCCGGCGGCGGCTCCGGACGGGCCGCGCGCGCGGTGCGTGACGACCGGCGGCCGGGGCGGGACACTGTGGCCATCGTCACCCCCGCCCACCCGGGGCCGGTGGCGACCGTCGGCGGGCCCGACACGCCGACCCGGTGCCGACCGGCCTGCTCGAACGTGCCGTACAGTCGGCATCGGCGCGGACCTCCTGGGGCGACAACCGGGGTGCGCGGCGGCGCCGCAGAAGGACGTCGGACGGCTCCGACGCCGGGTGGTCGTCGGGAGGGGGCAACAGGACATGGCTGGCAACAGCGACCGTGCCGAGACGTGGACATCCGAGCTCCGTGAGCAGCAGGCCACACTGGGCGCGGACCTCGGTCCGGCGGACCCGGCCGCGTACACCATGCGCAAACCCATCCCCGAGCCGATGCCCACCGACCGGCACGGCCCGGCCCGGATCATCGCGATGGCCAACCAGAAGGGCGGCGTCGGAAAGACCACCACCACCATCAACCTGGGCGCGGCCCTGGCCGAGTACGGCCGCAAGGTGCTGCTGGTGGACTTCGACCCGCAGGGCGCGCTCTCGGTCGGCCTCGGGGTCAACCCGCACAACCTCGACCTGTCTGTCTACAACCTGCTCATGCAGGACGACGTGACCGCCGAGGACGTCCTGATCAAGACGGACGTCGCCGGACTGCACATCCTGCCGGCCAACATCGACCTCTCCGCCGCCGAGATCCAGCTCGTCAACGAGGTGGCCCGAGAGATGGCGCTGGCGCGGGTGCTGCGCACGGTCCGCAAGGAGTACGACTACATCCTGATCGACTGCCAGCCCTCGCTCGGCCTGCTCGCCATCAACGCGCTGACCGTCGCGCACGGCGTGCTGATCCCGCTGGAGTGCGAGTTCTTCAGCCTCCGGGGTGTGGCGCTGCTGCTGGACACCATCGACAAGGTGCGTGAGCGGCTCAACTTCGACCTCGAACTCGAGGGCATCCTGGCCACCATGTACGACAGCCGCACCACCCACTGTCGGCAGGTGCTCCAGCGGGTCGTCGAGGCGTTCGGCGACAAGGTCTACCAGACGGTGATCACCAAGACGGTCAAGTTCCCCGAGTCGACGGTGGCCGGCGCCCCCATCACCACCCTCGACCCGGCCTCGTCCGGCGCGCGCAACTACCGTCAGCTCGCCCGCGAGGTGATCGCCGCACAGGCGGAGCGATAGTCCGGGCGTCCGGGGCGTGGACTACGGTCGTCCGGTGACCGCACCACCGCTCGACCCCGCCGCTCCCGCGCCGGCCGACCCGGCGACGCCGGTCGAGCCCGCGTCCGGCGTCGAGTCGGTCCCCACGGAGGAGAGCACCGGCTTCACGGTGCGGCTGGCCAACTTCACCGGCCCGTTCGACCTCCTGCTGCAACTGATCGGCAAGCACAAGCTCGACGTGACCGAGGTGGCCCTGCACCGGGTCACCGACGAGTTCATCGCGTACATCCGGGCGATGGGCGACGAGTGGGACCTCGACGAGGCCAGCGAGTTCCTGCTGATCGCCGCCACCCTGCTCGACCTGAAGGCCGCGCGGCTGCTGCCCTCCGCCGAGGTCGAGAACGAGGAGGACCTGGCCCTGCTGGAGGCCCGGGACCTGCTCTTCGCCCGGCTGTTGCAGTACAAGGCGTTCAAGGAGGCGGCGGCGTACATCGCCGCGTTGGAGGCCGAGGGCGGCCGGCGCTACCCCCGCGCGGTCACCCTGGAACCCCGGTACGCGCAGGCCCTGCCGGACCTGGTGCTCGGCATCGGCCCGGAGCGGCTGCTCACCCTCGCGGTGAAGGCGATGACCCCGAAACCGGTCCCGGTGGTCTCCATCGACCACGTGCACATGGTCCGGGTCAGTGTCCGGGAACACGCGCAGATTCTGGCCACGCGGCTGCGTCGCGCCGGCATCGCCACCTTCTCCCTGCTCTGCGCCGACTGTGCGGCCACCCTGGAGGTGGTGGCCCGGTTCCTGGCCCTGCTGGAGCTGTACCGGGAAGGGCTGGTCGCCTTCACCCAGGAGCAGGCGCTCGGCGAGCTGACCGTACGCTGGACCGGCCCGGCCGACGGCGACACCGACCTCCAGGTCGACGAGTACGCCGGCGCACCCTCCCCGGCCGACGCCCCGCCGTCGGTCGACGCCGCCGAACCGGTCGGTGGAGCCGCACCGGTCGGTGAAGGCGTACCGGTCGACGCCGCCGGATCAGCGGACGTGGCCGCACCGGTGGACGCCGGTGGTCAGGCGGCCGGTGCCGGGACGACGACGGAGGAGGGACCGGGATGAGCAACGAGGACCGCAGCGAATCCCTCGCCGACCAGGCCGCCGCGTGGGTCCCCCCGTGGGAACGCCGGCCCCGCCCCACCCCGGACCCGACTCCTGCTGTCGACCCGACCCCCGCCGTCGACCCGATCCACGACGTCGACCCGATCCACGACGTCGACCCGACCCACGCCCTCGACGCGACCCACGACGCCGGCACCGACGCTGCACCGTCCACCCCGGCGGCACCACCCGACGCGGGACCCCCGGCCGCACCGCATGAGGCGCCGGTGGTACCACCGGATCTTCCGGCTTCGGCCGTGCCACCGGACCTCCCGGCTCCGACCGCGCGGCCCGCCCCGGCGGAGGCGGCGGCGGACCATGGTGGGAAACGGGCCCTGGAGGGGCCGGTCGCCACCATGACCCCGGCCAGGGGTGCCCGGCGGGACGCCGGGGCGGCGCGGGAGAGCGTCGGGGCGTCGAATCCGATGGGGGAGCAGGAACTGCGCGGAGCGCTGGAGGCGATCCTGCTGGTCGTCGACGAGCCGGTCAGCGAGCTGACCCTCGCCCAGGTCCTGCAGCAACCGGCCGAACGGATCGGCCCCGTCCTCGACCGGATCGCGACCGGCTACACCGAGGCCGGGCACGGGTTCGAGCTGCGCCGGGCGGCTGGCGGCTGGCGGCTCTACACCCGACCCGAGTACGCCGCCCACGTGGAGCGGTTCATCCTCGACGGGCAGACCGTCCGGCTCACCCAGGCCGCCCTGGAGACCCTGGCGGTGGTCGCCTACAAGCAGCCGGTGACCCGGTCCCGGATCTCCGCCATCCGGGGTGTCAACTGTGACGGGGTGATCCGTACCCTGGTCTCTCGCGGCCTGGTCGAGGAGTGCGGCGCCGAGCCGGAAAGCGGTGCGTTCCTCTACCGGACCACCACCCTGTTCCTGGAGAAGCTCGGGTTGAACAGCGTCGCCGATCTGCCGCCGCTGGCCCCGTTCCTCCCCGACGACGTAGAAGAGTTTGCCGATGCCACGCGATGACCGCGCCCCCCGCCCCGACGCGCCCGCCTACGAGGGGCCCGAACGCCTCCAGAAGGTGCTCGCCGCCGCGGGTGTGGGCTCCCGACGGGCCTGCGAGGACCTGATCTTCCGCCGCCGGGTCACCGTCAACGGCCAGGTGGCCCAGCTCGGTGACCGGGCCGATCCGACCCAGGACGTCATCCACGTCGACGGCGAACGCCTCCAGGTCGACACCCGGCTGGTCTACCTGGCGATGAACAAGCCGCGCGGGGTGGTCTCGACGATGGCCGACGAGAAGGGGCGCACCGCACTCGCCGACTTCCTCGGCAACCGGGTCGAGCAGCGGGTCTACCACGTCGGGCGGCTGGACGCCGACAGTGAGGGCCTGTTGCTGCTCACCAACGACGGCACCCTCGCGCACAAGCTCATGCACCCGTCGTACGCGGTGCAGAAGACCTACCTCTGCCAGGTCGCCGGGCCGATCCCGCGCAACCTGGGCAAGCGGCTGATGGCCGGGGTGGAGCTGGAGGACGGGCCGGCGAAGGTCGACTCGTTCAAGGTGGTGGACACCCTGGGCAAGACCGCCCAGGTGGAGGTGACCCTGCACGAGGGGCGCAAACACATCGTGCGGCGGTTGCTGGGCGAGGCCGGGCACCCGGTGAGCCGGCTGGTACGTACCTCGATCGGGCCGATCCGGCTGGGCGACCTCCGGTCCGGGCGGACCCGCCGGCTCACCAACGCCGAGGTCGCGGCCCTGTTCCGCGCGGTGGGTGACTGACCCGGCGGTTCGGGAAAGCGGTCCCGGTAGGCTCCCAGGCGACCCGTGGGTCGCCGGGGAGGCGCACCCGCGCCCGGCGGCGATGCCGGTGGGGGCGGATCGGACCGCCGGGCATGATGGACCACGATGGGTAACCGCTCGCGGAACGTCGCAACGACGACGGTCGGCGGGGTACGGGCTGAGGAGGACACGCGGTGGCGGAGAAGGTACGGACCGGGCGATGTGTGGTCGCTGTCGACGGGCCATCCGGTTCGGGTAAGTCCACCGTCTCCCGGCGGCTGGCCGTCGGAGTCGACGCCCGTTATCTCGACACCGGCGCCATGTACCGGGCGGTGACCTGGGCAGTGCTGCGCAGCGGGGTCGACCCGGCCGACGCCGAGGCGGTCGCGAAGGTCGCCGGTGAGATCGACCTGCGGATCGGCACCGACCCCCAGGGGTACGGGGTGACCGTCGACGGGCACACCGTCGACGCCGACATCCGGGGCCCGGAGGTGACCGGCGCGGTGTCCGCGGTGGCCGCCGTACCGGCCGTCCGGGCGCTGCTGGTGGCCCGTCAGCGCGACATGATCACCCACGCCGGCCGGATCGTGGTCGAGGGGCGCGACATCGGCTCGGTCGTCGCTCCCGACGCCGAGCTGAAGGTCTACCTGACCGCCTCCGAGGCCGCCCGCGCGCAGCGCCGCAGCGCGCAGGACGCCGCCGACGTGACGGCCACCGCCGCCGACCTGGCCCGGCGGGACCGGCTGGACTCGACCCGCAAGGCCGACCCGTTGCAGCAGTCGGCGGACGCGGTCGTGCTGGACACCACCGAGCTGGGCATCGACGAGGTGGTGGCCCGGCTGCGGGCACTGCTGGTGGAGCGGGGAGTGGCATGACCGACGACAACGGCTGGGTCGAGCTGCGCGAGCCCGACGTCGACGAGGAGCAGACCGGACCGGTGCCCGTGGTGGCCGTGGTCGGCCGCCCGAACGTGGGCAAGTCGACGCTGGTCAACCGGATCATCGGCCGGCGGCAGGCGGTCGTCGAGGACGTCCCCGGGGTCACCCGGGACCGCGTACCGTACGACGCCCAGTGGGCCGGCCGGGAGTTCACCGTGGTGGACACCGGCGGTTGGGAACCGGACGCCAAGGACCGGGCGGCGGCCATCGCCGCGCAGGCCGAGACGGCCGTCGCCACCGCCGACGTGGTCCTCTTCGTGGTGGACGCGGTGGTCGGCTCCACCGACGTGGACGAGGCGGCGGTACGGATGCTGCGGCGCAGCGCCAAACCGGTGATCCTGGTGGCGAACAAGGCCGACAACGCGGCCATCGAGGTGGAGGCGACCTCGCTCTGGTCGCTCGGGTTGGGCGAGCCGCACCCGGTGTCGGCGCTGCACGGTCGAGGCGCGGGCGAGATCCTCGACGCCATCATGGACGCGCTGCCCGATGCTCCGAAGATCGTGGAGGACCGGCCGCGCGGCCCACGTCGGGTGGCCCTGGTCGGCCGCCCCAACGTCGGCAAGTCGAGTTTGCTCAACCGGTTCTCCGGCGAGGAGCGGGCGGTGGTCGACTCGGTCGCCGGCACCACCGTCGACCCGGTGGACAGCCTGGTGCGCATCGGTGGCGAAACCTGGCACCTGGTGGACACCGCCGGGCTGCGCAAGCGGGTCGGCAAGGCCAGCGGCACCGAGTACTACGCCAGCCTGCGCACCGCCTCCGCGATCGAGGCGGCCGAGGTCGCGGTGGTGCTGCTCGACTCCAGCGAACCGATCAGCGAGCAGGACCAGCGGATCCTGTCGATGGTCACGGAAACCGGCCGGGCGCTGGTCATCGCCTTCAACAAGTGGGACCTGGTCGACGGCGACCGCCGGTACTACCTGGACAAGGAGATCGAGCGGGAGCTGCGCCGGATCCCGTGGGCGATCCGGCTCAACCTCTCCGCGATGACCGGCCGGGCGGTGGACAAGCTCGCCCCGGCGCTGCGCAAGGCCCTGGCGAGCTGGGAGACGCGGGTGCCCACCGCGCAGCTCAACGCGTGGCTCACCGCGCTGGTCCAGGCCACCCCGCACCCGGTGCGCGGCGGGCGGGCCCCGAAGATCCTCTTCGCCACCCAGGCGGGCACCTGCCCGCCGCGGTTCGTTCTCTTCACCACCGCGCCGCTGGACGCCGGCTACCAGCGCTTCGTCGAGCGCAAGCTCCGCGAGGAGTTCGGCTTCGAGGGCAGTCCGGTGGAAATCTCGGTACGCCCGCGCAAGAAGCTCGGCCCGGGCGGCCGGGGCAAGGCGCACGGCTGACGCTCCGCAGCACCACGAACGCCGGGCCGGGATCTCCCGACCCGGCGTTCGTCTCTCCCGCCACCACCCACCCTCCTAGGAAGCTTGAGGGGGTGTGGCCGTGCTCGCCGGAGCCGGAGGGGCCTGTGCGTGCATCGGGAAGATCCTGCGCTAAGCTGTACCGGCTGCCGCAGGGGAGACTTGGCGGTGGCATCGGGACGTGGCGCAGCTTGGTAGCGCACTTGACTGGGGGTCAAGGGGTCGTCGGTTCGAATCCGGCCGTCCCGACGCAGGTCAGAGGGCTGATCCGGATATCGGGTCGGCCCTTATTGGCGTTCTGGGGACCACGCCGGTCAACTGCGCCGCCCAGTAGCGCTCCTTGACCGTTGGTCAAGTTTCAGGTGGCTACCCGGGTCATTTGCCGAATTGTTCGTTCTCTGGATCAAGGCGGCCCGCAAGCGGGCCGAGCCGGCCCGGCCCCGTCCTGCTGGCGACCTTCGACCGGCAGCGGCCGGGCCGGCCGGCCACGCTTATGAGACACACGATCGTGAAGACCTCAGGGCTCCGGCCCGAACCCCGGCCCTCCTCAAAGATCCGCTTCTAGGCGACAGCAGCGATTCGGGGCAGAGTGACTAGCTCGGCCAATCATTCGCGTTGAGGAAGCAAGGCAAATCCAGCGTGCAGTCCGCGTGCGACAAGGGGCGGCATCGTCGGGGGCATTCACGGGCGGCGTGGTTTAGCTGGGCCCTGGCATGATGTCCGCCCATGACGATCTCCGACCCCAAGGCAGACCTGCGCGACTACCTGCAAGGGGCTCGCGGTGCGATGTTGTGGAAGCTCGAAGGGCTGACCGAGTACGACGTCCGGCGCCCGCTGACGTCCACCGGGACCAACCTGCTGGGGCTGGTCAAGCATTTGGCACGTGGCGAGTTCGGGTACTTCGGCGAAGCCTTCGGGCGCCCAAGTGACGCGGTAGCACGGTGGCCGGAGGACGAGCAGGCTTGGGAGGCGTGGGCCCGGCCGACAGAGTCGCGCGAATCCATCATCGGTCTATACCGCCAGGCCTGGGCCCACGCGGACGCGACGATCGAGGCGCTGCCGCTGGATGCGGCCGGCCGGGTGCCGTGGTGGGGCGATGGCGGCGAGGTGACGCTGCATCAGATCTTGGTCCACATGACTGCTGAGACGCAGCGCCATGCTGGTCATGCCGACATCGTCCGAGAGTTGATCGATGGCTCGGTCGGCCTTCTCAGCACGTCGACCAATATGCCGCCGTCGGATGCGACGACATGGGCCGCCCATCGAGACATGGTGGAGCAGCATGCGCGGGAGGCCGCTGCTCGCTGGTGAGCGGTCAGCATTCGGTCCGCAAGCGGCCGGCGGGAAAGTAATGAGAGGTGCCGAGAGGTGTCTTCGCTGCTAGAAGGTCATATGGGCAGCTCGACAGGTCGCCCATCTTGACCTCGTAATCCGTCGGTCGCCGTGCCGTTGCGTGCCCGTCGGGACCGGGATCGAGGGTCGACGGCGGTCACCTCCTAGACGTGGTGGCCGACGTGGTGGCGCAGGTCAAGCCAGGCCAGCGACCCGCGACTTTTGGCTGTGTCCACACTTCCTCAACCGCGCCCTGCAGTCATCGAGCGTGTCGGCGTCCCGGGGACCACGTAGGGACCACACGGCCTGCGCGATGGTGCGCGGCACGACGTCGACCGCACGGCCTGATCTTGGGGATAGCGTGCGTGGACGTGTGGCGAATCGTCCTGGGGGGCAAGGGGTCGTCGGTTCGAATCCGGCCGTCCCGACAGACGTAAAGCCCGCCGCATCCCGTCCGGCGACCGGGCGGGCCGACCGTCGTTGGGGGACTTCCCGCCGGCCGGCCCGCGCGATGTTGGTGCGTGGTGTCTTCAGTTGCCGATGCTGGCCTGGGGGCCGGCGTAGGTGCGCAGCAGTGCCGGTACGTCGGCGGCGGGGTGGAGCGTGTAGGAGTAGAAGCTGCGCGGGTCGAACGCGGTGCCCTTCTCCTTGACCTTCCCGCTGCCCCAGCTGCTGTTGACGACGACGTTGCCGCGCTGGACGAGTTCGCCCGCCTCGACGTAGTACGGGTCCGGCACGGTGTCGAAGTAGCTGTTCTCGACCACGGCCTTGGTCAGGCCGCGTACGAAGTGGCCGCTGCCGGTGTTCTGCAGGTAGTTGTTGTAGAAGTGGATGTTCGCCAGGTTGTCCGCGCTGGGGTTGCGGGTCCTGGTGTTCTGGAACCAGTTGTGGTGCACGGTCATCTGCGCGGTGACATTGTCGGTCCAGCCGATGCCGAAGGTCTTGTTGTTGGTGTCGAAGTGGTTCCAGGACACGGTGATCTTCGTGGTGTCCTTCCGGCTGTCCAGCAGACCGTCGTTCATCCGGGAGAGCCGGTTGTGGTCGATCCAGATGCGCTCCGCGGTGTCGATCTGGATGGCGTCGTAGTCGTAACTGTCGTCACCCGGGTCGTCGTCGGGCATCAGGGTGTCCCGGATGGTGAGGTTTCGGATGATGACGTTGGAGACCCCGGCGCGGAGGAAGAAGCCACCGCCGACGATGTGGCCGCTGGTGCCCACGCCGATGATGGTCTTGTTCGAGGAGACGCGGAGTTCGGTGCCCTTCGGGCTGATGGTGATCGTGCCGGCGACGCGGATGACGTACGGCTCGGCGGCGGTGACGTACTGGTTGAGCTGTTCCTGGTTGGTGACGGTGACGGTCTGTCCGCCGGCACCACCGGTGACGCCCTGCGCGAAGCCGTCCGGCGCGTTCGAGTACGGAACGCCACCGGGCGGAGGCGTGGTGGGCGGAGGCGTGGTGGGGGGCTGGCTGGTGGGAGGTGTGGTGGTGGGCGGCGTGGTGGTGTTGGTGGTGACGGTGATGTCGTCGAAGGCGGCCGAGGAGTAGCCGGTCTGGAGGCCGATCCGGCCGGTGCCGACGAGGGTGCTGGTGCCCTGGCCGATGGTGGTGCCGTCGACGCTGGCGCGGATGGTGGTACCGGAAACGTCGATGGCGAGGGTGTGCCAGGTGCCGGTGGTGACGGTGCGGGTGGCACTGGCGAGGGTGGTGACGGTGCTGCCGTCGACGGCCTGCAACTGGACCCGGTTCGCCGGGAGCAGGGCGAGTCGGTAGTACTTGGTGGAGCCGGTGACCCGGGCGAGGAGGCTGGCGTGGCCGTTGGCGCCGAGGGTGATGGGCTTGACCCGTGCCTGGACGGTGTAGGCGGTCCAGGTGGTGTCGCCCGCGAAGAACCGGGCGTTGCCGCTGGTGGTGTTGGTCTGCCGGACGACCTGTGAGCCGTCGGTGGTGATGCTCCAGTCGCCGCCGGACTTGGACCAGGCGGAGAGGCTTCCGCTCTGGAAGTCCTCGGTGAAGACGGTGGCGGCGCTGGCCGGGGTCGTCGTCAGGGTGGCGGCGACCAGGGCCAGTGGCAGTGTCAGCGCGGCCGCGGTGAGGGCGGTGATGCGGCGACGCCGCGAGGGTGGGGACGTTCTCACGGTCTGTTCCCTTCTGGTGTGTGGTGGTGCGGTGGGTCAGGGCCGGGTGGGGTTCCAGCCGTCGGTGCCGGCGAGGTAGTGCCGGGGGGTGTGGGTGCGGGCCTGTGCCTGGGTGAGTTGGGGGCGGTTGGCGTTGACGTCCGCGCCCGGACCGGTGTTGCGGTACTCGAAGAACCGGGCGCCGGTCCACGGATTGCCGGACATGTCGGTCCAGGGCTGGGCGGCGGCGATGTGCCGGTCGAGGGAGGACTCCCGCACGACCACGTGACCGTGCGGCCGCCAGGGCCGGCCGAGGTGGGTGGATCCGGTGCTGGCCGTGCCGGTGAACCGGCAGTGGGTGAACAGGAAGCCGTAGCCGCGGTCGGCCGGTGTGCTGGCGGCGGTGATGGCACCACCCCGGGGCAGCGTGTGGATGCGGCTGCGCTCGAAGACGGCGATCCCGCCACCGAAGACGAAGTCGACGTCGCCTTCGACGTACGACTGCGTGACGTACACGCGGGCGGCGTCCTTGACGTAGAACGTGTCCTGGTTGCCGAGGAGCCGGACGTTGTGCAGGTGCGCGCGGTCGGAGCTGAGGTTGAGGGCGACGGCCTGGTGGCCGGGCTGGTCGGCGTGTGCCTCTTCGTCGAAGTCGTTGGCGATGGTGAGGTTCTCGGCCACGAAGCCGTTGCCGACGATGGTCGCGGTGGCACTGCCCGAGGTGCCGTAGGTGGTGCCGTCCGGCTTGGTCGTTCCCGCCGACCGGTTGTCGACGATGACGACGGCGGCCGGTTCTCGTCCGGCGCCGCGCAGTCGGACGTTGGTCTTGCTGGCCGGAAGCGTGACGGCTCCCCGGTAGGTGCCCGGTCTGATCAGGATGGTGATCTGGACCGTGCCGTGGTCGGCGACGGCGTCGATCGCGGCCTGGACGGTCCGGTGGTCGCCGGAGCCGTCGGCGGCGACGACGATGGTCGGTCCGGGCGGGGTGTGGCCGGCGGCGGGCCGGGGGGTCAGGACGGCGACGGTGGCGATCGTGGCCAGTGGCAGCAACGCTGTTCCTACGGCGAGCGCGACGGCGCGACGGCGGGCGTACGGCAGCAGAGGGCTCACGGGGGCTTCCTTCGACAGGGCCGCGACGAATGACGGCGGGACCAGGCGCGGCCGGCTGGGGGATCGGTGGCGTACGGTCCGCCGACGACGGCCTCGGTTGTCGTGTGGTGCTCGACGGCTGCCGTGTGGCGGGGGTGACCTGGTGCGGGCGCGGCTCTCGGCGCGGTCCTTGACCATGGGTGGTTCTGGGGCACCACTGTAGAGATGGACGCCGATTACAGTCAATGGCTTTCGGTAACTTCGTCCACTGTTTGTTTCATGGATTGACGTAACCGGAAACTTGGTCGTAACCTGTCCGGCAACGTCGGGACCAGTGCCCGAGTCCCAAAATCGGGTGTCTGCCTCGCCCCTGTCGTCCACCTGACCGAGGTGTGGCTGCCCGTGCTCCGGCCGTGAAATCAAGCTTGCCGACTACCTGTCGTGACGCCGGTCCGCCGGCCTTTACTGAAGGGGCTGCGACTCCCGATGACCGATCTACCTGCACGATTCACCCAGTCGCGGGTGAGCCGCCGAGACATGATCAGGATGGCGGGGCTCACCGGCCTCGGGCTCGGCCTGACCGGGTGCGCCGGCTTCGGTGGCGGCGACGACGAGCCCGAAGGCGGCACCGTCCAGCTGAACATGGTCTGGTGGGGAGACGCCAAGCGCGCCGCGAAGACCCAGGCGGCCCTGGACATCTTCCAGCGCGAGAACGCGGGCATCACCGTCAAGGTCGAGTACCAGGACAGTGGGCCGTACAAGGACAAGCTGGCCACCCGCTTCGCGGCCGGCGATCCGCCGGACGTCATGGCGATGCGGATGGACAGCCTCCGCGAGTACGCCGACCGCGGCGCGCTGCTCGACCTGAACCAGCACTCCAGCGCGGTGGACCTGTCCGGCCTGAGCGAGAGCGCCCGGACGCTGGCCGCGGTCGGCGACAAGACCTACGGGGCACCGGCCGGCCTCAACGCGCTCGGCTTCGTGGTCAACAAGACCTTGACCGACAGGTTCGGTGTAAGGATCCCGGACGGCGACACGTGGAGCTGGGACGACCTGGCCGCGTTCGCCCGGGACGTCACCAGGGCCAGTGGCCGGAAGGTGTACGGCACCCACTTCGACCATGCGACCCTGGCCAACCTCATCGCCTTCACCCGCCAGCAGGGTGAGGATTTCTACACCGCCGACGGCACCTTGGGCGCGAGCGAGGCCACCGTCGCCGCCTGGTTCGAGCTGGGCAACCGGATGCGGACCGACGGCGCGTTCCCGCCGGCCGGGTTCATCGAGGAGGTGGGCTCCTCCGCCGCGCAGTCGTACCTGGCCAAGGGCTCGATCGCGTCGCAGATCATCCCGACGAACAACTTCCTGTCGTACGACGAGGCGGCGGGCGGCAACCTGACGCTGCTGCGTCTGCCGGGGGAGACCCAGGGCAAGCGGCGGGGACAGTCCGTCGACTGCCCGCACCTGTGGTCGGTCGCCGCCGCGTCCAAGCATCGGGACGAGGCGCTGAAGCTGCTGAACTTCCTGGTCAACGACCTCGAGGCGGCAAAGGCCACCGGCACCACCCGGGGCGTTCCGGCCAGCACGAAGATCGCCGAGGAGCTCAAGCCCACGCTCGCGCCGGAAGACCAGGTCGCCACCGAGTACCTGACGAACCTGCAGAAGGAGAACCTGCCCCGCTCCTACACGTACCCGCCGGGCTCCAGCAAGATCCAGTCGAGCCTGGAATCGATCGCCACGGAGGTCGAGTTCAAACGGCAGACGCCGCAGCAGGCCGCCCGGGCGTTCGTCGACGCCGGTCGGAAGGCGCTCGGCAGGTGACGACGGCAGCCGGGCTCCGGAGCGGTCGACCGTGAGCACGACACGCGCAACGGCCGGGCCGGCGGCATCCGCAGGCCCGGCCCGGCGAACCGTACCGCCGTCCCGGCGGCGACCCAGGCGTCGCCGGGACCGGGCCGGGTACCTCTTCCTGCTGCCCTGGTTCATCGGGATGCTCTTCACGGTCATCCCCTTCTTCGCCTCCCTGTACCTGGCCTTCACCGACTACAACCTGCTCAACGCTCCGCAGTGGATCGGCCTGGACAACTTCCAGGAGATGCTCCGGGACCCACTGCTGCGCCAGTCGCTGAAGGTCACCTTCGTCTACACGTTCGTCTCGGTGCCGCTGTCGCTGGTCGTCGCGTTGGGCGTGGCGATGCTGCTCAACCGCGGCATCAAGGGCCTGCCCGTCTACCGGGCGATCTTCTACCTGCCCTCGCTGCTCGGCGGCAGCGTCGCGATCGTGCTGCTGTGGAAGTACATCTTCGGCCTCGAGGGCATCGTCAACAGCTTCCTGGGCTGGTTCGGCATCGACGGCCCGGGATGGACGTCGGACCCCGACCACGCGCTCACCACGCTGATCATCCTGCACATCTGGACGTTCGGCTCACCGATGGTGATCTTCCTGGCCGGGCTGCGGCAGATCCCGTCGATGTACTACGAGGCCGCCGCGGTGGACGGCGCGACGAGGTGGCACCAGTTCCGCTCGATCACCCTGCCCCTGCTCAGTCCGATCATCTTCTTCAACCTGATCCAGTCCCTGATCTCGTCGTTCCAGACGTTCACCCAGGGCTTCATCATGAGCGGCGGCACCGGGGGCCCGGCGCAGTCCACGCTCTTCTACAACCTGTACCTGTACCAGCAGGGATTCTCGCAGTTCAACATGGGCTACGCCTCGGCCATGGCCTGGATGCTGCTGGTCATCATCGCCGCCTTCACCGCGCTGAACTTCCTGGCCGCCAAGTACTGGGTCTTCTACGACAACTGAGGTCACGCCATGTCGATCGCCCCGCCGGCCGCGGCTCCACCGCAGCCTGACGAGGACCACCACCTCGAGCGTGCCAGCCGCAGCAGGCGATCCCGGTTCACCCGGCACGTGCTGCTCTGCCTCGTCGGCGCAGTGATGATGTACCCGCTGCTGTGGATGGTCTCCAGCTCGCTCAAGCCGAGCCGGATCATCTTCACCGACCTGTCGCTGTGGCCGGCCGAATGGGAGCCGGGCAACTATCCCGACGGCTGGTTCGCCCTGGAGCAACCGTTCAGTGTCTACCTGGTCAATTCTCTGGTGATCGTGGTGCTGAGCATCCTCGGTAACCTGATCTCCTGCTCGCTGGCGGCGTACGGCTTCGCCCGACTGAAGTTCACCGGCCGCAAGCTCTTCTTCGCGCTGATGCTCGGCACCATGATGCTTCCCGGCCACGTGTTGCTGGTGCCCCAGTACATCGTCTTCGCCAAGCTGGACTGGATCAACACGTACTACCCGCTGCTGGTACCGAACTTCCTGGCCACCAACGCGTTCTACATCTTCCTGATGGTGCAGTTCATGCGGTCGCTACCCCGGGAACTGGACGAGGCGGCGCGGATCGACGGGTGCGGGCCGTTCCGCACCTTCTGGAGCGTGATCATGCCCCTCTGCATGCCGGCGTTCGCCACCACCGCGATCTTCACGTTCATCTCGGTGTGGAACGAGTTCTTCGGCCCGCTGATCTACCTGACCGACTCCGAGCTGTACACGGTGCCCCTGGCGCTGCGGCAGTTCGTCGACTCCGAGGGCCAGTCCCAGTGGGGACAGATGTTCGCCATGTCGTTCCTGTCTCTCGCCCCGGTCATCGGATTCTTCATCGCCGGGCAGAAGTACCTGGTCAAAGGCATCGCCACCACCGGCCTGAAGTAGGCCCAGCACGAGATCGAGGATCTGACACCCATGGGACAGCAGCGACCACTGCCGGGGCGCCGGTACGCGTTCGTCGGCACCGGCTCGCGAGCGCGCATGTACCTGACCGCGCTCCTGGGCACGCACGCCGACGTCGGGCATCCGGTGGCGTTCTGCGACACGAACGAGGTGCGGATGGCGTACCACGACCGGATCGTGCGCCAGGCCCACCGCAACCTGACGGTGCCGCACTACGCGCCCGGCGACTTCGCCGCGTTGCTGGCCCGGGAACGGCCGGACGTGGTGGTCGTGACCTCCCCGGACGCCACCCACGCCGGGTACGTCGACGCGGCGCTGCGGCACGGCGCGGACGTGGTGGTGGAAAAGCCCATGACCACCGACGTGGCCGGGCTACGGCAGATCGGCGACGCGCTGGCCGCCGGCACCGGCGGCCTGACCGTCACCTTCAACTACCGGTACTCGCCGCGCAACAGCCTGGTGCGTCAGCTCGTCGCCGACGGCGCGATCGGCGAGGTGACTTCGGTGGCGTTCGAGTGGTGCCTGGACACCGTGCACGGTGCCGACTACTTCCGGCGGTGGCACCGGGACAAGGACATCTCGGGCGGGCTGCTGGTCCACAAGGCGAGCCATCACTTCGACCTGGTGAACTGGTGGCTCGCCGACCGGCCGGAGGTCGTGTTCGCGCGGGGCGGCCTCCGGTTCTACGGCGCGGACAACGCCCGCCGCCGAGGGCTGGCGCCGCGTCCGGACCGCAGCCGGGACGCCGTCGGGGTCGACGACCCGTTCCGGTTGGACATCACCGCCGACGACCGGCTCCGGCAGCTGTACTACGACGGCGAGTACCTCGACGGCTACGTCCGGGACCGGGACGTCTTCTCCGGCGGGATCACCATCGAGGACAACCTCAACGTCGTCGTCGGCTACCGGGGCGGGGCGTCGATGTCGTACACCCTGCACGCGCACAGCCCGTGGGAGGGATACCGGGTCGCCATCAACGGCACGGCGGGGCGGATCGAACTCGACGTCGTCGAGAGGGGCCACGTCACGGCCGCCGCGCCGGCCGCCACGATCGGGGCGGCCACCGCGGCGGCCGTCGTCGATCCCACCGCGGACGAGGACGCCCACCTCGACGGTGCGGGCCAGTTGCGTCCGTCCGGAGCGCGACTGCTGCTGCAACGCCACTGGGAACCGGCCCGGGAGATACCCATCCCGACCGGCCGGGGCGGCCACGGCGGCGGGGACGCGATGCTGCTTGACGACGTGTTCCGTGGACCGGGCCGCGACCCACTGGGCCGGCAGGCGGGCTTCTCCGAGGGCGCCGCCAGCGTGCTGGTCGGCATTGCCGGCAACCGGTCCCTGCGGACCGGTCAGGCTGTCTACCTGGACGAGTTGGGGGTGCCGCTGGCAGCCACGACCGCCGACCGTCACGGGTCTGCGGCATGAGCCCGACCCCGAGCCCCGAGGCGTCAACGGCGAGCCGGCCGCCCTGGCTCGCCGACAACGGCGACGGGACCTACCGCAACCCGGTCCTGCACGCCGACTGGTCCGACCCGGACGCCATCCGGGTCGGTGACGACTTCTATCTCGTCGCCTCCAGCTTCCACCGGGTACCGGGGCTGCCGGTCCTGCACAGCCGCGACCTCGTCAACTGGACCATCATCGGCCACGGCCTGCCCCGCCTCGAGCCGGAGGAGGTGTTCCGCCGCCCGCAACCCGGCTGCGGCGTGTGGGCGCCGGCCATCCGGCACCACGCCGGCCGGTTCTGGATCTTCTACCCCGACCCGGACCGCGGCATCTTCGTCGTCACCGCCACCGACCCCGCCGGTCCCTGGTCCCGACCCCACCTGCTCAAGGCCGGCCGAGGCCTCATCGACCCCTGTCCGCTGTGGGACGACGACGGCTCGGCCTACCTCGTGCACGCCTGGGCCAAGAGCCGGGCCGGCTTCAACAACAGGCTCACCTGCCACCGCATGAGCCCGCTCGGCACCACGCTCCTCGACGACGGCCGGCAGATCATCGACGGGGACGCCCTGCCCGGTTACCGCACCCTCGAGGGCCCCAAGTTCCACCGACGGGACGGCTGGTACTGGATCTTCGCCCCGGCCGGCGGGGTCGCCACCGGCTGGCAGTCCGTCTTCCGGTCCCGGCACGTCTTCGGCCCGTACGAGGAGCGCATCGTCCTGGTCCAGGGCGACACCACGGTCAACGGCCCCCATCAGGGCGCCTGGGTGACCACCACGAGCGGTCAGGACTGGTTCCTGCACTTCCAGGACAAGGGCGCGTACGGCCGGGTCGTGCATCTGCAACCGATGCGATGGGGCGCGGACGGCTGGCCCGCGATCGGCACCCACACCGGCGCCGGGCCCGGCGAACCGGTGCTGTGCCACCCGAAACCGGTGCCCAGCACCGCTGCCCCCGTGGCACCCGCCGCCGGCGACGACTTCACCGGACCCACCCTCGGCCCGCAGTGGACGTGGGCCGCCAACCCGCGACCCGGCTGGTGGACCCTGCGGCCCGGCCAGGGCCTACGGCTGACCTGCGTGCCCGCCGACGACGACACCGGCGACCTGCGCCAGCTACCCAACCTGCTCGGCCAACGGCTACCCGCCGAACGGTTCCACGTCACCACCACCCTGCGCCTGACCGGCGCGACCGTGGGGGCGCGGGCCGGCCTGACCGTCCTCGGCGACAGCTACGCCTGGACCGGGCTGGAACGCACCCCGCAGGGCATCGCTCTGGTCCACCGCACGGCAGCCGACGGAGCCCCCGAAGCGGACGCCGCGCCCCCCGTACCCGTCCCCACGTTCGGGGATGGGACGTGCGCGGCCGTGTCCGTCGGTGTCGAGGTCGACCGGGACGGACGGTGCCAGTTCCTCGCCTCCGCCCGGCTCGAGCCGCCGCGCCCGATCGGGCCTGCGTTCACCGCGACCGAAGGGCGGTGGGTTGGCGCCACCCTCGGACTGTTCGCGACCGTACCCCCGACGGCGGGCGCCGCCGGTACCGCGGAGGTGGGCGCGTTCCGGGTGACCGCTCCGCCAACGATCCGCGAGGACGCTTTCCACCGGGCCGGGTAGGCGCGCCGCCGGCCCCACCAGCCACCAGTCCACTAGGAGGCCACCGATGCACGAACTGGCCACACTCTCCGACACGATCAGCATGACCGTGGACGGGCGCCCGGTCGCTGACTACGTCTGGAAGCCGAGCCTGCCCAAGACCGTGTCCCCACGGCCGTTCCTCCATCCGGTGCGCACCCTCGCCGACACCGAGGTGACCGAGTCGATGCCCGCCGACCACCTGCACCACCTCGGGGTCAGCGTCGCCGTCCCCGACCTCGACGGCGCGAACTTCTGGGGCGGCCGCACCTTCGTGAGCGGTCGCGGACCGACCCACCTGCCCAACCACGGGATCCAGCAGCATCACCAGTGGACCGACTGCACCGACACCGCCGTCGACCACGAGTTGCGGTGGATCGGTCCGGCCGGCAAGGACCTGGTACGCGAACGGCGCCGCATCGCCGCCCGGCCGCTGCGCGACGACGCCTGGACCCTCGACTTCGGCTTCGAGTTGACCAACGTGACCAGCGAGCCACTCGCCTTCGCGAGCCCGGCCACCAACGGCCGACCCGGTGCCGGATACGGCGGCTTCTTCTGGCGGGCCCGGCGCGGCGACCGGCAGGTCAACGTGCTCGGGCCGGACCGGACCGGCGAACGACACCTGCACGGCCGGCGGACCGCCTGGCTGGCCCTGACCGGCGGCAACCCCGCACCCTGGACGTTGGTCTTCGTCCCGGTCGGGCGACCACAGCCGATCGACCCGTGGTTCGTGCGCAGCCGCGACTACGTCGGCGTCGGCTCGTCGCTGGCCTGGTCCCAGCCCCTGCTGGTCGGCCCCGGCGAACGGGTGCGCCGCCGGGTCCTGACCATCGTGGCCGACGGCAGGCTACGCTCTCGAGAAGTCGCCGCCCTCGCCACCGCCGTCGCGGAATTCGCGGCCGACGCGGACTAGCTGCGATGACCGCCAGGCGTCGAGTGGACCCGACAGGCGCAGCCAGCCGGCTCGGACGCGGATCGTGGCGGCGGACCGACCAGGGCGGCCAGGCGACGAGAGGCAGCGAGGAAGCGATGGCGGGTTCGGACGTACCCCACTCGGTGCTCACCGACCAGCCACGCGGTACCGCCGTCCTGCGGAGCCAGGGACACGACGTGGCCCGGTACGTGTGGAAGCCCGACGTGCCCCTGGCCATGTCCCCACGCCCCTACCTGCACCCCGTACGGACGCTGGCCGGTATCACCGTCACCGATGCCGCGCCCGACTCGCACCGGCACCAGTTCGGCATCAGTATCGCCGCCCCCGACGTCGCCGGCCGCAACTTCTGGGGCGGTCGGACCTTCGTCGCCGGCCACGGCCCCGCCTGGCTGGACAACCACGGCATCCAACACCACCAGCGGTGGCTCCGCCACGCTCCGGATGCACTCGCTCACACCCTGCGCTGGACGGACGCGCGCGACACCGTCCTGCTGCACGAGCGCCGGTCGATCACCTGCCGTCCGATCGACCGGACCGCCTGGTCGTTGAGCGTCCACACCCAGCTCACCAACGCCACCGACGGGCCGCTGCCCATCCGCAGCCCGATCGCGCACGGCCGCGTCGGCGCCGGCTACGGCGGCTTCTTCTGGCGTGGCCCCACCGCCGACCGGGTCCGTATCCTCAGCCCGGCCGGCACCGACGTCCGATCCGTCCACGGAAGCACCGCCGCCTGGGTCGCGGTCACCGGCACCGGCGCCGACGGCTCCTGGACGATGCTGTTCGTACACCCGGACGAAACCACCGTGCACGACCGCTGGTTCGTCCGAGCCCGCGACTACCTCGGCGTCTGTTCCTCAGTAACGTGGGACCGACCGTTGGTCCTCGCACCCGGAGAAATGATCATCAAACGCGTCACCACCCTGATCGTCGATGGCAGCCCGTCGTTCGCGGCAGCCACCGAGCTTGCCGACAGCGTGCGGCAGGCGCCATGACCCCGCCCATCCGACCCAGCAGCCCTCAGTCGCGCGTCGAACCGGCCCGGCAGGAGAGCCTGCGTACCCTCAACATCGAGTTGGTCTTCCGCCACATCCTGGCCGCCGCCCGGCCGATCTCCCGCACCGAACTCGCCTCGGTCACCGGCCTGACCAGACCGACCATCACCCGGATCGTCGAGGAACTCATCGCCGGCCAGCTCGTCAGCGAGGTCGGCTACACCCACGACGGACGCGCCGGCCGCCCCCGCGTCGGCCTGACCGTGTCCGACAAGGGACCGGCCGGGCTGGGCCTCGACATCCGCGCCGACGGCCTCGCCGCCTGCATCGTCGACCTCACCGGCACCCTTCGGCACCTCGCCTTCACCCCGACGACCTACGCCGATCCCACCGCACCGGCCGTGCTGGCCGACCTCGCCCGGATGGCCGACGCCGCGGTCGAAGCCGCAGCCGCCGCCGACCTGACGGTGGTGACCGCCACCCTCGCGGTGCCCGGCCCGGTCGACTCGGGCCTGGTCAGATCCGCCCCCGTCCTGGGGTGGCGGAACGTGGACGCCGGCGCCCTGTTGCGCGAAGCGACCGCGCACCTCGACTTGCCCATCACCGTCGACAACGAAGCCAACCTCGCCGCACTGGGCGAACTCTATGCCAGCGACAACACGCTCAGCAGCTTCGTGTACGTCTCCGGCGGCCTCGGTATCGGTGCCGGCATCGTCCTCGACGGGCGGCTGATGCGCGGCATGCGCGGCTGGAGCGGCGAACTCGGGCACGTCACCGTCTACCCCGACGGCAGACCGTGCCCCTGTGGTTCCCAGGGCTGCCTGCAAACGTACGCCAGCCTGGAGGCCATCCTCGGCGACGAGCCAGCGCCGGCCGGCACCACCCCCGAAACCGCGATCACCATCCGGGCCGAGAGCGGCCAACCCGAAACGCTCGCCGCGCTCGACACCGCCGGCACCGCCCTGGGTGTCGCCCTGTCCGACACCCTCAACATCCTCGACAGCGACACCGTTCTGCTCGGCGGAAGCTTCGCCCTCCTCGCGTCCTGGCTGACCGACGGAGCCAGGGACCAGATCAGCCGGCGCGTCCTCACCACCGACTGGGCTCCGGTCAGCGTCCGACCCGCACTCCTCGGCCCCGACGGCGCAGTCATCGGGGCCGCGTTGACCTCTATCGACCAGATCCGCCAGCGCCCCGGCATCTGGCTGCTTCGGGCGGCACCGTCGAACCACGCCTGATCGGGTGCGCGGTGCGCCTCGGGAGGCGCTGTCGAAACGCTGCCCGTCGTCCCGACGGCTGCTCTCGGAAAGCGCTTTCCGCATCCCGGACAGTAGCCGGACGAGCCGGCATTGTCAATGTTTGTCACGTTTCAGCGGACGGCCCGGTGGCCGGGGTGGATGCGCGGCCGGGGCCGGTGGTCGCGGCGCGGACGGGTGACGTCGAGCGCGGGTGACCCGGGCCGGGGATGGTCGGCGGCCGGTGGCGGTGGTGGTGGGTGGGCGGGGGAGTCGAGCACTGGGACGCCGCTCCCTCGATCGGGTGATCGCACCTCCTCGTTCGACGCGACGACTCGGGCGCCGGCCCGACGTTGCCGGACAGGTTACGACCACATTTCCGTTTACGTCAATCCGTGAAACAAAAAAGCGGCGGAGTTACCGAAAGCCATTGACTGTAATCGGTGCCGCTCCCTACAGTGGTGCCCCACAGCCACTCCACGGTGGAGAGCCGGGCCGGGAACCGTGCCCCCACCAGGTCGAGCGCCACGCGGCGGCTGAGGCAGCCGTCGGCACGCCGTCGATGCCCACCCACTGCGCCCTGGTCCCACCCCCCCCCGTCCGGTCCGGTCGAAGGACGCGGTGCTCGCTCGTTCGCGTACGCCCACCGGACCGGGCGTGGTCGTTACCAGCAGCCACCCCCGCTCATCACGGCACCAGCTCCATCGGCCCTGACCTACCCGCGTAGCGGCACCACCGGAGACCACCCGCAGGAAGGACCCCACCAACACCATGAAGACGTCGACACCTTCGCGGCGCCGCCGCGTCGGGAGCCTCGTGGCGGCAGCCATGACCCTCCCCCTGGCGGCACTCACCGCCACCATCGCGACCACACCCGCCAACGCCGCCACGCTGTTCAGCGCCGACTTCGAGTCCGGCATCAGTGGCTGGTCGAAGTCCGGTGGCGATTGGACCGTCGTCGCCGACGGGTCCAAGGCCCTCCAGCAGACCAACACTGGCACCGACCGGGCCCGCCAGTTCGCCGGCTCCACCAGCTGGACGGACTACTCCGTACAGGGTCGGGTCAAGCCGCTGGCCTTCGGCTCCGGCGGCGTCGCCGCGCTGGCCTCCCGGGCCGCCGGCTCCACCAAGATGTACCGCCTGGCCCTGACCGGCACCAACCGCGTCGAGCTGCAGTACATGAACGGTAGCGCCATCACCGTTCTGGCCTCGGTGTCGCGGCCCGTCGCCACCAACACCTGGTACACCCTGCGGCTGGACACCACCGGCAGCACTGTTTCCGGCTATCTCGACGGCACCCTGGTTGGGACCGCCACCAGCACCGCCATCCCGGCCGGCCGGGTGGGTCTGTTCACCGGCTACGCCAGCGCCCGCTTCGACGACATCACGGTCACCGACTCCGGCACCACCCCGCCCACCACCCCACCGCCCACGACTCCGCCGCCGACCACTCCACCGCCGACCACTCCACCGCCCACGACCCCGCCGCCCACCGGCCAGACCTTGTACGTGTCCCCGACCGGTAGCGACAGCGCATCCGGAACGGAGTCGGACCCGACGACGCTCACCACGGCGATCACCCGGATCGGTGCCGGCGGCACGATCTACCTGCGGGGTGGGACCTACCGGTTCGCCCAGACGGTCACCATCGCGCAGGGCAACAACGGCACCTCGACCGCCCGCAAGAAGCTGTCCGCCTACCCGGGGGAGACCCCGGTGCTGAACTTCTCGGCGCAGAGCGAGGACCCGGCCAACCGGGGGCTCGCCGTGAACGGGTCGTTCTGGCACGTCCACGGCATCGTCGTCGAGCGTGCCGGCGACAACGGGATCTTCGTCGGCGGCAGCAACAACATCTTCGAGCGCACCGTGACGCGGTTCAACCGCGACTCGGGGCTGCAGATTTCGCGGGCCACCGCTGACACCCCCAAGGACCAGTGGCCGGCGAACAACCTCGTGCTGAGCGCGGAGTCGCACGACAACGCCGACTCCGACGGCGAGGACGCCGACGGGTTCGCCCCCAAGCTCACCGTCGGCCCCGGGAACGTCTTCCGCTACGCGGTGTCGCACCACAACATCGACGACGGCTGGGATCTCTTCACCAAGCCGGACACCGGTCCCATCGGCATCGTCACCATCGAGGACTCCCTCAGCTACGACAACGGCACCCTCAGCGACGGCAGCCAGGCCGGCAACGGTGACCGCAACGGCTACAAGCTCGGTGGCGAGGACATCGGGGTCAACCACGTCATCCGGCGCAACATCGCCTACAACAACGGCAAACACGGCTTCACCTACAACCGCAACCTCGGCACGATGTCCGTGTCGAACAACATCAGCATCGACAACAGTGAGCGCAACTTCCAGTTCGACGGCGGCACGTCGGTGTTCCGCAACAACGTCTCCTGCTTCAGCAGCAGCGGCACGAACGACCGCGTGATCGGTGATGCCGACGGGTCGAACCAGTTCTGGGCTGGCTCGAACGGATCCCGTTGCTCCGCTCTGACCGGCGCGCTGGGCTGGTCCTTCGCCGCGGACGGCCGCCTCGTCGTGACCTTCGGCGGCAAGCCGGTGACGCCCTAGCCGCTCTTGGCCGAGCCGGGCCGGACGGGCACCGCGGAACGGTGCCCGTCCGGCCCGGGAGAGCCGGATTCGTTCCCGCACGTACCTTCCCCCGAGTTTCCCGCGCGTACCTCCTCCCGAAAGGAAGCCCACCCGTGAGATTGCTTGCCACCTTCCGGCAACGCCGGGGCCCGGCCACCCTGGCAGCGGGGATCACCACCCTGGCTGTCGTGGCCGTCACCATGTCCGCCCCGTCCACGAGTGCTGCCACACCGCTCAGCGGCAACCCGGAGAGCGGTTCGCTGAGCGCGAGCCCGACGTCTCCCGCGCAGACCGAGCAGCCGGTCGGGTACGCCTCGATGAACGGTGGCACCACCGGCGGATTCGGGGCCAAGGTGGTCCACGAGTACACCCTCAGCGAGTACTGGCCCAGCGCCGGATACTCGAACCCGGGTGACGCGATGTACGACCTGATCAAGGAACACGACGACCGGCCGTCCAACGAGGGCCTGGTCATCTATGTCGACCAGACGATCAGGTCGTCCGAGTTCAGCGACGCCAAGATGCACGTCAACGACGTCGAGAACGTCTCCATCCTCGGGGTCGGCACCCAGGGCGAGTTCGACGGGGTCGGGCTGAGCCTCCGCAACTCCCACAACGTCGTGATCCGGAACCTGAAGATCCACCACGTCGACACCGGGGAACGGGACGGGATCACCGTCCAAAAGCACAGCTCCAACGTCTGGATCGACCACAACGAGATCTACAACGTGTTCCAGGGCGTCGACAAGGACTACTACGACGGCCTGATCGACATTAAGGACGGCGCGCGGTACGTCACCGTCTCGTGGAACCACCTGCACGACTCGTGGAAGACCGGGCTGACCGCCGGCGGCGACAGCGAGAGCTCGGCGGGCGACTTCATCACGTACGCGAACAACTGGTTCCAGAACGTGAACTCCCGCGTCCCGCTCATCCGCCGCTCGCACGTGCACATGCTGAACAACTACTTCCAGGACGTGGCCGACACCGCGATCAACGCCCGGATGGGCGCGCAGGTGCTGGTCGAGGGCAACTACTTCGAGAACGTCGGCACCGGGGCGGTCGACGAGGTGACCGGCGACATCCACGGCCCGGTCGGCTGGTTCTACGGCAGCAACACGACCGGGTACTGGAACCTGGTGGACAACGTCTACGTGAACACGCCGAACGCGCACCTGAGGTCGACCACCGATTTCACGGTCCCCTACGCCTACGACACGCTCAGCCCGCAGGATGCCAGGACGCAGGCTGTTCAGAACACCGGCGTCGGCGTGGTCGACGTGACACCGTAGGCATCCTCTCCGTACCCGTACCACGGTGATCCGTACCCGTACCACGGTGACCGCCGCCGAGGGCGGTCTGCGATCGGGCCGCAGCGGTCGGCCGGCTCCATACGGCCGGTCTGTCGCTGCGGCCCGTTTCTCGCACCGTCCCCGGAACGGACGGCCGGCCCGGCTCCGGGCTGCTGTTCGTGGCGCACCAGCGGCAGGTGTGCGTCGAACAGGTCGTGGGTCTCGTCGCGTCGGCCCTTGCCCAACAGGGCGACCAGGTCGACTAACAGCCCGGGGAAGCAGTACCCGGTCATCGCGCCGTCCGCGCCGCGTTCGAGTTCGAAGTCGAGGAAGAGCCCGCCGTTGCCGCAAAGGACCGACAGTCGCCGAGTGGTTGCCGGCGGCCCCCATCGTCCGCAGGAAAGTGATCTTATCCGTCACTCCTGCTGCCAGCCCGCCTTTCCCAGGAGCCCCAGAACGGTCTGCGTCAGCGCGAAGAACGCCCAGAGGAACGCCCAGTACTGCATGGGGATCGAGTACAAGCGGTGTTCATTGTGGTAGGCCTTCGGGTCGTCGGTGCGGTTCATCCGCCGCCCGACGAACCACGTCGCGATACCGGCCACGAGGAAGCCGCAGGGTACGCCGGGGTAGCCGCCGAGCTGGTATCCCACGGCGACCGTGACGGCGGGAAAGATGACCGCCAGGATGCCAACGCCCGACCACCACATGTCGTCTC
Source organism: Micromonospora sp. NPDC023956 (assembly GCF_040639195.1). Classification (NCBI taxonomy): domain Bacteria; kingdom Bacillati; phylum Actinomycetota; class Actinomycetes; order Micromonosporales; family Micromonosporaceae; genus Micromonospora; species Micromonospora sp. NPDC023956. Next base: position 47,499 of record NZ_JBEZZN010000018.1, read on the forward strand.
CAGCGATCGACGGCAGGACGGGCCTCAGCCTATCGAAACCCCACCCACCGAAGTCCCAACGGAGTACCTGATCTGCCGGCGTCGGCGAGAATCGTGTCGAACGCGGCCGGGTACTTGCCGTCCCTGTCGCGGATCAGGTACTTCACCGGGCAGCCCGCGTCTTTGAGGTCCATGACCAGGTTGCGGGCGATCTGGGCCACCCACGCCGCGGTCGGGTGCGCGGTCGAACCGAGGACCCGGACCCGGGGGGTGGCATGGTCGATGACCGCGAGGACGTAGAGGCGGGCGGGTGTAGGAGGACTGCCAGCCACGCCCGGTCGGCTGGGGTGAACCGGACCCGGTCACGGTGCAGTTGTCGTTGCAGGACCATGATCTGGTGCCGCAGTGCGAGGATTCCGGTGTCCTTGTCGCGGCACCCACACGAACCGCGACTGGAAGCCTCGACCGGAGGAACCTCCCGGTGTGATGAGCCCGTGACCTGGTCACCCTGCTGGACTGCGGTGCCATGCCGTGGAGTGCGGTATCCACCAGCTCAAACGCAACCGAGCCCTGGCCACCCGCTACGAGAAACGTCTATTCCAGGTCAGGTCCGGCATCTTGCACTACCGAGGCTGAGACGTAGATCGGTCGCTACTGCCGCGAAGGCGAAACAAACGTCCAGTGAGACGAGGCCGAGCACGCAATCTTCGCCTACGTTGACGGCTGGTACGACGCCCGCCGTGTCCAAAGGAACTCGGCGACCGCAGCCCCGACGAGTACGAGACCGCCTGGCACCACCAACAGACCAACCCGGCCGAGCCAGACGTCATCACCCCTGCACCAACCGGCAGCAGGTAGCCACCGCTCCATCAAGCGGGGGAGACTCACGGCGGGCTGCCCCGGTAGCTCTCCGGCTCACCGGGCGAGTCGGTGGCGCGAACGCCAGGGCCGGGAGCCGTGGCGCTCGCACCGTCGCTCGTCAGTAGCTGCAGCCCGAAGTCGGCAGGCTGGTCACCGGCGGGGGCGCGGCCCCGTCGTACACGGCCAGAAGCCACGGCTGGGGGCAGCGGCGGCCGCCGCCCACCTGGATCGCCAGGTGCAGGTGTGGCCCGGTGGAGTTGCCGGTGTTGCCCGTGTCGCCGATCTGCTGACCTGCGGACACCTGCGCACCAGACCCGACACGGTGGGCGGAGAAGTGGCAGTACGTGAAGATCGCGCCGAGCGCGGTGAGCGTGGCGCCATTGCCGCAGCTGGCGTTGTAGAACGTCTGGACGGTGCCGCTCGCCACGGCCAGGGCCGGCGTTCCCGTCGGGACCCCGATGTCGATGGCCGGGTAGTCATGATGCGGGTCGTCGTACTTGCTGCGGGGCGCGGCGCTGCGCGGCAGCGGAAGCGAGTGCTGCCCCACGACGGTGTTGGTGTACCAGATCGCCGTGGCGCCCTGGTACAGCACGAGGTTGCCGTCGTTCTGCAGTACGAGGTGGACTCCGGCCCGGCCGGGTGTGCTCGTCTGCCAGAGGGACGTGTTGTTGGCTCGGTACATCACCAGGTTGCCGTCGGTCTGCATGACCAGGTAGGCGCCCGGATGGCCATCAGTGTCGGTCTGCCACGAGTACGAGCCGTCCGGCCGGTACAGGACCAGGTTGCCGTCGGTCTGCATGGCCAGCTTGTGGCGCCTGTCCGCCGAATACATGTCCTGACCGGGCGTCAACCGCTCACCCGCCGACAGGACACTCTTGGGGATCCAGGTGTCGGTCTGCCACAGCACCCGGCCGGACTGCAGTAGCACGAGGTTGCCGTCGTCCTGCAGTTCGAGGCGGGCTCCGGCCCGGCCGGGCGTGTTGGTCTGCCAGATGAACGTGCCGTTGGCCCGGTACAGGACCAGGTTGCCGTCGGTCTGCATGTCCAGGTAGGCGCCCGGATGGCCATCAGTGTCGGTCTGCCACGAGTACGAGCCGTCCGGCCGGTAGAGGACCAGGTTGCCGTCGGACTGCATGGCCAACCTGTGCTGCCGGTTGCTGGAGACCAGATGCTGCCCGCCGGTGAGTCGCTCGCCAGGGCCCAATAGGCGGGTGCCGTGAGCCGCCTGGACGGGCGATGCGACGGCGGCGATCACGCCGACCGTCATGATTGCCACCGACACGGCTCCGGCGACCGCGCGCCGCCATCGTGTTGTTGTCACTGTTCGTCTCCTCAGGGGTCCCGGGCCGCTGCCCCGGAACGTGGTCTCACCGGTTCTGCGGCGAGGGTCTGGCGGTTCGTCCGGTCCGCGTCCGCAGCCGGCACCCGTGGAGGTGTCGGCGCGGTCGTCGATTCTGATGGAGCGCGTCGAGCCCGGGTTCGAGCTGATCGATACGGTCGCCGAACGTCGGTCAACCGGGGTCGCTGCCCTGTGGCATCCGGCAGAGGTCCGGCTGAGCGGCGAGGGTGGCTCCGATGACGCCCGGCCGAGGACGGCGCGGTCACCGCCGCCCAGCGCGGACGTACCGTGGAAGTCCTGTGCCGTCGGCCCGAGGTGGCGCACCTCGGGCCGACGGTGCGGTTGCCCTACCGGCCCTGCGGCGGCGGGTTCGCGTCGAGCAGCGCCACAGCCACCGGCCGTTCGGACTCCGCCCGGCTACCGGCTGAGGTGTCAAAGGATTGATCATTCGGTCCCTTGCCGGGTCGGACGGTGCCGCCCTTGTGTGACGAGTCCAACGCGCGGGAGCGTCCAGCGCCGGGCACACGATACATGTGCATCTATCGCTTGGGTGCGACGCCGCCAATCCATAGCTGGGGATGCGTCAGGGCCTGACTGGACCTGCCCGCGCCGGTGGCCGGCATCCGGCAGGCCGAGGCCGTCACCGAGCCGGTGTACCTGGACCGCGATGCCATAGAGTCTCGTGACGTCACTGCGGTTGAAGGTTTCCAAAGCGAAGGCAATGGCCCCACCCATCGCTGGACCACACACGACCGTAGACAAGCCCTCACACGGCCCCTCGCTCCTGGCCAGATGGGCCTTGGGCCCACCAATGTCGCTGGTACGGCCAGCATCAAGGCGGTGGTGACGCGCTGGTCGCGGATTTGCTGCCGCCGACCGCTGGCGATCGTTACAGGTCGGCGAACGGGGTCCAGCGTGCGGTGTCGTCGCGTTGGTGGATGGATTGCAGCCGGACTGTGAACTCCCGTGCGATGTGGGGCCCCGAGGCGAGCAGCGGCACGGCGGCGGCGACCATCTTCAGCTCGCGGGTTTCTTTGAGGATCGGCCAGGCGGGGTCGGTGGTGACGTCGTAGCCGTAGGCTGCGGCGAGACGGGTGTGGGCGCCAGGTCGACCGAAGCGACGGTCGGCGCTCCCACCGGACGCCGGCGGTGCCGCCGGGCGACGGGATCACCACGGGCTCGCGGTCGGGGGCCGCAGCACGGCGCTGTCACGGCCCCCGGCCGCTGATCGTTACGGCGGGGGCAGGTACATGGCCCGGACGGTGACGCGTGGGCTGGGCGCCGACTCGTGGCCGCCCGCGTCGACCGCGAGGACGACGTACTCGTGGGTGGTGCCCGCTCCCACGGGAAGCGTCAGCGACGTGCCGGCGGTCTCGCCGACCACCGTGGCTCCCTCGTACAACCGGTAGCCGGTCGGTGGCTCGCCTCCGGTCGGGGGAGACCAGGTCAGGGTCACCTGTGCCGAGGACGGCCACACGGCCGGGACGTTGCCGGAGACGACGAGGGAGGCGGGCGCCGCCGGTCGGGTGGCCGGACCGTCCGGGGTGGTCACCCCGACCCGCCGGCTGCGGGGGCTCTCACCGCAGCCCTGCGCGAGGTTCGCGACCACCCGGTACGCGTGTGCCGACGCGGAGGGCAGTCCGGTGAGGACGACCTCCGGGTACCGGGTGGTGGCGACCGGGGTGTCCCCGTCGAGCACGGTGTACGAGGCGGCGGTGGAGGCGAAGATCCAAGCGAGGCGCACCGACGACGGCGACACCCCGGTGACCCGCAGGTCCACCGGCCGGGGCGGTTCGGTCAGGCAGGTCTCGGTGGCGACTGTGGTGGCGGCGCTGTGGGTGGACTCGTTGCCCGCCGCGTCCACGGCGGCGACCGTGAACCGGTGCCAGGTGGCGTGGTAGAGCCGGTCCACCGTGACGGTCGTCCCGGTGGTGACGGCGACCGGCGTCGCGCCGTCGTGGACCGCGTACCGGGTCGGCGGGGTGCCGGGCGGAGCGGTCCAGGACAGGCCGACGGTGGAGTCGGTCCGACCGGTCACGGTGAGCCCGGTGGGCGCCGCCAGCCGGGCCGGGTCACCCGGTGCGGTGGTGGCGGTGATGGAGCCGGCCAGCCGGGGGCCGCCGCTGCCGGGGCACCGGCTGTAGCGGTAGAGGGCGAACTGGTGGGAGGCTGCCGGTGCCAGGCCACCGACACGGGCGCTGGTCCCCGAGACCGGGCCGAGGCTACGGCCGTCGACACGCAGTTCCAGGTCACCGCCGAGCGGGTGCCGCGTCCAGGCGACGGCGACCGCCGAGGCGGTGACCTCCCGGACCGAGATCGACACCCCGGGATCGGGCATGCACTCGGGGTTGTAGCCGTACTGCCAGGACCGCCCGGTGGCCGGAGTGGCGCGGACGGACTCCCGGCCCCGGCGGTCGACCGCCGTGACGGTGTAGGTGTGCGTGGAGCCGAACGGGACCTCCAGGTAGGTGGCGGTCGTCGTGGTCCGCGCCACCACCTGGTCGTCCTCGTACACCCGGAAGGCGACGGCCCGGGAGCCGGTACGCGGTTGTTCCCAGGTGAGCGAGATGCTGCTCCCGGTCGTACTCGCCCAGAGGGCGGCAGGCGTGGCGGGGCCGGAGGAGCCGGCCGAGGCGGCGGGTGCGGTGGTGGCCACGGTGCCGAGTACGACGGCGAGCAGGACGGTGCCACGGTGACGGAGCGGTGGGCTCACAGAGATCCTCTCAGATCTGCGAAGTTCGATGAATTCATCGAAGCCGCGCCGTGACGCCCTGTCAATTGGCCATTGGGAGCGCTCCACTGGTATCGGTGTGCCGGACCTCCGGCGCGTCCGCCGTCAGGACGTAGGCTCCTGTGGCCCATCCGCCCGGCGGGTGGCATGGTCGATGACCGCGAGGACGTAGAGGCGGGCGCCGGTCAGCGTGGTCGTCTCGAAGAAGTCGGCGTCGCGCAGTTCGCCGCCGCCCGACGGAAGCTGCTCGACACCGTAGTTCGCCTGCTCGATGCCGAACCCCGCCCCGCAACCCACAACCCACAACCAGCTAACCCTTGTCCCGCTCCGGTGGGGGATCCGGGATCTCGTCCGTGGTCAAGCCGGGCGGGCCGGGTGGCGCGCACGCCATGAGGTTACCCGCGAGCCCGTCGGGGCCGCTGGATACGATGAACGCGTGGGTGTTGTCTCGTATCCCTGGTGGCACACCCGTTTCGCGTCCGTGCGGATCGATGCGGCCGCGCCCGACGCGGCCGGTGTCGCGCGAGCCCGAGCGGAGCTCGGAAGCGGTCTGGGTTTCGCCGAGCCGTTCGTTCTGCCGCCTCTGCTCGCCGAGATGCTCGGAGCGGGTGTCCTCTGGTGTTCCCGCACTGCGGGTGACCGGTATGCGGAGTTCGGCTGGTGCGGCGCCGAGATGGCCGAGGCCTTCCGCGGTTATGAGCTCGCCGAGTACATGCCAGCGGCGGTACCGCTCGCCTTCGACGGCGGCGGTGGCCTCTACCTGCTGGACGCGCGCGCCGGTCACAACAACGGACGGCAGCCGGTCGTGTGGTCCCACTCCGGCAGCCTCGGATGGCACCCGGAAGACCACCGCCCAGTGGCCCCGGACTTCGAGTCGCTCGTGCGGGACGAGAGCCTGACATGAGGAAGGACGGTGCCCTCCAGGTCCCGGGGCTCGTGTCGATCTGGGCAGGCCGGCTATCTGACGAGGGTGCCCTCGACGACTACGTGAGCTTCCGCTACCCGCCCGACGGTGAGAGCTGGAGTCCGTTCACCCGCGATCACGGGCTCGGGTGGGTGGACGAGGACCAGGCGGAGGCAGCCTGGTTCGCCGGCGGCGCGTACTCGCTGGCCGGTCACAGCTACGGCGGCTCGTTCGCGGCGGCCGCGGACGTGGACCTCGCCCGACGGTTCCCGGAGGCGAACAGCGTGTACCTCGTGTACGACTTCGACGCGAGCGCGGCGCTGGTCTCCGGATCCGCCCTGCTGGCGTTCCTCGGTGCGTACCCGTATTGCAAACAGCGTGCCGCCCTGTGGCTCTCAGCGGGACCGCAGCAGGCGTAGCGCGGCGGAGAACGCGAAGGTCTGCGGCCGGGTTCGTCCGTCGCCGAGTTCGAGGTACGCGCCGGTTTCCCCAGACCGGTCCCGACATCCAGGGCGGTGAAGGTATCGGTGATGAGCACCGGAAAAGCGGGCCAGGCGATCCGCGATCCCGCTTCCGCTGGCAGGGCCGATCCGGAACTCGATGTCTACGACGAAGTCGAGCGCGGCTTGGGGATGCGCGCTCCTGCGGCGGCGAGCTGATCGAGGTGGGAGCCATGCTCGAGCAGGGAGAGGTCGTCCTTCCGAGCACGAAGCCGGTGGCGATCATGGGGAGCCCGAGCGGAGCGAGGGGCGCGAGCTGGCGGGCGAGAGGATCGGGCTTCTCCGGGTCGGCTGGAAGGAACTCCACGTAGCCGAGGGAGAGAAGGTCGGTGAGACTTCGATCGATCAACGACGCGTGTACGTGCAACGCAACGCAACCGCCGCGGTTGATGCCATCCTGATCGCGGCAAGGGCCGCGAAACGGGCAACGCCCGACAGTTGGCCGCGACTTTCGGCTCAGCCGCTCACGGCGGATACGCTGCGTCGGTGAGGGAAGAGTTTCGGCTGGGCGGTGTTGATCTGGGGGTGGACGGCGACCGCAGTTCGGTCGTGATCGGCGATTCCGGCCTGCTCACCGCCGAGCTGAGCGCTGCGGCAACGCCCGCCGGAACGTCGCAGTGGGCTCTCGCGCCGCCGCTTCTGTATTTCCGAGGCGTGCCCCTCACCACCGCGGGCGACACCATGACCTTGACGGTCGACGACGAGGCGTTGGACGCCTACGACATCGCGCTCTATTTCATCGAGCACCGAGACGTACAGGGAACACTGACCGTCCGGCCGGACGGGCTGCTGGTCTTCTCCGGCTTCGTCGCCTCGAACGGCATCGGCCCCGCACAACGACTGACCGTGTCGCGACGACTCAGCGCCCGACATGCCTGAGTGGGTGATTTGAGAGCGTATGTCCACTGCGGGTTTGTAGACGGTCTGAGGGTCCTCGCCAGAGGGTCGTCGGTGGATGACGTGAAGGGTGAGTCCGTGTCGTAACCGGTGGTCCACCGTTGTGCGCTCGACGCTGCCAGTTGCTCGCGGCGGATCAGCGCCCTCGTGCAGGTCGGCCGTTTAGGCAGTGTCGTCGTGCGGCCGCGCGGCCCTGCTGCGGCACGGGATCGCTCGGCCGGCAACGCCTCATCTACCCTCAGGCATGTCTACAGTGGTGGGTTGGTCCGGTGTCGGTGCGCTGCCCCTGCTGTGGTCGCTCGCGCCAGCCGGCGAACGACATTGCCGTACGGAGGATCGAAGCGTTGACGAGCAAGGTTCCTGCGCCCGGTGTCGACACCACCCGGCCCAGCATCGCCCGGATCTACGACTATTACCTGGGCGGTAAGGACAACTTCGCGGTCGACCGGCAGGCGGCTCAGATGGCGTTGCAGGTTACGCCGGACGGCTTGGAAGCGGCTCGGGCCTGCCGGACCTTCCTCCGTCGGGCGGTGCGGTACCTGGCCGCGGAGGCCGGCATCCGGCAGTTCCTCGACCTCGGCTCAGGGCTGCCCAGCCAGGGCAATGTGCACGAGATCGCCCACCAGGTGGACCGGACCGCGCGGGTGGTCTACGTGGACAACGATCCGATGGCGCTTACGCACGGTCGGGTCCTGCTCGCGGACGCCCGGACCACCACCGTGGTCGGGGGCGATGTCCGGCAGCCGGAGGAGTTGCTGGCGCACCCTGAGGTGCGGAAACTGATCGACTTCGACCAGCCGGTCGGGCTGTTGCTCTTGGCGATCCTGCACCATCTGCACGACAACGACGACCCACGGGGCATCACCCGCCGGCTCACCGCCGCCCTGCCCGCCGGGAGTTACCTGGCGATTTCGCACTTCCACGACCCTGGCGAGGCACAGCCCGAGGTCTCACGGCGGGCGCGGGCGGTGGAGAAGGTCTTCAACGAAACTCTGGGCACCGGCCGGTGGCGCACCCGTGAGGAGATCACCGGTTTCTTCGGGGGCCTGGAGCTGCTGCCTCCCGGGCTGGTCCCCCTCGCTGACTGGCGCCCGGACGGCGATGAGGGCTCCCGGCAGACCGACACCTACCACACCATTCTCGGCGGGGTCGCCCGCAAGCCCTGAGCGCCCACCCGGGCCGGGCCGGCGGAGGCGCTGGCCCCGCGCCGCCGGGTCAGCAGCCGGTGCCCGGGTCGTCTCTGGTCGGCTCGACGCACGTCACCGACGCTCCGCTGGTGGCCCGCCGGAGCAGTTCGTAGCGGCTGTCGCGTTCGGCCGGATCCAGCGCGCCCAGCACCTCGTCCTCCGCGGCGGCCAGCGGGCACTCGGCCTCGTTGAGACGCTCGGCGCCGCTGTCGGTGAGGCGCACCACGTGCCAATGGCGGTGCACCACGCCGTCGTTGCCGCAGGCGGCCAGCACCTCGCCGTCGTCCGGAAAGCCAGCGAGGTGACCCGCCGTCCGTGTCCGCGAAGGGTGGGCTGAAGCTGCCCGGTCCGTATGTCCCAGAGCCGGGTGGTGCCGTCGTTGCTGTTGGTCGCCACCTGGGCCTGGTCCGGCCGCCAGACCACCGGCCAGACCGAGCCGTGGTGCCGGGTCAGCTAAAGATCATCGGCAACTCCGACAGCTCGAACGAGTTCTGGTCCGGCTCCGACGGATCCCGATGCGCCCAGTACACCGGCGTCCTTGTCTGGTCTTTCGTCTCCGACGGCCGCCTCGTCGTCACCTTCGGCGGCAGGGTGGTGACCCCTAGACCCAACTCGCTCCGGATGCCCGCCCATGAGCCCGCCACGGCTGGCCGACCCTCGGCGTCAGGGACGACCCGGGAACGGTGACGCCGGTGTCACCAGTACTGGTGACACCGGCGCCACCGTTATCCGCTGGGCGACGGCGTTTCCGGCGCTCGGGGTGCATGGGGGTGAGTCGACCTCCAGATCGTCGCGGGGGGTCGGGGCAGCGATACTTGCAGCCTCGAGCCGCTCAGAAGTCGATCAAGTACTCGCCCCACACCTCGACGGCCGGCTTCGGTTCCCAGGGATAGACGGAGGACCGACACTCGGCGATGGACGTACGGGAGTACTCCATCTCCTGGGTGAAGCCGTAGACAGTCTGCCCGTCGGCGCACCGCGCCGCCGCCCTGTGTAAGCCGTGCCCCCTCGTGCAGGAGGTCATCGAGCTGTAGACGAAGCCCTGGTGTGTGTAGACGTCGAGATAGCAGCCGTCAGGCGGGGTCGTCGTGAAGTAGGGGGCGGCCTGAGCGGGTTGGGCGATGGCCACGGTGCCGACCACCAGCGCTGCGGTCAGTGCCGATGAGAGTACGCGTCCCACAGGTTTTCCTTCCTTGGCCGGATCGACGGCAGTGCGGGGAAAGCGCTTTCCAAGAGCTTAGAGCAGCTCATCCATGATGGTCAACGGATAGTCTTCGTGGTCGGCGTGCCGCGCCGGAGCCAGCTTCGAAGCAGTACAACCTGGGTGCCCGCGCGCCCATGTCCTGCGGTACGACCGCCAGAGCAGGAAGACGATTGCAGGTGCAAGAGCAATCAGAGCAATGCCGATTGCGGTCATCACCGGTTCACCGTCGGCAGCCTTGTCGGCTCCGCTGAAAAGGTTGAGTCGGTGTTGAGATGGGTGGCAGTGGTGTCTGGTCGTGGGTTGTCCTGATGCGGGGTTCGAGGCGCACGGTCATGTCGGACCTGATCGTTAAGATCAGCCGTCCCCGTCTGAAGGAGCTGTCATGAGAACATCGCGCGTGATCATTGCCGTTAGCATGGCCCTCGTTCTTGCTGGCTGTGGTGGCGGACACGAGGGCGACTGGTCCAACGAGCAGCTACAGAAGGACGGGGCCACTGCGGTCAAGCGCGACCTCGGCGAGGATGTGACCCTCCAGTGCGAGGGTGGCCTCACCAACCGGCAGGGCTCGTCGATCCGCTGCAAGGGCTCGGACGGTTCGGCCTACATCATCGACGTGAAGAGCGAGGGCGAACTTCGCGCCAGCGGCGGCACCCAGCCGTTCTGACCCGGGCTGCGGCTTCTGCAGGGGGCTCTGGCCGTCGCGCTGCCCCTAGGGCAGCCCGGGCATCATGGTCTTCATCAGACCGCGTGGAAGGTTGTGGCACGTACTCCAGGCGGTGGGTGGTGGAAGGCCGACACCTACGAGAAGATCCACCATGAGTCCCTGACAGACATCGAGGTGTCCGGCCGATAGGGGTCACTTCAGAGCACCTGACCGAAGACGTGGACAGGTTGACGTGGAGTACACCGTTGCGGGGCCCGGTCGTGGCCATCGCGATCGAGAAGAGCGGGATCGCTCTGCGGGTGGGCGCCGCTGCCGCCGTCGTCGGTTGACGACCACGTCGCACGCACGACCGCAGCGATGCGCGCGCCAGTGGCGGCGGTGAGATCGGCGCGCGTGTCCCGGTAGCGTGGGGGAGACGCCGAACGGCGGCCCGCTGAACCAGTCGGGCCGCCGTTCGCACCTTGCGGATCAGAGTGAGCGGATGTTCTCCGCCTGCAGGCCCCGCTGGCCCTGGGTGATGTCGAACTCCACCCGCTGGTTCTCGTCGAGGCTGCGGAAGCCGCTCGCCGAGATCCCGGAGAAGTGGGCGAAGACGTCAGCGCCGCCGCCGTCCTGGGCGATGAAACCAAAGCCCTTGTCGCCGTTGAACCACTTCACGGTACCTGTAGCCATGTCTGCTCCTTCGCAGGCTGTTAGAGACCGCACTGCGCGGACCCTTACGCCGCCGCGTTGATCACCCGCGCCGGAACCGACACGACAAACGAAAAAACGCCTGCAAGGGTTTCAGATAACCCCAACAGGCGTCGAGAACGTCTACGGAAATCAAAACTGCAACTGGGCAACCGTAGCACAGATCTCGAACCCGGCCGGGTTCTACCGCCAGTCGCTGCCCCCGACCTGACGTCGGTAACCGTGTCCAGGGTGGCGGGATGGTTGCCCGACGGCGCAAGTCACCAGGGTGACCTCGGGAGTAGGGTCCCGGCCGCGGGCCAGCGAGCACGGTAGACGACGCGGCCGTGTTGCTGTCGGCGATCTTCACCGCGGCCAAGGTGCCGCTGCGGCACGCGGTCACCGCCGCTGCGGCGGGCACTGCTGTGGCGCCGCCACTCGGGCCCCCCAACATCGACGACACGGCCCAGACCGCCCCAGCGCTCTTTGGTGGTTACCGGTGTAGCCGGTCCGGCAGGCGCGTCAATCACACGGCGCTGGCCGGGGCACTCCCGCAGGCATCCGGGTGCGGTCATCGGTCCGGGCGCCAGCCAGGTCCGCGCCGGTCAGGTTCGCGCTTTCCAGGTCCGCGCCGGTCAGGTCCGCGTCGTACAGATTCGCCATGGGCAGGTACGCGCCGGCTAGGTCGGCGAGGGTCAGGTTGGTGTTGGTGAGATCGGGGTGGATCCGCCACAAATGCGGCGTGGAGATGACCACCGTCGCGGGCGGTATCGCGGCGGCCTAGCACGGTCACCGCCGCCTGGATGTCGACCGGCGGGGGGAGACGCCGACGGTAGGGTGGCCGCTTGGGCGCGGCCACCGCGCCCGGACAATTCGGCGTTCTGCGCCGACCACATCAATCGCTGACTGAGGGAATGTGTCGGGCTGGCTCGCGGCGAGCCTCGCCGTCGCCCGTCTCGGCGGCCTCGACCGGCAGGGCTCCGGCATCGCGGGAGTGGGCAGCGGGCCAACCGCGTCAGGATCAGTGGGAGCCTCGCGACGAGGACGGGGACTCCAGCGTCTCCAGCGCGCGGAGCACCAGGCGCCGGCCAGCCTCCTGGTTACGTGCCTCCTTGGAGTCGACCGGGTGCTGCAACACCCGCCGTAGCACCACCCGCACCGGGGGCAGCATTCCGCCGAATTGCTCCGCCAGCTCCGCTCGGACGCCCGACTCGACGTGCTCACAGCACCACGCGGCCAGCTCGTCGTCGTGGAACGTGCCGGGCCGCTCCTCGAGCGCGACCAGGAAGGCGAAGCCGTCCGAAGGGTCTGGCTGCGGCTCGAAGTCCGCCACCGCGCGGGCGAAGCCGCTGCAGTTGGTCTGAGAGCCGGCGGTGACCTGAACATCGCGGACCGGGGTACGCCACGCGAGAGTGCGGATCGGGGCCATGCTCGCCAAGCTACAGAGGATGAGGCGCGACCCGGGGCAGGACGATCATCTGGTAGCCGGTCCCACATCGACCGGGCCATGGCCAGGCTCCGATCACCGTGTGCTGGTCGGGGCTCGCGGCTCCCCGGACTGTCCGTGACATGATGTCGCCCATGGGGAAACAGCAGGACGTCGGCGGGCCCAACCGTCACAGTGGGTCAGGTGCCGCCGCGGCGACGGGTGACGGCGTCGATGCGCGGCTCGCCTTGGCGCAGGATCCCGCAACGCCCCAGCTGACCCTCATCGACCTGGCGTCCGACCCGTCGGCCGTGGTCCGTAAGGCGGTCGCGAACCGCACCGACGCGCCCGCGCAGGCACTGCGACCGCTGACCCGGGACCATGATCGTCATGTCCGGGAGGCGGTGGCGAGGAACCCCTCGACCTCGGTCGCCAATCTCCTGCGACTCGTCAAGGACGCCGACCGGTGGGTCCGGTGGGCGGTCGCCGGCAACCCGGCCTGCGACGAGTCGATTCGCCAGGTGATGCTGGAGGCCTCCGACAAGGAGCTACGCGGTCTCCTCGCGGAAAGCCGCGAGCTGGAGCCCGAGCTGGCCGCGCGGTTGGTCGACGACGTCTCACCCGAGGTACGGGAACGACTCGCCACCCACACCCATGACCCCGACGTGATCACCGCTCTGATGGCCGACCGCACCGCGCGGGTACGCAAGGGGCTCGCCCGCAACCCGCGGACCACCACCGCCCAGCGCAGCGTACTTGCCCAGGATCCCGTGGTGGACGTCCGCGTCGCGCTGGTGCTTGCGCTGGAGCTGGACGAGGCGGATCTGCGACGCCTGCTTGACGACCGCTCGGTGCAGGTCCGGATGGCGATGGCGAGGTCGGAGGTGGTCCCGCCGCACATCCGGCAGGCGCTCGGTCGCGATCCCGACGAGATGGTTGCCGGCGCGGCGCGCGACTTCCGCCCCGGAGCGGGCAACGGCCCGGCGGTACGGGCTCCGCGCGCCGGTTACCAGGCCTCCGGGACTGCTGGCTGAGGCCGACGGCGGCGCCCGGCGCTCAGGCTGGCGGAGCCGCCCTCCTCCGCCTGTGGCCTCGCGCGGCTGTCATCCTCCCGTAAACCTCCGGTGTACCGGGTCGGCAACCGGGTGTGCGGTAGGCCTGCGGTGCCGAGCATCGTGAATAGTACATCGTTGGCTGTACTATTCTCGGTGTGGAGACGTTGACGTACGGGCAGGTGCTGGCGCGGTTCGGCCACGCCCTGTCGGATCCGACCCGGGCGCGGCTGCTGCTGGCCCTGCGTGACGGGCCGGGATACCCGGCGGAGCTGGCCGAGTTGCTCGGCACGACCCGGCAGAACCTGTCGAACCACCTGTCGTGCCTGCGCGGGTGCGGCCTGGTCGCCGCCGTGCCGGAGGGGCGGCGCACCCGGTACGAACTGGCCGACGCGCGCCTGGCGCACGCGCTCGGGGACCTGTTGGGCCTGGTGCTGGCGGTCGACCCGGCCGCCTGCCCGGATTCCGACGAGAAGGGCTGCTGCTGATGAACCTGCCGCTGGTCGAAGCGACACCGGCGGGGCCGTCCGCGGCGCGCCGTCAGCTGCTGACCCGGCGGGTCCGGTTGCTGGTCGCCGCGACGATCACCTACAACGTCGTCGAGGCGGTGGTGGCGATCACCGCCGGCACGATCGCGTCGTCGACCGCGCTGATCGGCTTCGGTCTGGACTCGGTGATCGAGGTGTCGTCGGCGGCAGCGGTGGCGTGGCAGTTCGCCGGCCGCGACCCGGAGTCCCGGGAGAAGGTCGCTCTGCGGATCATCGCGGTCTCGTTCTTCGCCCTGGCGGCGTACGTGACGGTGGAGTCGGTGCGGGCCCTGGTCGGCGGCGCCGAGGCCGAGCACTCCAGCATCGGGCTGGTGCTGGCCGCGCTGTCGCTGGCGACCATGCCGGTGCTGTCGTACGCCCAGCGCCGTGCCGGCCGGGAGCTCAACTCCCGTTCGGCGGTTGCCGACTCCAAGCAGACCCTGCTCTGCACCTACCTGTCTGCCGTCCTCCTCGTGGGCCTGGGGCTGAACAGCCTGTTCGGGTGGTCGTGGGCCGACCCGGTCGCCGCCCTGGTCATCGCCGCCGTGGCGGTCAAGGAAGGCCGGGAGGCCTGGCGTGGCGACGCCTGCTGCGCACCCACCGCCGCGCTCGTCGACGACGCGGCGGATGGCGCCGACGCGGGCGACCGGTGCGGCTGTCGGCCGGGCTGCTCCTGCTGCGCGGCGGACGCGACCTGACCGGGTGGGCGCCGCACACCCGGAACCGCTGACCCCGCCGCACGGGCCGCAGTCACACGCGCCGGCCAGGACGGGGCGGATCGACCGATTCGGCAGCGTGGCCCCCGCTTGTTTGTCACCCTGACCGCGTGGATAGGGCACCTTTCGGCGAGGCCGTCGAGTTGCGGGTACACGGGGTGTCCGGCGCGACGGCGGAGAAGATCCTCGATCATCCGATCGTGGTGCGGGTGGCCGGGGACCGGCACGCCGGCTTCTACCGGCCCCGGCCGGGCACCGGTGATGCCGGTGGTGCCACCTCCGGCGTCGTCGTGGAGGCGTACCGGTGGGGTGCTCTGACCGCCGGTGCGGCGGTGCGTACCGCCTCGATGCTGCTGCTGTTGCCGTTCATGCTGGGCAACCTCGCGGTCTGGCTGCGTCCGACGCCGACCGACCGGTTCGGCCTGCTCGGTGCGTTGTGCCGCCTGCTCGGCGGCACCCTGACCGCTGCCTTCATGCTCTCGATCATCGGCGTCACGCTGAATCTGGTGGGCTGGCAGTGCGTGCCGTACGACCGGTGTCGCGCGGGCCGCCCCTACCTGTCCTGGCTCGTGGTGCTGCCGACGGGTCCCCGACTGGCCCTGCTGTCGCTCGTCCCGCTGCTTGCGCTGCGCGTGATCTGGGCCCTCGGGGCCCGCTCTGCACGGGCGTTCGAGGGCTTCGGCCGGTCGCCCACGCGACCGGAGACCTCGGAGATGACCGGGAGTCTCGGTACCCCGGGGTTCTGGGACGACGAACGGATCTCGGCCTGGCTCCGTCAGGTCCACGTCGGGATCGGCGCCGGCATGCTCGACGCCAGCCTGCTCGCGGGTGTCTCGCACGCCGGGACGGGGCCGGTGGGCGGGTTGCTGTTCGGCGCTGCGGTTGCCCTGGTGGGGGCTTGCTCGGTGCTGCTCTGCCTGCCCGTGCCGGCCAGCCGAGCGGCGGCACTCCGTCTCCTGCGCCCCCTGTGGGCGGCCACCGTCGGGGTGACCGTGCTGAGCCTTGGCTACGCCGTCCTCACGCACGCGGCGCGGCCCGTACAGGGACAGTTGCCCGGCTACGAGGGCAGCGCCGCCGGCCTGGTCGCGACGCAGGGCGTCCTGCTCGTCGTCCTCGCCGTCGTCACGTTCGTGCGCCAACGGGCGGCCCCGGCCGGGGCCCGCCCCTTCCTGCGCGGGCTCGGCACGCCCATCGTGGCGGCGGCGGCGGTGAGCGTCGCCGGGGCCTTCACCGCCACCCTGGTCTTCCGGGTCGCCGACTATCTCGACCGGGGCCACGTTCCCGACCCGATCCGGCCGAACCCACAGGCTGTCGGCCCCCTGGAACCGCCGGTCGCCTACTGGTGGGTCGCACTGGCCGGACTCACCACGCTCCTGATCGTCGCCGTGGCCGCCACCGCCACGCTTCTGCTCAGCCGACGGCGGCGACGTGACCTGGCCGAGCACATCACCGAGCAGGACTACCCGGATGTGCCCACGGACGCCGTACCCCGGCTCCGTGCCGTGCGGGAGGCCATCGCCAGATCCCACGTGACCGAGGAACTGGGCCCGATGCTGGTCGCCTTCTTCATGATCTCCTCGCTGGGCCTGGCCACGATCGTCCTCGACCTGATCGGAATCGGTCCCAGCCAACTCGCCGCCAAGCTCAGCGGGCAGCCCGGGACCTCGCCCCTCGCCGTGTACGTCACCGACGCCGGAATCTGGGTCATCAGCCTGCTCGTGATCGGTCTGATGATTCTCGGCTTCCGCTCGTACCGGTCGGTGGAGACCCGCCGCGTCGTGGCAGTCCTGTGGGACCTGGGGACCTTCTGGCCGCGTACGGTCCACCCGTTCGCGCCGCCCTGCTACGCCGCCCGGGCGGTGCCCGAACTGGCCAAGCGGGTGTCCGCGCTCGCCGAGCGGGGCACGGTGGTCATCTCTGGGCACAGCCACGGCTCGGTCCTGGCCGCAGCCACCATCCTGCAACTACCGCCGACCGCCCTGCGCGGTGTCGCGCTGTTGACCCACGGCTGCCCCCTGTACCGCATCTACGCCCGCCTCTACCCGGCCTACCTCGGCCACCAGACGCTCTGCGAGCTGGGCGAACGGCTCGACTGGCGGTGGCGCAACCTCTGGCGGGACACCGACCCCATCGGTGGCACCCTCTTCGACCACCACCGGGGCGCCCGACCGCCGTGCGACACCCCGGCGGCCGACGCGGTCGACGTCCGCCTCCGCGACCCTCGTAGCGTGACCGTCGACCCGGCGGACACCGTGCCGCCACCGATCGAGCGGCACTGGCCGTACCACACACAGTCCCAGTACCAGACGGCGGTGCGGGAACTCGCCGACCTGACCGGTCAGCACCAACGCGGGTCGTGACCGCGACCCCGGGGTGAGCGGGGCGCCGCCGCCCAGCCGACCGGACGGAATGCGCGTACGGTGAGGGTGCCGCCCGGGACCCCGGCCGCACCATCCGTGGCCGCGCTCCACGCGCCGCGGAACATGCGTCATGAGCACCCCGAAGGAATGTGAGCGCGATGGTCGACATCGCCAAGGGGCACGGAACATCTGCCCCGAACACCCCCGTGACCACCAACGGGCGGCCGGTACCAAATACCGGGCGTCAGCTCGGTACCGCCTGGCATGCCAGCCCCGGTTCCACCGGGGCGCCAGACTCCGCGTACGGGGTGACCGGGCGACCGGCCACTGCGGCGCGGTACCTGCTGGCCGGCCTTCGTCTCGCGCTGGGCTGGATCTTCCTGTGGGCGTTCCTGGACAAGCTGTTCGGCCTCGGCCGCAGCACCGGCTCCGAGAACGCATGGCTGGACGGCGGAAGCCCCACCGCCGGGTTTCTCGGCACGGCCGCCACCGGGCCGTTCACCGGTTTCTACCACTCGATCGCCGGCAGCCCCGTCGCGGACGTGCTGTTCATGGCAGCCCTGCTCGGTATCGGCGCCGCCCTGCTCCTCGGCGTCGGCATGCGGATCGCCGCCGCCGCCGGTGCGCTGCTGACCGTGCTGATGTGGACCGCGGTCCTGCCGCCGGCCAGCAACCCGTTCCTGGACGACCACCTGGTCTACGCCGCCGTCCTGGTCGTCCTGGCCCTGCTGGGCGCGGGACGCACCTGGGGCTTCGGCCGCAGGTGGGCGGCGACCGCGCTGGTGCGCCGCAACACCTGGCTCACCTAGGAACAGCGGCTGGGCACGGTCTGTCGCCCGCCGACGGGTCGTGCCCAGCTCCCTCGCCGATCGAGGCAGCCGGTCACTGCTCCCCGACATGGGCCGCTGCCGGGCTGGGTGCTACACGCCCGCCATGGGGGATGGTCCGTACCCGCGCCGCCGCACCCGCCAGGAGCCGGCGATCAGCGCGGCTGGTTGGCGACCACTCGCGGGGCGAACTGCTCGGAGCCGTCGATGATCGCCTGGGCCATCTCGGGCATTCGCCGATTGCGACTGCGGGCGCTGTCGCGCAGTAACGCGAAGGCCTCACCAACGTCGATCTGAAGGCGTTCGGCGAGGACGCCCTTCGCCTGTTCGATCAGGACCCGGCTGTTGAGCGCGGTCTGGAGTTGCTCGGTGAGGAGCTCGCCGCGGTAGATGGCGCGTTGCTGGAGCAGCCCGATGGTCGCCACGTCGGCGAGTGCCTGGCCGATCCGCAGCTTGTTCTCGTCGAGGGTGCCCGGTTGGACGTCGAACAGGTTCAGCGCCCCGATCACCTCGGACCGCAGGCGCATGGGCATGGCGTGTACCGCGGCGAAGCCGACCTCGGCCGCGGCGGCGGTGAACGTCGGCCACCGGTCCGTACCGGGCAGGTCGGCCACCGACACGGGACGGCCGGTGCGGAAACAGTCGACACAGGGGCCCTGGTCGGTCTGCAGCTGAAACAGCTCCAGCAGCCTGGTCCGCTCCGAGGACGCGGCCACCACCTGGAGGGCGCCCTGCTGGTCGGTCAGGAGCAGTCCCGCTGCGGAGACGCCCAGCAACTCGACGCACCGTCCAGTGAGAACGTGCAGGAAATCGAGCACGTCGAAGTCATCGACGAGCGTGTCGGCCATCTCCACGAAGACGTCCGTTAACTGGCTCTCGGCCATGTCACCCACCTTCACCACACCATAGCTCCGCCCTCGCCCCGGCGCAGGACGGGGCAGGGTCCCGGCGCGACCGCGATCGGCCCCGCCCTGGTCATGTGTCGCCCTGCGGCGGGTCCGGGTCGAAGCGCAGGCGTCGGGCGACCACGTCACTGGCGACGTCCCGTAGGCGCCGGTCGTGTGCGTAAGCGAACGCACGCAGTCGGACGAGCGCCACGGTCATGGGCACTCCCATCTGGACACTGATCATCCCGGTCGCCTGATGCACCTCGGGATGCCGCAGGCCCGACTGCTCGGGCCAATGATCGTCTTGGTCCGGACGTCTCTCCGGCGGGTCGTCGAGCAGTATCGCGCACGCCATGTCAGCCAGCACCAGAGCGTCGGCCAGTTGCCCGTCGTCGAGTCTCCCGGCCCGCGCGCGGTAGAGGTCCAGCACGCCGAGACGGATCCCGCCGATGTGCAGTGGCAGCGCGAACACCGCGTGGATCCCGACGGCCATGGCTGCCGTCGCGAATGCTGGCCAGCGGGCCCGGCAGTGTGACCCCGCCAGGTCCGCGACCAGCGCGGGACCGCCGCTGATCGCGTCCACGGACGGCCCCTCACCCAGCGTGAGGGTCAGCTCCTCCAGGTTCGAGGCAACCAGGTCACTGACAGCCAGTGTCTCCCGTGGGGTGTCGCGCAGTGACACCGCGACGGCGGCGGAGTCGACGCCGGTCACCGCCACCGACACGGCGCAGACGTGCTCGACCGCGACGGTGCCCCCCCGTGCCTCGGCGACGACCAGGGCCCACAGCCGCAGCCTGCGCTCGGTGCTCACCGGTCCGCCGTACCGGGCACGAGCGGGGAGTTCTCGTCGGACCCGGCCGCCCCCGGCAGGTACGGTGACCCCGAACAGGGCCGAGCGGCCCGGCGGCGGGAGCTGCCCCCGTCGAATCGCTCGTCCATGATTGGCTCCCACCAGATCGTCCGAGACGGACAGACACGTGTAGCTGACCGGGGTCCCGGGCGACGCCCCACCGTACGCTTCCGGACCGACGCCACGGTCCTCGGCAGGCTCGCACCGACCAGTCGGCAGGATTCGCCCGGACGCGACGGCCGGTCGGATCGCGGAACGACGCCGCACCGGAGTCTCCGCTCGACGAGTCGGTGGGAGAGGCACCCGAATCAGCTCGGCAGCCGGGGCGTGATCTGCCTGGAGTGATGGAGCTGTTCCGCGGCGCGGCGGGCGACGATGTCGGTCACCCAGGCGAGCCCGTCGAGGTCGGAGGAGGCGGACGTCGGCGCGAGCCGCCACACCTCCACGAAGACCGCGCGCGTCACGGCCACCGCGAGCGCCGGGCTGCCCAGGCTGTCGGACAGTTGGGTGAAGATGTCGCGGACGAGACGGCGGTAGAACCGACCGAAGGCGGCCTGGTCGCGGGCGGCGATTCGCCTGACGAGATCAGTGACCGTTTCCGGGACCGGCATGCCGTGCGTCGACGGAACAGGCATCCAGGGCTCCTGATGGTGTGCCTGGGGTCAGGGACACCACCGGGGACCAGGGCGGCTGTTACGGCTGTCAGCGTACGCGACGGTCAGCCACCGAGCGCGACGCCGCCGCCGAGCCGTCCGGCGGGGTGCCTCGCCGTCATCCGCCGCACCCTTCCTTTCCGCCCGGCCCGCACGGTCGTCGTCGGGCCCCGGTCGGTGACCCGGTAGGTCCGGAAGCACCGGCCGGTTCCTGTAGAGAAGCTTCGATATCGACTACCATCGCGGTAATTACCTTCTCCGCCGGCCACCCTCGAGTCGGCGTCACCGGACAAGAAGGAATCACCATGGTGGGTAGCAGACGATGGTCGGCCCGGAGTGCGGCCGTCCTGGTCAGTACGATCGCGCTGGTGACCGGCCTGCTGCCGGCAGCTCCCGCCGCGGCGGCGAACGCGGTCTTCTCCACGGCGACGTTGAACATCTACCACGGACTCAGCCAGGCCGACTTCCTCTCCGACCTACGGCTGATCACCTCGAAGGCGGACCTGGTCGGCCTCAACGAGGTGGGGGACCGGAAGGCCTATCTCCAGGACTGGGCCGCCGCGAACGGCTGGTGGTTCTACGCGCCCGAGCCGACGAGTGCCGCGCAGGAGGCCCTGTTGGCCAGGAAGAGCATGTTCGACGTGCTCGACAAGAGGTCCGTTTTCGTGTGCGACACCAACGGGCCGGGGGAGGTGCCGCCCGCCCGCTACAACAACTGGGTCACGTACCGGCACAAGGCGAGTGGCCGGAACGTCACCCACATCAACGTGCACCTGAACGCCAGCATCGAGAACAACGGTCGGCCGGAGGACCTGCCGCGCACCCGGTGCGCCGAGGAGCAGATCCAGAGCATCAAGAACCTGGCCGCCACCAAGAAGGACGACGGCCAGGTCATCGTCAGTGGCGACTTCAACGTCGACTTCAGCGCCGACCGGGCGTACGGGTACGAGAAGTTCCCGTGGAAGGTCTTCGAGGCCAACTCCCTGCCGAACCTGCGCTCCGTCTACAACCTCTACGGGGAGAAGGGCACCGGGACGCACACGTCGAATCGGCACATCGACTACGTCTACTTCTGGAAGCGCCTGCCGGAGCACCAGGTCATGTGGATGACCGACTACAGCATCGTCGACGGCACGAAATCCGACCACAACGGCGTCGTGGCGACGTTCGCCATCCAGCTGTAGTCCGTCGCCGTCACGTGGTGGCGGGACGAGAAGAAGGAACGCCGAGGCCGTGGGTCTTGAAGTCGGGGCGGTCCTGCCGTAGAAATTCTTCAGCAGCATCTGAAGAAGTGAAGACTAGCGACAGGCTCCCCCGCCCCTCGCGCGGCGGCCGTCATCCCCCGGAATCCGGCGGCCGCCAGTACCGATTCGAGGAGAGAGCATGAACAGGCGTGACATCCTGCGGCGCAGCGCCGCCGCCGGCCTGCTGGCCACCCCCGCCGCCGGCCTGCTCGCCGGCTGCGCCACCTCCGGCGGTGGCGACAAGGGCGACACCGAGGTGTACAAGGGCACCAAGAGCGAGCAGAACCCGCTGGGCGTCAAGGAGGACGCCCCGCTGGAGGTCGTGATCTTCGACGGTGGGTTCGGCGAGGACTACGCCAAGGCCCACGAGGCCATGTACACCGAGCGGTACCCGAAGGCGACGATCAAGCACTCGGCCACCCAGGAGATCAGCAAGACCCTCCAGCCGCGCTTCGTCGACGGTACCCCGCCGGACGTGGTCAACAACTCCGGTGCGGGCCAGATCGACTTCAACGGTCTGGTCTCCCAGAACGCCCTCGCCGATCTCGGCGAGCTGCTCTCGGCCCCGAGCCTCGACATTCCCGGCAAGACCGTCCAGGAGACGCTGCTGCCGGGCGCGGTGGAGGTCGGCTCGTACGACGGCCGGTTCCTGGTGATGAACTACACCTACACCGTCTACGGCATCTGGCACTCCACCAAGCTCTTCGCCGACCGTGGCTGGGAGTACGCGAAGAACTGGGACGAGCACATCGCCCTGTGCAAGAAGATCAAGGCCGCCGGCATCGCGCCCTGGACGTACGCGGGCAAGCACCCCCGCTACATGAGCTGGCCGGTGATCTCCACGGCGATCAAGTTCGGCGGTCCCTCGGTGGCCACCGCGATCGACAACCTGGAGCCCAACGCCTGGAAGTCCGACGCGATGAAGGCGTCCGCCGACGCCTGGCACCAGATCGTCAAGGACCGGTACATCCTCGACGGCACGCCGGGGCTGGACCACGTCCAGTCGCAGACCGCGTGGTGCCAGGGCAAGGCCGCGTTCATCTCGTGCGGCTCGTGGCTGGAGAGCGAGCAGAAGTCCGTCACCCCGGCCGGGTTCAACATGACCGTGGCGCCGACGCCGAGCCTCGGCAGCGGCGACAAGCTGCCCTTCGAGGCGGTCCGCGGCACCGCCGGCGAGCCGTTCATGGTGCCGGCCAAGGCGAAGAACGTCGCGGGTGGCCTGGAGTACTTCCGGACCATGCTGTCGAAGAAGGGCGCCCAGGACTTCACGAAGAAGGTCGCCAGCCTGACCGTGGTGGCCGGGGCCACCGAGGGCGTGGAACTGCCGTTCGGCCTCACCACCGTGGTCAAGGCGCTGGAGGCGTCCGGGGCCAACGGCTTCAACTGGGTCTACAACAACTACTACCGCAAGCTGGAACGCAACCTGGTCGACGCCGCGTGCGGCGAGTTCTTCAGCGGGCGCATCGGCCCGGCGGAGTTCCTGGACCAGTGCCAGAAGGGTGCCGACTCGATCGCCCAGGACAGCTCGATCAAGAAGTACAAGCGGGCGGCGTGACATCCCCGGCCGGGCGGGGCAGCCCCCGCCCGGCCCCCGCCGGAGAGTAGGCCCCATGAAACACGGCAAGTACCCGCTGATCGTCACCTTCCTGGTGCCGCCGCTGCTGCTGTACGTCGTCTTCGTCGTCTCGCCGTACCTACAGGCGTTCCAGATCTCCACCACCGACTGGCTCGGCTACTCGGCCGAGGCCAACCCGGTGGGCCTGGCCAACTTCCGGGCCATGTGGCACGACGACTACGTCTGGAACGCGTTGAAGAACAACGCGGTCCTGCTCGCCCTGGTGCCGGTGCTGACCATCGGGCTCGGCCTGTTCTTCGCCACCATGCTCAGCATGGGCGGGCGCAAGGGCCGGGCCGGGGTCACCGGGGCACGCGGCAGCGCGCTCTACCGCACCGTCTACTTCTTCCCGCAGGTGCTCTCGGTGGTGATCATCGCGGCGCTGTGGAAGGAGGTCTACCAGCCCAACGCCGGGCTGCTCAACGGCATCCTGCGCGCGGTCGGGCTGCCCGCGCCGCCCTGGCTCGGCGATCCGCGTACCGCGTTCTGGTGTGTGCTCGCGGTGATGATCTGGGCCAACGTCGGGTTCTACGTGGTGCTCTTCGGCGCCGCCATGTCGGCGATCCCACGGGAGATCTACGAGGCGGTGCTGCTCGACGGCGCGTCGCGCTGGACGACGCTGCGCCGGATCACCATCCCGCTGCTGTGGGACACCGTGCAGGTCGCCTGGATCTACCTGGCCATCGCCGCGCTGGACGGCTTCATCCTGGTGCAGCTGATGACCAACGGCGGCCCCAACTTCTCCTCCGACGTCATCGGCGTGCGGCTGTACGACACCGCGTTCGGCAGCGAGACCAAGTTCGGCTACGCCTCGGCGATCGGTGTGGTGATGTTCTTCCTGACCCTGTCGGTGGCCGTACTGGCGCTGCGGGTCAGCCGGCGGGAACGGATCGAACTGTCATGACCACGATCGACAAGTCCGCCGACGTCGTCGCCGGTCGGGGCCGGGCCGGCGGCGCAGACCGGGCGGTGCGCCGCGACCTGGGCGTGGTGAACGCCCTCTCGCACGGCTTCCTGCTGCTCTGGGGCGCGCTGACCGTGCTCCCGCTGCTGTGGATGTTCCTCAGCTCGTTCAAGAGCAACGCGGAGATCCTGGCCGACCCGTGGGGCCTGCCCGGCGAGCTGCGCCTCGACAACTGGACCCGGGCGTGGACCTCCGCGCACATCGGCCGGTACTTCCTGAACAGCACGATCGTCGTCACCGGCTCGGTCGCCCTCACCATGCTGATGGGCGCCACCGCCGCGTACGTCTTCGCCCGGTACGAGTTCCGGGGCCGTCAGCTCGCGTACTACCTGTTCGTCGGCGGCCTGATGTTCCCGGTCTTCCTGGCGCTGGTGCCGCTCTTCTTCGTCGTGCGCAACGCCGGGCTGTTCGGCACCTGGACGGGGCTGGTCCTGGTCTACGCCGCGTACTCCCTGCCGTTCACGGTCTTCTTCCTCACCGCGTTCTTCCGCACCCTGCCCACGTCGGTGGCGGAGGCGGCGCTGGTCGACGGCTGCGGCCACTTCCGGT
Organism: Micromonospora sp. NPDC023956; assembly: GCF_040639195.1. NCBI lineage: Bacteria > Bacillati > Actinomycetota > Actinomycetes > Micromonosporales > Micromonosporaceae > Micromonospora > Micromonospora sp. NPDC023956. The sequence goes on from NZ_JBEZZN010000018.1 coordinate 72,104, forward strand.
TGTTCTTCCGGGTGATGCTGCCGATGGCCCGGCCGGGGATGATCAGCGTCGCCATCTTCAACTTCCTCAGCCACTGGAACCAGTTCCTGCTGCCGCAGGTGCTGCTCCAGGGCGACGACTCGAAGTGGATGCTGGCCCAGGGCCTCGCCGCGCTGTCGGTCAGTCAGGGTTACGCGGGCGACTACGCCCAGCTCTTCGCCGGCCTCAGCATCGCCGTGGTGCCGGTGCTGCTGGTGTACGTCGCCTTCCAACGCCATGTCCAGTCGGGTCTGACCGCCGGCCAGCTCAAGTAGTCAGCCGGACCGTGAACCGGAACGGGGGAGGGGCGACCGGGGCGATTCCGAAGCCGCGACCGGCTGCGAGCTGTTGCGCCGCTCTCAGTAGATGCGGCGTCGCCGTTCGTCCGGGATGCCGGACTTGCGGAAGAAGTAGGTGTTGATCTGGTCCCGCCATTCGGTGGCGCTGCGCACCTGCTCGTCGAGGCGTTCGGTGACCCGCCCGTGTACGGCGCCGTCGATCAGGCCGTCGAGGAGCCGCCATCGGTCCCGCATCGCCCGAACCTGCTCGACCCCGGCGAAGTGGGTGTCGTAGATGTGCTGGATGACGGTGGATCCGCTGCGCAGGACGTGCCGGTAGGGGACGTGGTGGAAGAAGAGCAGCAGCTCGTCGGGGCACCGGTGGGCCGACTCGTACACCGCCGACCAGGGCGGCGGGTACTGGCCGGTGAAGCCGGTGCCGGTCGCCCGGGTCCGGTCCACGCCCACGCCGTCCCGGTCGGCGAAGTGGTAGGTGCCCCACCGGCTGTACTCGTACCCGTCGACGTCGGGGCCGTAGTGGTCGCCGGGGCGGACCATGAATCCGACGCCGAGCGGCGCGGTGTAACGCTCGTAGCCGCGCCAGGAGTCGTCCATCATCGCGTGCAGCGTCTCGTGGACCAGCTCCGGGTCGCCGGTCGTCGTCGGCGGGAAGGTCAGGCTGATCCACTCGTCCAGGATGGCCAGCGGGTCCAGTTCGGGATCCCAGGCGAGCCGGCCGAAGGCGTACAGGTTGGCCTGGGCCAGGGGGTGTCCGGTCCAGAACGGGTCGTCGCCGACGTTGGCGACGGCGACCAGGCCGCCCCCGGGCGCACCCGGCTCGCCGGCGGCGACGTCGGCGACCGTCCGCCGCCCCGGGCCCCAGGGCGCGAACCGTAGGACCTCGCTCCAGGCCGGTCCGAGGTAGCAGACGTGCCGCTGCTGGCCGGTGTACTCCTGGGTGACCTGGAACTCGACGGCCAGCCGGGTCGCCGGCATCGCCGCGAGGACCGGGGAGACCGGTTCGCGTGCCTGGAAGTCGATCGGGCCGGACTTCACCTGGAGGACGACGTTGTCCCGGAACCGTCCGTCGAGCGGGGCGAAGTGGTCGTGGGCGGCGCGGGCCCGGTCGGTCGAGCGGTCGCGCCAGTCCTGGTGGTGGTTGTAGACGAACGCGCGCCAGTGCACCAGACCGCCGTGCGGGGCGAGGGCGTCGGCGAGCAGGTTCGCCCCGTCGGCGTGGCTGCGCCCGTAGCTGAACGGCCCCGGCTGTCCCTCGGAATCCGCCTTCACCAGGTACCCGCCGAAGTCCGGGATGCGCGCGTACACCTGCCGGGTGACCGCCGCCCACCAGCCCCGCACCCGCTCGTCGAGCGGGTCGGCGGTGGGCAGCCCACCGAGGACGACGGGGGCGGCGAAGGTGACCGCGAGGTGCACCCGGATGCCGTACGGCCGCAGCACGTCGGCGATCTCGGCCACGTCGCCGAGCCGGTCGGTGAGCAGCCGGGCCTCGGTCCCGTGGACGTTCACGTTGTTGACGGAGATCGCGTTGACGCCACTGGCGGCGAGCAGCCGCGCGTAGTCCCGGAGCCGGGCCAGGTCACGCCGCGCCGCGCCGGCCCGCCAGAAGATCGAGCCACCGGCGTAGCCCCGCTCGACCTGCCCCATCACCGGGTGCACGTCGACGTTGTCCCAGTGGTCGAGCATCCGCAGGGGCATCGCCGGCCGGTGCCACCGCGTCGGGAGGGCGGCGTCGAAGGCCGACTCACCGAGGCGGACCAGGTGGAAGAGGCCGTAGAGCAGGCCGGCCGGTGCGTCGGCCAGGACGACCGGTACACCACCCGACATGGTCAGCAGGAACCCTTCGTCGCCGGGCGCACCGTCGACCCGCGCCGCCCGCGCTGCCGGCGCCGGCAGGTGACCGGTTCCGCGCAGCGCGAGCACCAGGTCGACGGCGGCGTCCGCCGGCCCGGCCCCGGCTCCGCCGGCCACCGGGTCACCGGCCGGGTCGCCGCTGCGCCGGGCCCGCCCCCCATACGCGGCGCAGGCCCGTGCCACCTCGTCGAAGACGGTGTCGACGAGGCCGCCGGCGCCGTGCACCAGGACGCGGCGCGAACCGAGCGGGCGGAACGCCTCCGGGGGCAGCCAGGCGGCGTGCGCGGTGACGGGCGGGCTCATGCCGGCGCTCCGCCCCGCTCGGTGCCGACCGGCGGCACGCACGCGTCGCGCCTGTTCCTTCGCCCGCCACACCTGCTCATGCCGTGAAGTCCCTCCGGATCGTGTCGATCATCGGAGCCCCGATCCGCAGCAGCGCCAGGACCAGGACCGAGCCGAGCAGCGCGAGCACCGCGTCGGAGAAGACCGCGGTGATCCCGGCGGCGGCGACCAGCAGGACGGCGGTGCCGATCGGGACGCCGGGGGTGCGGACGAGGAAGTGCAGGGCCAGCCGGAGCACGTCACGGGTCCGGAAGCGGAACAGGGTGACGATCATCAGCGCGTTGGCTCCGCCGAGGGTGACCCCCACCGCGACCAGCACCAGCAGCACCGTCCACCAGGGCGGGAGGCCGACGGCGGCGCGGTTGGCGAGGCTCACCGCGAGGACGGTCAGCCAGAGCAGCACCGGCACCCAGAGCCGGAGTACACCCCCCAGGTTCGTCCGGTACCCCCGCCAGAAGACGGTGGCCGGCTGGAGGTCGGTCAGGTCGAGGCGCTGGTGACACAGGGTGTACAGGGCGGCGGAGAGCGCCGGGCCGACCGGGACCAGACAGACCGCCACCAGCGGCAGGTTGCTGGCGTCCCGGCCGAGCAGGGCCAGCGGGACCAGGCCGGGCAGGGTGGTGGCCACCAGCAGCAGCTCGACGACGAGCAGGGTGTGCACGAGCGCGGCGGCCCGGGACAGCGGCCCGGCGCCGAACTGCCGCACGCCGGGCGCCACCCCGCTCACGGCCGGCCCTCCGGCTCGGCCGCCGGATCCACCCCGGCCGGCGCACCGAGCAGTCGGTCCTCGTCCCACCATGGCGGGGTCTCGTCCCGTACCGGCGTCAGCTCGACGAGGGTCACCTCGTGCCGGGACAGGACGAGGTCGAGCGCGACCCGCCCGGCCGTGACCGGCAGGGCGCGGTGGGTACGGGCCGGCTCGGCGGCTTCCCGCAGCGCGTCGAGCTGCCGGGGGCGGGGCGAGCGGGGGCGGCCCAGCTCGGCCCAGGCCGCCCGGGCGTTGCCGGCCTCCTCGCCGACCGAGGAGCGGAGCAGGAACGCCGAGGTGGTGCCGGGCGGGCCGAGCGGGATCGACAGCGCCAGGGGGTGCCGGTCGGGTACCGGCTCCCGACCGGTGACGTCCACCGGCGCCCAGGCCAGCACCGCGACCCGCCCGTCGGTGTCCCGGGTGACCAGGTGGTCCGGCCCGCGCGCCAGGATCTCGGCGCCGAGGCGGGCCATGAAGGCGTACAGGTGGTAGGTGGGTTTCTTGATCTGACGATGGGTGAGCAGGCCGAATCCGCCGTGGAACAGCGCGGTCGGTACCCCCTCCTCCTCGAACATGTCGCTGAACGTCCAGTACGCGAAGGAGTCGACCAGGTCACCGCCGCCGGCCAGCACCGGGGCGAGGTAGGCGGCGTGGAACGCGGTGTCGTGGACCGGGTTGTCCGGCCGGTAGGAGGAGTTAAATTCGGTGATGTGCACCGGCAGCCCGTCCAGCGCGGTGTCCCGCAGGTGCCGGCGTGGCGCGGCGAACTGGGCCAGCAGCTCCGCCGCCGGGGCCAGGGTCTGATGGGTGCCGAACGGTACGTGCTGGGCCGGGCCGGAGGTGTAGGCGTGCCGGCTGACGAAGTCCACCGGCACCGCCCGGTCGGTGACGAACTCGGCGAACGGCACCAGCCACTCGTCCGCGCCGGGGGAGATGGCCGGGCCGCCGACCTGGAGGGCGGCGTCGACCTCCTTGACCGCGTGCGCGGAGACCTCGTAGAGCCGGTGGTAGGCGTCCCGGTCGGCGCCGGCCCAGAAGTTCGTCAGGTTGGGTTCGTTCCACACCTCGATCGGCCAGCCGCGCACCTCGTCGAGCCCGTACCGGTCGACCAGGTGGGCCACCGTGGCGCGGACCAGCTCCGCCCACTCCGACCAGGATTCGGGCGGGGTGACGTTGCCCCGCCACCAGAAGACCGTCTGGTCGCCGGAGGCGAGGGTCGAGGGCATGAAACCCAGCTCCACGAAGGGCCGGATGCCGAGTTCGAGGCAGGCGTCGATCACCTGGTCGACGTAGCCGAAGGCGTGCCGTACCCGGCGGATGCCCCGGTACTCGTACGGGCGGTGCACGCCGACGCCGTCGCTGAGCAGCCCGTGCCCCCTGATGTGCCGGAAGCCGATGTCCCGCTGGACGAGGGCCAGCGAGTCCTGGTAGTCACGTCGCAGGGCCAGTTCGAACCGGCCGGAGCCGACACAGGTGCGCCAGGCGTCGGTCAGCCGGGCGGTCGGCTGGTCGGGAACGGTGATCCGCATCGTCGTCCTCTGGTCGTCGCCGTCGGGCCCCGCCGGTCCGGCCGGGCCCCGTGGTGGGTCCGGCCGGACCGGTTGGTCAGCCGTTCTCCGTCCGGTAGCGCTGGTGGGCCTTGTTGATCAGCGCGACGTGTTGTTCGGAGTTCTTGGCCTTCAGCTCGGCGACGTAGGCGTCCCACTCGGTGAACGGGCGCTGACCGAGGACGAATTGCAGCGAGTTCTGGGTGACGGCGTCCTTGAGCGGGGTCTCCCAGAGCGACGCCTGTTCGCGCTCCTCGTCGGTGAGCGGCGCCGGCGGTGCGACCGTGATCGGCGGTCGCGCGCTCATCACCTTCTGGAGTGCCAACTCCTCCGGGGAGAAGAACGACTGCACCAGTTCGAGATTGCCCCCGTAGGCGAAGACTCCGTTGTAGAAGCCGAAGTCCTTCTGGAGGTGTTTGGTCGCCGTGGGGTTCAGACCGACCACGTTGACGTCCGGGGCGAGGGTCCGCCTGCCGTCGGCGTCCCTGCTCCAGGTCGTTCCCTCGACCCCCCACCGGGCGAACTCCTGACCGGCGTCGGAATACCAGAGCCAGTCGACGAACTGCATCATGGCCACGAAGTTCTTGCTGTCCCGGGCCTTCGTGGAGATCATGATGCCGCCGCTGGACGTCCGGCTGGCGGGGTTGATCTCCCCGGCCGGGCCGACCGGCAGCGGGATCTTGGCGAGCCGGGCCTTCGGGAGCACCTTCGCCAGGTCCGGCCGGTTCTCGTTGACCAGGGTCTGCGCGTTGCCGCTGATCACGAAGGACTTGCCGTTGGCGAGCTTCTGCCGGGCGCTGTCGTCGCTCTGGGTGAAGCTCTCCGGGTCGAGCAGCCCTTCGGCCACCAGCTTGTTGAGGTACTGCAGCATCTGCTTGTACTGCTCACTGGCGCCGGTGTAGACGAACTTCTGCTCGTTCGGCAACCAGGTGGCGTGCTGGTAGTTCCAGCCCGCCTGGGTGCCGAAGGACGCGCCGAGGACGTTCATCAGGGCGCCGCCCGGGGTGGGCTTGCCCCACCGGTCGGAGAACGGGTACGAGGCGGGGTACCTCGCCTTCATCGCCTTCAGCATGGTGTACACCTCGTCCCAGGTCTTCGGGACCTCGAGGTCGAGCTCGTCGAGGATGTCGGTCCGGACCAGCAGCGAGTAGTCCTGGGTCGGCTTCTCCTCGAGCCCGGGGAGCAGGTAGAACTTGCCGTCCGCCTGGCGCAGCGCGTCGATCTCCGGGGCGAAGTTCCACCTCGTCATCTTGTCCTTGAAGTGGGGCATCAGGTCGAGGTAGTCGCTCACCGGCAGGATCGCCCCGGAGGAGACGAACGCGTTCTCCGCCGGGTGGTAGGTCTTCGGGATGATCAACGGGGCGTCCCCGGCGCCGACGAGCAGGCTGCGCTTCTGCTCGTAGTCGCTGAGCGGCACGGCGACCGGCTCGAACGTCACGTTGGTCCGCTTGGTCAGCTCCGACCAGAACAGCCAGTCCTTCTGGAGCGGATAGAACGTGTGGTTGTTGTAGAGGACGGAGAAGGAGAGCGGTTCGGTCGCCCTGAACTGGTCCCCGACGCCGTACTCGGCCATGGCGCCGGCCCGTTTTCCGGAGAGGTCCGTGGAGTCGGACTTCTCCTCCGAGCAGCCGACGAGGCCGAGGGTGAGCAGACCGACGGTGGCTATCGCCACCCGGCGCCACGTGTTCTGCGGCATGGCCGTCCTTTCGCTGTGGTGGTGGGGGAGGTGCGACGGTGCGGACTGCCGCGTCGGGCTAGCCCTTGACCGCGCCGAGCATCACGCCGGACACGAAGTACCGCTGGATGAAGGGATAGACCGCCAGGATGGGGAGGGTGGTGAGCACGATGGTCACGGATTGCAGGGTGGCCGCGGCCTGCATCGCGTCGGCATCGGCGACGCCGCCGGCCGACTGCGCGCCGGTCGCCCCGGCGATCAGGTTGCGCAGGTAGACGGTGACCGGGAGCAGCTCCTGCTGGTCCAGGTAGAGGAAGGCGGTGAACCACGAGTTCCAGAAGGACACCGCGTAGAAGAGCACCATCGTGGCGATGACGGCCTTCGACAGCGGCAGCACGATCCGCCACAGCGTCCCGTACGTGTTCAGCCCGTCGACCGCCGCCGCCTCCTCCAACTCGGTCGGCAGGCTCTCGAAGAACGCCTTCATCACCAGCAGGTTGAACACGTTGATGGCGTTCGGGATCACCACCGCCCAGATGCTGTTCTTCATGCCCAGGCTGGTGATCAGCACGTAGTTGGGGATCAGCCCGCCGGAGAAGAACATCGTGAACACCGCGATGCCGACCAGCGCGCCCCGCCCCTTGAGCTGCGGTTTCGACAGCACGTACGCGTAGCAGGTGGTCAGCACGATCGAGATGCTGGTGGCCACCACCGTGTAGACCACGGTGTTGCGGTAGTTGGTCCAGAACATCGCGTCGGACATCACCAGCCGGTACGCGGTCAGGTCGAACCCCCGGGGCACGAGGTTGACCTGCCCGGCGATGATGTACGCCTCCTCGCTGAGCGAGCGGGCCACGATGGTGACGAACGGGTAGAGCGTCACGATCACCACGCCGGTCAGCACGATCGCGTTGACCACCTGGAAGATCCGGTAGCCCCGGGTGGGGCGGATCCCGCGCCGGCCACCGGTCCTCGGCCTGCTTCCGTCGCGCCCCGGCCCGGCCGCGTCGACCTGCGGCCCGGCCGCGTTGCTGCCGATGCTCACCACAGGCTCGTCCCCACCGTGCGCCGGGAGATCGTGTTGGCCGACAGGACCAGGACCAGGCCGATCACCGCCTCGAAGAGGCCGATGGCGGCGGCGTAGCTGAAGTTGCTGGACTCGAAGCCCATCCGGTACAGGTACGTGGAGACCACGTCGGCGGTCGGGTACGTCAACGGGTTGTAGAGCAGCAGGATCTTCTCGAAGCCGACCGCCATGAAGGTGCCGATGTTGAGGATCAGCAGCGTCACCATGGTCGGCCGGATGCCGGGCAGCGTCACGTGCCAGGTCTGTCGCCACCGGCCGGCCCCGTCGATCCGGGCCGCCTCGTAGAGGTTGTCGTCGATGGTGGTGAGGGCGGCGAGGTAGAGGATCGTGCCCCAGCCGACCGTCTGCCAGACCTCCGACGAGACGTAGATGCTCCGGAACCACTCCGGCTGTTGCAGGAACGACACCGGATCGCCGCCCACGCCACGGACGATCTGGTTCACCGTGCCGTCCACGGAGAACAACTGCATCACCATGGCCGCCACGATCACGATGGACAGGAAGTGCGGCAGGTAGGAGACGGACTGGACGAAGCGCCTGACCCGGCCGGTGCGGACCTCGTTGAGCAGCAGCGCCAGCACGATCGGCAGGGGGAAGCAGAACAGCAGCGTCAACGTCCCCAGCACCAGGGTGTTGGTGAACACCTCCCAGAAGGTCGGGTCGTTGAGGAACATGGTGAAGTACCGCAGGCCCACCCAGTACTCGCCGAACACGTTGCCGCCGGGGCGGAACCGGCGGAAGGCGATGACGTTGCCGGCCATCGGCAGGTATCGGAAGACCAGGAAGAACAGCAGCGGCAGGACGGCCAGCGAGTAGAGCTGCCAGTCCCGGCGCAGGGCCCGACGCCAGCTCCGGCCCCGGCGGCGCGCGGGCGGGTCGGAGCGGCTCCCCGCCGAGGTGCGGTGCCGGGTCTCCGGCGACGGTGACAGGATCTCGGACGTCATCCGTGCGCTCCTAGCCGGCGTCCCGGACCGCCGGCGCGGGCTCGACCCGTACCGAGGTCAGCAGCTCCCGCCCGGGACCGACCTGACGGGTGGTGCCGGTCAGGCGCAGGGCCAGCGTCGCGGTCGTCTCGGCGCTGGAGCGGCCGAACCGTAGTTCGACGTCGCCGGACTCGACGATGCGCTGTCCGCCGAGCCCGGTGAACGACGCCACGTCGGCCGGTACGCCGAAGGTCACCTGCGCGGTCGCGCCCGGTTCCAGCGGTACCCGGGTGTAGCCGATCAGCCGGACCACCGGTCTGGTGGTCTGCGCGACCGGGTCGTGCAGGTAGAGCTGGACCACCTCGGTGCCGGCCCGGGATCCGGTGTTGCGGATGGTGATCCGCGCGGTGACCTCGCCGTCGACCGCCCACCTCGTCGGTGCGGCAACGGGTCCGACGACACCGGGGGAAGGCTCGCCGGCGCGTTCGGGAAGCGCACCGGTCGCCCCGACGAGGCCGGCGTCGGACCACTCGAACGTGGTGTAGCTCAGCCCGTGGCCGAACGGGTACGCCGGGGTGGGATCGACCGACGACACCTCCGAGGGGCGACCCAGCGGCGGCGACAGGTAGGTGGCCGGCAGGCCGCCGGCGTCACGGGGCACGCTGACCGGTAGCCGACCGGACGGGTTCACCGCTCCGGTGAGCACCTCGGCGAGCGCCTGTCCGCCCCGCTGACCGAGGAAGAAGGCCTGTACCACGGCGGCTGCGCTGTCGAACTCGGCGCCGAGCGCGTACGGCCGCCCGGTCATCAGCACCAGGACGACCGGGGTGCCGGTGCCGAGCACGGCCCGGACCAGCTCGCCCTGCACGCCGGGCAGCCGCAGGTCGCTGGCGTCGCAGCCCTCGCCGGAGGTGCCCCGGCCGAACATCCCCGACCGGTCCCCGACGGCGAGCACGCAGACGTCGGCCGCGGTGGCCGCCGCGACGGCCGCCGCGATGCCCGACGTGTCGTCGCCGCTGACCGTGCAGCCCGGTTCGTGGGTGAGTCGCGGGACGAGTCGGGCGAGTTCGTCGCGGAGTGAGGGGATCTCCAGACCGAGCCCGTGCTCCGGGTACTGGACCCCGACGTGGTTGGGGAAGGAGTAGCAGCCGAGCATCGCCAGCGGGTCGTCCGCGACCGGTCCGACCAGCGCGACCCGGCCACTGCCGGCGATCGGTAGCACTCCGGTGTTGCGCAGCAGGACGACCGACTCCCGGGCCAGCCGTACGGCGACGTCCCGGCCGGCCTCGTCGTCCAGGCGGAGCTGGTCGACGTCGTCCGGCAGCTCCGCCCAGTCCTCGTCGAGCAGGCCGAGTTCGGCCTTCTGGGTCAGCACCCGGCGCAGCGCGCGGTCGACCAGCGCCTCGTCCACCGCGCCGGATCGGACCGCCGCCAGCAGCGGGGCGCCGAAGGTGTCGACGGTGGGCAGCTCGACGTCGATCCCGGCCCGCAGGGCCAGCCCGGCGGCCTCGCCGGCGTGGCCGGCGACCCGGTGCAGCGTCTGGAGGAAGCGCACCGCGAAGTAGTCCGCGACCACGGTGCCGGTGAACCCCCACCCGTCGCGGAGCAGCCCGGTCAGCAGCCCCTCGTCGGCGGCGACCGGCAGACCGTCGATCTCGGCGTACGAGTGCATCACCGAGCGGGCCCCGCCCAGCCGCAGGGCCATCTCGAACGGGGGCAGGATGGTGTCGGCCAACTCCCGGGGCCCCATCGACACCGGGGCCAGGTTGCGCCCACCCCGGGAGGCGGAGTACCCGGCGAAGTGCTTCACCGTGGCGACGATGCCGGCCCGCTCCAGCCCCCGCACGTACGCCGCGCCGGTCGTACCGACCAGGTACGGATCCTCCCCGATGGTCTCCTCGGTCCGCCCCCACCGGTAGTCCCGGGTGACGTCGAGGACCGGGGCCAGGCCCTGATGTACGCCGGCGGCGCGCATCGACCGCCCGATCCGGCCGGCCATCTCCTCGACCAGCTCCGGGTCGAAGGACGCACCCCAGCTCAGCGGGGTCGGGTAGACGGTGGCCCGCCAGGCGGCGAACCCGGTCAGGCACTCCTCGTGCACCTGCGCCGGGATGCCGAACCGGCTCGCCGCCACGATCTGCGCCTGGGAGGCGGCCAGCGACCGCGCGCCGAGGACCGGGTCGACCGGAGCGGTGCCGAACGGCCGGGTGAGCTGGCCCAGGCCGTGCTGGACGAGGGTGTCCCAGGGGACCGCCCCGTCGATCATGTCGGACTGGTGCGGGGCGACCCCCTCCCCGGAGTCCTGCGCACCGACCCAGACGCCGACGAGCTGGGCGAGTTTCTCCTCGAGCGACATCAGCGGGATGAGCGCGTCGGCCCGCTCGGTCGGTGACAGCCGTGGATCTCGCCACGGGGCGACGCCGTGCGGCGCCGGGCCGTCGTCGACGGGCAGCTGACTTCTCATACCAGACCCCTTAGCCCCGGGCACATCCCGGATCCGCCCGGACCGAGTGCGTTGCGACGTTGAGCCGCTCCGAAAGTTTTGATAAATTGTCGGCACCTTCTCGGAAACTTAAATGTATCGATTGACCGGCGTCAAGGGCCCAAAGGGGTGCTCGTCCGGCGTGCCGCGTTCTCCGAAAAGTTTCGGAATTTCCGGCGGGGTCGTCGTCTCCGGCGCCCGCCCTGCCACCTGTCCGGTCCGCCCCGACCGCCATCGTCACCACCGCCGGCCGGGTCGGCAGGTCGTGGCGCGGGCGCCGACCCCTGCGAGGAGCCATGTCCCCGTTCGACCTCCCGCTCGACCAGCTGCGGCGGTACGCGCCCACCGTCGCCGAGCCCGACGACTTCGACGACTTCTGGCGGCGTACCCTCGCCGGGGCCGCCGACCGGCCGGTGCTCGTCGACGTGCGGCCGGAGCGGACCGGCCTACGCCTGGTCGACTCCTGGGACGTCACGTTCGCGGGCTTCGGCGGTGACCCGGTGCGCGCCTGGTACACCCGCCCGGCCGGGACGGACGCGGCACTGCCCGCGGTGGTGGAGTACGCCGGCTACGGACGGGGGCGGAGTCTGCCGCACGAGCGGCTGCTCTGGCCGGTGGCCGGGTACGCGCACCTGCTGATGGACAACCGGGGCCAGGGCGGTCAGTACGCCGGCGGCGACACTCCCGACCGGCACGGCGCACCCGGCGGTCCGTCGCCCGCCACCCGGGGGATCCTCGCTCCGGAGGACTACCACTACCGCCGTCTGATCACCGACGCGGTCCGGGCGGTCGACGCGGTCCGGGCCCTGCCGGGGGTGGACCCGGCCCGGGTCGTCGTCGCCGGGAACAGCCAGGGTGGCGGCCTCGCCCTGGCGGTGGCCGGCCTGGTCGGGGGCCTCGCGGCGCTGCTGACCACCGCGCCGTTCCTCTGTGACGTCCAGCGGGCCATCGAACTCACGGACGTCGCGCCGTACGGCGAGATCGTCCGGTACCTGGCCGTGCACCGGGAGGCGGAGCAGGCGGTCCGCCGCACCCTCTCCTACGTGGACGGTGTCACCTTCGCCCGCCGGGCGACCGCACCGGCGCACTTCGGCATCGGCCTGCGCGACGACGTCTGCCCGCCGAGCACCGGCTTCGCCGCCTACAACCAGTACGGCGCCGGGGCCGGCCGGCCGAGCCCACCCGCACGCGAACTGCACACCTACCCGTTCAACGGTCACGAGGGCGGCGAGGCCGTGCACACCCGGCGGCAGCTGTGCTGGCTCGACTCGGTGATCGGTTCCCCCGACGGCCCCTCCGGCGGCGCTCGCCGCAGCGGGCCGCCGATGCCGCCGCCGGCCGAGTGAACGGGCGGTGCGGGCGGAGGGCGACGACCACCCTCCACCCGCACCGCGTCCGGTCCCGGTTCAGCCGGCCGTGCAGGTCGGGTTGAGGCCGGTGACGGTGCCGGTGCCCTGGAAGCCGAAGCCGGTCGACTGGCCGGCGGCGACGGTGCCGTTGTAGCTGACGTTCGTCCACTGTGTGGTACCGGTCGTGCCGGTGGTGGTGGCGCTCCAGGAATTGGTGACCGTCGCGCCGGAGGGCAGGGGGATCGTCACCCGCCAGGAGGTGATGGCCGACGCGCCGGCGGTCACGGTCACCGTCGCCACGAAGCCGTCGGTCCAGGTGTCGAGCGACACCGTGGCGGTGCAGCCCCCGGGTCCGCTGGTCGGCGGCGGCGTGGTGGCCGGGGGCGTGCTGGGTGGGGTGGTCGGCGGCGTGGTGGGGACGGTCGTGCCGCCGCCGTTGAGGGCGTCGAGGGTGCTGGTGTACGCCGGCTTCTTGTTGCCGGAGCCGTCGAAGAGCAGCGGGTTCTGCCCGGTACGCCAGGAGTCGCTGTCCCGGATGCCCCACACCGTGATGCCGGTGCAGCGCGACACGGCGAGGCAGGCCCGGGTGACGCTGGCGTAGACGTTGGCCTGGTTGGAGCCGGAGATGTCCAGTTCGGTGATCTGCACGTCGACGCCGAGGTCGGCGAAGCGCTGGATGTTGGCCTGGTAGTCGCTGGGCACCGAGTTGCTCAGGTGGGACTGGAGGCCGACACAGTCGATGGGCACGCCGCGGGCCTTGAAGTCGCGCACCATGTTGTAGATGCCGGTCGACTTGGCGTTGATCCCGTCGGTGTTGTAGTCGTTGTAGCAGAGCTTGGCGTTCGGGTCGGCGGCGCGGGCGGTGCGGAAGGCGACCTCGATCCAGTCGTTTCCGGTCCGCTGGAGGTTCGAGTCACGGCGTCCGCCGCTGCTGCCGTCGGCGAAGGCCTCGTTGACCACGTCCCAGGAGTGGATCTTGCCGCGGTAGTAGGTGGCGACCTGGGTGACGTGGTTCATGGCGGCGGCGCGCAGGGCGCTGCCGGAGAGGCTCTGCGCCCAGCCGGGCTGTTGGGCGTGCCAGAGCAGGGCATGGCCGCGTACCGCCATGCCGCGCTGGCGGGCGTGGTTGACGATCCGGTCGCCGTTGGTAAAGGTGAAGGTGCCCCGGGAGGGCTCGGTGGCGTCCCACTTCATCTCGTTCTCCGCCGTGACGCTGGTGAACTCCCGGTTCAGGATCGTCACGTACGTGTTGTCGCTGAGTTTGTGGGCCGCGACCGCCGTGCCGAAGTACCGGCCCTTCTCGGCCGCCGATGCCCCGAGCGTGGTGCCGGCGCTGGCCGGAGCGGTCACCAGCATCGCCATTCCGGCGGCGAGAGCCGCGGTACCGGTCAGCGCGAGTGCGACGCGTGACGTCGCCTTCCACTTCGCGTTTCTCATGGTGTCGCTTCCGTTCGTTGGTGGTGGGTGCCGGGACGGGGTGGTGCGGGTGACGGAGCCGGGCCGGTGCCGTGACCGTCTCGCGGGGTCAGCCGATCGAGCAGACGGCGCCGTTCAACGTGAACGACGGCGGCCGGCCGGCGTCGCCGGTGTGGGTGGCCTGCCAGCCGATCTCGACCGAGGCGTTCGGGGCGATGGTGCCGTTGTAGGAGACGTTGCGCGCGGTCACCGCACCGCTCGTCGGGGCGTAGGAGGCGTTCCAGCCGCTGGTGATGGCCTGCCCACCCGGCAACGTGAAGGCCAGGGTCCAGCCGTCGACCGTGGCGGAACCGGTGTTGGCGACCGTGACCGTCGCGGTGAGACCGGTGTTCCAGGCGTTGGCCGCGTACGTGACCCGGCATCCCGCGGAGGGCGGCGGGGTGCTCGGCGGCGGGCTGGTCGTCGGCGGCGTGCCGCCGCCGATGCTCCCGGGTACGGCGCGCAGGGCGGTGTGCCAGACGGCGGCCATCTTGCGGTAGCCGGTCGCGTTCGGGTGTACGCCGTCGGCCAGGTCGCCGAGGGTCAGCGCGCTGAACATGTCCACCAGGTGCACCCGACGTCCGGCGGCCGCCTTGCTCTGCACGATCCCGGGGATCGTCGCGTTGTACGCCCGGACCTGAGCGTCCCGGTCGGCTCGGGGGATGATCGTCGCGACGAACACGTCCGCGTTCGGCGCGGTCGTGGTGATGCGGTCGATCAGGGCGGAGAGGCGGGACGGCGCGCCGCTGGTGTCGCCGTACATGTCGTTGGTGCCGATGTGCAGCAGCACGGTTCGGGGGGTGGTCGCCCGGAGCCAGTTCACGACGTTGGCGTCGATCTGCGCGATGGTCCAACCGGAGTGGCCCTCGTGGTCGTGGTCGGCGAGGCTGGCCGGCCCGTTGAACTGTGAGCCGACGAAGTCGATCCGGTGGCCGTCGGCGACGAGCTTCTGCCACAGGTCGATCCGGTACCCGCCGGGCACGTTGAATCCGTCGGTGATCGAGTCGCCGAGCGGCATCACCCGTACCCCGCCGTTGGATTCGGCGCTGGCGGATCCGGTCGAGATCGATACGGCGGCCAGCAGTGCCGCGGTGGCACCGGCTGCCCAGACCGACAGGCGGGATCTTCTCATCGTGGACGTCCTCTCCGGGGCGCGCTGACGGGCCCGTCATTGTTAGCGTTAACATTCTGGGTCGGATCACCTGGAGACGGTTGACGCAGTCGGAGATGCCGGCACGGGGGTGCCGGGGCCGGGTCGGCGGACGCGAGGTGCCGAACCCGTTGGTCCCGTGTCACCTGCACCGGGTGCGCGGGGGGTCGATGCGAGGACTGCCCGTCGTCCTTGCTCCGATCGGCTCTGCAAGCGTTTCGAGTATCGAACGAAACGATTGCGTTGGCAAGCCGCGCGACCGGGTTCGCATCGAGGTTCGTCGCACGCTCGGTGGGGTTTTCCCTGCTCACGCAGGTGGCGGCGGCTACCGGAAGTCGCCCCGAGACCCGATGGTGTCGCGGGCGGCGCTGGTCGGGGCAGGCGACGGGCGTGGTTCCCGATGGCGAGGGTCCAGCGGCGGGGAGGCCCTCAGGGGCGGGCGGGTGGAGCGGTGCTGCCGCGGACCACGAGGGTGGTCGGCAGCTCGACGCGCGGATGCGGGGGAGTCGCGCCGGCGGCCAACGCCAGGACCAGCCTCGCGGCGGTGGCACCCATCTCGTCGAACGGCTGCCGCACCGTCGTCATCGGCGGACCGCACCACCGGGCGCACTCCAGGTCGTCGAACCCGACCACGCTCAGGTCGTCCGGGATCGCCAGACCGGCCTGTCGGGCAGCCTCGTACACGCCGAGTGCCTGGAGGTCGTTGCCGCAGAGCACGGCTGTCGGCGGATCGGCGAGGCTCAGCAGGCTGCGCCCGAGGTCGAAACCGTCCTCGAAGGAGAACCGTCCGGTGCGGAGGAACCGGGCGTCCGGCGGCGCCCCGGCAGTGTCCAGCGCCGCCCGGCAGGCGTCCAGTCGGGCCCGCGCGATCAGGGACCGGACCGGCCCACCGATGACCGCGATGCGCCGGTGACCCAGTTCGAGCAGGTGCCGGGTGGCCGCGATCCCACCGCTCCAGTTCGTGGACCCCACTGCGGGAACGCCGGCCGGCGGCACCCCGGACGGGTCGAGCGCCACGAGCGGGATCCCACCGGCCGCGAGCGCGGCATACTCCTGCGGGGTGAAGTACGAATGCGCGGCGATCACTCCGACCGGCCGGCGGGCCAGGAGCTGATCGGTCCAGGACCGTTCCACCGACGCCCGACCCCGCACCTCCGTGAACCCCACCGCGAGGTCCCGCCGGCGGACGACCTCCTCCACCCCACGGAGGATCGAGACGGCGAGAAAGCTCTCCAGCCCGTAGAACACGACCTCCACGCTGGGCGCCGGTTCCATCGTGCTCGGCCGACGGTAGCCGTGCTCGCGCAGCAGCGACTCCACCTGTCGACGGGTCACCGACGACACGCCAGGGCGACCGTTGAGCACCCTCGACACTGTCGGCGCCGACACGCCGGCCAGTCGGGCGATCACCGCCAACGTCGGCTCGTCCTGGCGGTTCCCGCGCCGCGCGCCGTTCGGGACCGTTCCCGTCACCGGCGCAGTCTATGCCGACCGGTGCGAGCGCAGACCCGGCCCGAATCCACTCCGGCAGCCGGACGGTCGTGTGCGGGAGCCGGAGTGGATTCGGACCCGGTGCGGATCCTCAGAGGGTGAACACCACCGTGGAGATGCTGCGAGCGCCGACGTCGACGGTGACCTGACCTCCGTTCACGCTGGTCGGCTGGCTGGCCGCGTTGGCGTGCTGCGAGGTCAGGTAGTGCTCCGCCCGGACGACGTGCTGGGGTGCCTGGATCACCGCGTCGTCGACCGGGCTGGTCGACCGGTTGAGGATCACCAGCGTGATCTTCCCGTCTCCCTGGTAGGCGGTCACCTCCAGCGGCGAGGCCTTGGCACTCTTCGTCAGGGCGACCCGCTGGTAGCCGGGGCGGACGTACTTGGCGTACTGGGAGAACGCGTACCCGCGCTTCAGCGGCGTGCCCGCGGTGGTGCCGTAGGCCGCCTCGCCGTCGCCGATGAAGGAGTAGTAGCGCTTGCCGTACCACCAGACGTAGGCGCTCCAGTTCGATTCCATCGACCGGTGCACCGTGCGCATGATGTCGTCGAGCGTCTCGTTCCAGACCGCCTGGTTACCCGGGTTGCCCCAGATGTTGGAGCCGTTGCCGTCGGCGGCGTGCAGGTTCCACTCGGTCATCCACACCGGCTTGTGGTGCTGGTCGGCCAGGGAGTACGGCTTCAACCGGCCGGCGGCCTCGGTGCCGTACAGGTGACCACCGACGTAACCGATGTTGTTCCGGGCGCTCCCGTCGTTCAGGGTCGGATCGCTGTAGCTGTAGTTCAGGTTCACCGCCTCGGCGACCATCAGCTTGGTGTTCTGCACCTTCGCGCCCTGGTCCCGGACGAAGGTCCGCAGCTCGGTGCCGCTCCAGTCCATCGAGTCGTAGTCCGGGTGCCAGTCCGGCTCGTTCTGCACCGAGGTGACGTCGATCGGCACGCCCTGGCCGCGCATGTACTGGACGTAACTGTTCAGGTGGTTGGCGTAGTCGTCGTAGTAGTCGGTCTTCAGCTTGCCGCCGTTGGTCCGGCTGTTGTTCGTCTTCCACGCCGCCGGCGCCGTCCACGGTGACGCCAGGATCTTCACCCCCGACCCGTACGACTTCGCCGTTCTCAGGGCGTTCACCTGGGTCGGCCACTCACCGGAGACCGGTGAGACACCGGTCCGCACGATCGACAGACCCAGCTGGTTGGCGCCCAGCCCGACCAGGGTCTGCGTCTCGGCCGTGGACCAGGTGCCACCCCAGATCGGTGTCGCGGCCCCGAAACCGTCGATGGTCTGGTACCTGGTGGCGCTGTTCACCGTGATGTCCGGCGACCCGGCGGGGGGTGGCGTGGTGGGGGGTGGCGACGTGGTCGGCGCCGTGCCGCCGGTGCAGCTCACCCCGTTCAACGCGAAGCTGGTGGGAGCGGGGTTGCTGCCGCTCCACGAGCCGGTGAAGCCGAACGAGGCGGTGCCGTTGGTCGCGATGGTCCCGTTGTGGGCGACGTTCCTGGCGGTGACGGCGGCGCCGCTCTGGGTCAGCGTCGCGTTCCAGGCCTGGGTGACGGTCTGGCCGGCGCCGTAGGACCAGGTCAGCGTCCAGCCGGAGAGCGGGTCGCCGAGATTGGTGATGGTGACGTCGGCACCGAAGCCGCCCGGCCACTGCGACGTCAGGGCGTAGTTCACCGAACAGCCCGCCGCCGCGGCGCCGGCCGGCATCGCCGCGACCACCGTCGCCGACGCCAGCAACGCGACGCCGGCCGACACCAGGCCGACACGGGTCGTTCTGGATCTGACCATGAAGCACCCTCCTGACCGGATGGCGGCTCCGGGCCCCTCGCGGGACCAGTCTTGTTAGCGTTAACAGCCGCGTAACGGATGATACGGGAGCGCTCCCATGCCCTCAACCTCGATCGGTCGTGGGTTCGCGCCCCGGTTTCCCGCGCGCAGGCTGCCCGACGGACCGCCCCGCCCCTTCGGCGGCGCGCCACGAGCCGCGTCGACGTTCCGCTGCCCGGCCGCGTCCGGGCCGGGCGTCAACCGGGCCACCCGAACTGGAGCCGGACGTCGACCCGCTCGGTGACCACCACACGCCCGCCGAGGGCCGCGTGGACCTCGGCGGCGAACGCGGCCCGCTCCGGTGGACCGGGCAGCCGGTCGGCCGGCAGCGCGGAGAAGACGCCGCCGACCATGTCGTCGAGGCGGAGCGGCGCGTCGTACCGCACCGACGACTCCCTGACCCGGTAACCGGCGGCGACGAGGGCGTCCCGGTTGCGTCGGCGACCGGCCTCGTCGGTCTGGCACGTCGCGGTGACCGGGTGCCCGAGCAGCCGTTCCAGGCATCCGCGCAGCGCCCGGGACCACTCGGTGTCCTGTAGCCACAGCGGCGTGCCGTTGGTGACCACGGCGATGCCCCCGCCGGGACGCAGCAGCCCTCGGGCGGAGCGGAACAGCGTGTCCCGGTCCATGAAGTGAATGGCGACGGCGACCGTCAGCGCGCCGATCGTCCGGTCGCCGAGCAGTCGACCCAGCGTGGGCAGGTCGCCGTCCGCGCCGAGCAGCCACGCCGCGTTGGCTCTTCCGGCGTCGAGGGCGGCCCGCCGGGCCAGGGCCAGCATGTCCGGCTCCGGGTCTACGCCGAGGACGGTCCCCACCCGGGCGGCGAGGGGCACACTGAGCTGACCGGTGCCGCAGCCGAGGTCGACCACCGTGTCGCCGTCGCCGAGGCCGAACGCCCCCACCACGGCGTCGAGCACCTCGGATGGGTAGCCGCGCCGGTGCCGCGCGTAGTAGGTGGCCACCTCACCGCTGAATCCCGCCGCCATGGGAGCGAGCCTGCCCGGGGCGCGGGCCGGAGGGCGAGCGATTCTGCTCAGGGCAGGAGAACCGGTGCCGCGAGCCGACCGGACGGGCGGGTCATCGTACGGCGGCGCGCGATCCCGCTCCGGCCGCCCGGCTGGGGACGGGCGGCCGGAGCGGGGGTCCGGGCGGTGGGGCGGCCCTACGGGCAGACCCGGCCGACGCCTACCCCGGCGGAGACCGTCGCGGGCACGCTGGCGGGGGAGTCCACGGTGTACGGGTAGTAGGTGCGCGGCTCGACCACGGTGCCGGCGGTCTCCGGCGGGCCCGAGTTGACGTACAGGTTGTTCCGCTCGACCACCCGTCCCGGTGCGCTGTCGGCGTAGCCGACGTGGATCGGGTGGGCGACGTTCTCGAAGTAGTTCCCCTCGACCATCAGGCCGGCGTCCTCGGTCGAGGCGATGCCGTAGAGGGCGTTGTTCCGGTAGTAGTTGTTGTAGATGTGCACCGGCTCGGCGAACCGGACGCGCGGGTGCCGCTGGTCGGTGCCGTCGAAGAAGTTGTGGTGGTAGGTGACCCGCAGCTTGCCCCGGTCGGCGGGGTAGGTGTCCGAGTGCCCGACCAGCGACGCCTTGCTGTGCTGGTGGAACCGGTTCCAGGAGACGGTGACGAAGTCCGACTCGCGCTTGATGTCGAGCAGGCCGTCGTAACCGTCGGACAGGTCGTTGTGGTCGATCCACACGTGGTGGGCCTTGTTGGTGACGCTGATCGAGTCGTCCTCGGCGTCGGTGAACCGGATGTTGCGGATGATGACGTTGTTGCCGGGCCGGGTGGTCGAGCCCAGTTGCAGGCCGCCGCCGGTGATCTCGGCGGTGCTGCCCACGCCGATGATGCTCTTGTTGGCTACCACGGTGACCATGTCGCTGACCTGGATGCGGCCGGAGACTCGGATGATCAGCGGTCCGGCCTGTCCGGCGGCGGTGGCCAGTTGCGCGGCGGTGGTGACGGTGACGGTCGCGCCGCCCGCGCCGCCGGTGGTGCCGTTCTGGCCGAAGGCGTTGACGGAGGCGAAGCCGTCGGGGGAGCCGGTGCAGGTGACGCCGGGGGCGCTGCCGGCGTCGACGCGGGCGGCGGCCGGGGCGGCCGGGCCGCCGCCGAGGGGGATCGCCAGCGCGCCGGCCAGGAGGAGGGCGGTGGGTCGGGACCACCGGCGGGAACCGGCGGCGGGGACGGTGGGGTGGGTGGTCATCGGTCGCTCTGCTTTCCGGGCGCGCGGACCTGTCGTGGCGCGCGCCACCGGTGAGGTGGGCGGGGACGCGGTGCCGCCCGCCCGCCGGACGGCCGGCGGATTCCGGCGGGACGGTTGCCGGATCCGGGGCGCGGCGGGAAGGGCTGGAAAGCGCTTTCCTACTGGGTCACGATACGATCCGACCGCCTTCGCGTCAACGTCCGTCGATGTCCTCGGTCGGCTGCCGGGTTCAGTCCCCGGCGGGCGCGGGGCGCTCCGGGAAGGCCAACGCCAGGGTCAGCTCCAGCACCGTGGCCGGGTCGGTGAGCCGGTCCCCGTACAGTTCCCGCAGTTGGCCCATCCGGTACCGGACGGTCTGCGGGTGGACGAAGAGGTCGGCCGCGACGTCCTCCCGCCGGCCGTGGCGCAGTAACCACGACCGCAGCGTCTCGGCGAGCCGGTGCGCGGTGGCCGGGGGTAGCGACGCCAGCGGCTCCAGCACCCGGTCCCGCAGGTCGGCCAGTCCTTCCGGGTCCATGCCGAGCACCAGCTCGGCCAGGTGCTGTTCGGTGTCCAGCGGCGCGCCGTCCTCGGGCGGGTCGACCCCCAGGGCGAGCAGGCGGCAGGCCCGCCGGAACGACACCGCCACCCGGTGCCAGGGGCGGGCCGGCCCCAGGACCGCGCGGCGGCCGTGCAGCACCCGGGTCAGCTGTCGTCGCCGGGCACCGTGCATGTCCGGTACGAGCAGCACGCCGGTCTCCGCACCCGGCACCGCCCCGGGCAGGTCCTCGCCGGCCTCGAGGGTGTGCGGGCTGAGCACGGACAGGGGTACCCGCAGGCTGGTCCGGGGGACCAGGACGGCGGTGAGGGTCTGCGGCGGTGGCCAGTCCGCCCGTTCGGCACTGGGCAGCAGCACCTCCTCGGGCGCGCCGGCCAGCAGGTGCTGCGCCAGCCGCTCCAGGTTGCGCCGTCGGGCGCGCCCCGCGCTGGCCAGTTCGTCGGCGTGCCCGGCCACGCTGGCGGCGGAGAGTTCGTCGATGTACGCGAAGAGCAGCTCGGCGAACTCGGCCACGGTCGCCGCGGGCAGCCCGCTGCGGACCGTCGTGGTGGACATCTCCCGCCAGGCGACCCGGGCCCCGATCCGGTACGCCGACAGCAGGGCGTCCATGCTGCGACCGGAGCGCGCCTCGCCGCTGCCGAGGGCGTACGCGGCGTCCAGTGCCGGGGCCAGGGGGGTGCTCGGGTCGGTGCCCTGGGCGTACTCGATCAGGTTGAGGAAGGTGCCCAGGGCGATCTGCACGGCGTTGGAGATCTTGTCGCGCATCTGGCCGGTGAGCGTGCCGGAGTAGCTGGGCACCTCGGCGGTGATCGCGGTCACCGTGCGCTCGGCCAGCAGCGGCAGTCGGTCCTGCAACTCCCGGGCCACCTGCTCGTCCAGGGCGAGCCGGGCCGCCTCGCGGGTAGCCCGGGAGGATTCCGACATTTCTTGTTCCCTCCGCACAAGAAGGTGAGGTTGTTTTACCTCAGCGAGCCAAGCTTTTGTACGTACGGTGCGCCCACCATGGTTATATGACCACCACTGTTCCGCACCGACCCACCCGGGTTCCCCTCCGGGACCGGCTCCTGCGGCTCGTCGGCGCGGTCACCACCCCGGTGCTGCCCGGGGACTACCTCGACCTGGTCGCGCCGCTGCGCGCCGGGACCGACCTGCGGGGCCGGATCCTCGACGTCCGCCCGGAGACGCCGGACGCGGCGACCGTCGTGATCCGCCCCGGCCGGAGCTGGCGTGGCCACCTGCCCGGCCAGTACGTCCGACTCGGCGTGGACGTCGACGGCGTGCGCCAGTGGCGGGCGTACTCGCTCACCTCGCCGCCGCGCGGGGGCAACGCCCCGATCGCCGTCACCGTCAAGGCGATCCCCGACGGCCGGGTCAGCAACCACCTCGTCCGCCGGATCCGGCCGGGGACCATCGTCCAGCTCGACCAGGCGCAGGGCGACTTCGTGCTGCCCCGACCGGTGCCGGACCGGGTCCTGTTCGTCACCGCCGGCAGCGGCGTCACCCCGGTCATGGGCATGCTCCGCTCC
Source organism: Micromonospora sp. NPDC023956 (assembly GCF_040639195.1). NCBI lineage: Bacteria > Bacillati > Actinomycetota > Actinomycetes > Micromonosporales > Micromonosporaceae > Micromonospora > Micromonospora sp. NPDC023956. The sequence continues at coordinate 94,616 of NZ_JBEZZN010000018.1, forward strand.
GGCGCGCTGGCCGGGGCCGACGTGGTCGTGCTGCACTCCGCGCCGACCCCGACCGACGTGATCTTCGGCCCCGAGCTGCGCGGCCTCGCCGCCCGGGGCGCACTGCGCCTGGTCGAGCGGCACACCGACACCGACGGACTGCTCGACGTGGCCCACCTCGCCGACCTGGTGCCCGACCACCTCGACCGGCAGACCTGGGCCTGCGGGCCGGTCGGCCTGCTCGACGCCCTCGAGGCGCACTGGGCCGGGGGCGGTGCCGCCGACCGGCTGCACACCGAGCGGTTCCGTCCGACCGTGATCACCGCCGGCGAGGGCGGCCCGGTGACCTTCAGCCGCGCCGGGGTCACCGTCCAGGCCGACGGGGCCCGCGCGCTGCTCGACGCGGGGGAGGAGGCCGGGCTGCTGATGCCCTCGGGCTGCCGGATGGGTATCTGCTACGGCTGCGTCCTGCCCCTGCGCCAGGGGGCGGTACGGGACCTGCGAACCGGGGAACTCACCACCGCCCTGCCCGGCGACGGCGTGCTCGTCCAGACCTGCGTGTCGGCGGCGGCCGGCCCCTGTGACATCGACCTCTGACGACAGGAGTCGCGGACATGACCGTTATCCAGAAGAAGCCGCACAACCCGATCGCGCATCTCACCGCGGCGGACATCGAGGCGCTCGCCGCCGAACTCGACGCGATCCGGGACCGGGTGATCGCCAGCCGGGGCGAGCGTGACGCGGCGTACATCCGTCGGCTCATCGCCACCCAGCGCAAGCTGGATCTGGGTAGCCGGGCGGTGCTGCTCTTCTCGTTCTTCCCGCCCGCCTGGGTGCTGGGCACCGCCGGCCTGGCCGTGGCCAAGATCCTGGACAACATGGAGATCGGCCACAACGTCCTGCACGGCCAGTGGGACTGGATGCGGGATCCGAAGATCCACTCGACCAGCTGGGACTGGGACCACGTCTCCCCGGCCGAGCAGTGGAAACAGTCGCACAACGAGCTGCACCACAAGTACACCAACGTCGTCGGCCGGGACAACGACCTCGGCTACGGCATCATGCGGGTCGACGAGGACCAGCCCTGGCGGCCGATGCACCTCGGCCAGCCGCTGTGGAACCTGATCAACGCCTGCTTCTTCGAGTACGGCATCGCCGCGTACGACATGGAGCTGGGCCGGCACCTCCAGGAGAAGACCACCCGCGACCCGGTGTTCCGCCGGCGCGGCCGGGCGGTCCTGCGCAAGATCCGCCGCCAGGCGCTCAAGGACTACGTCCTGCTGCCGATCCTCTCCGGCCCCTCCTTCCTCAGCACCCTCGCCGCCACCTTCACCGCGAACGTGATCCGCAACGTGTGGAGCCATTCGGTGATCATGTGCGGACACTTCCCGAGCGGGGTGGAGACCTTCGAGAAGACCTCCATCGAGGGGGAGACGAAGGGCGAGTGGTACCTGCGGCAGATGCTCGGGTCGGGCAACATCAGCGGCAGTCGGCTGCTGCACCTGATGGCCGGCAACCTCTCCCACCAGATCGAGCACCACATTTTCCCCGACCTGCCCAGCAACCGTTACCAGGAGATCGCCCCCGAGGTGCGGGAGGTCTTCCGGCGGTACGGACTGTCGTACACCACCGGGTCGCTGCCCCGGCAGGTGGCTTCGGCGTGGTGGAAGGTCATCCGGCTCTCCCTGCCGAGCCGGTCCGCCGTCGGCCCCGACCCGGTGGACGACCGGCCGGTGGCGATCCGCGAGCCCTCGCTGGTGGGCTGACCGCCGCCGGGCCCTGCCCGCCCGTCCGACGGCGGCGACCGCCGGTCCGCACCGGGCGGCGGTCAGCCCCGGCGGACGAGCTGGAGGTCGATCCGGGCGGTGTCGTACCAGTGCCGGCTGAACAGCGCCACCCGGTCGCCCGGTGCGACCGGGAAGTGCCGCTGCTCGAGCAGGAGCAGCGGAGCGTCCGAGGCGAGGTCGAGCCGGTCCCGCAGGTCGGCGTCCGGGACCACCGGCACCAGCCGCGTCACCGCCTGCCGCAGTGGCAGCCCGAGCGCGGCGAGCCGGTCGTGCAGCGACTCCTCCGCCCCGAACGCGTCGAGCGCACCGGGTTCCGGCAGCAGATCCGTCGGCACCCAGTCGGCGCAGTGCGCCACCGGGACGCCGTCGGCCGTGCGGGTCCGGGTCAGCTGCACGACCGGGACCCCCGGCTCGACGCACAGCGCCGCGGCGAGCGCCGGGTTGGCGAGGACGTGCCGGACGCGCAGTCCGGTCGTGCCGGGCCGCTGCCCGCGCAGCGCGATGTCCCGGCCGGTGCCGGTGAGTCGTTCCAGGCCGTGCGCCGGTCGGGGCGCCGCCGAGACGAACGTGCCGACGCCCCGCCGCCGTACCAGGAGCAGATCCCCGATCAACTCGGTGACGGCCGCGCGCAGGGTCGGACGGCTCACCCCGAGCCGGCGGGCCAGCTCCGGTTCCGCCGGCAGCCGGGTGCCGGGGGCGAGGACCCCGTCCCGGATCAACTCCCGCAGCCGGCTCGCGGCCCGGGAACCGAGCGTGCGGGTCTCCGGGTCCAGCCGGACCGACCAGTTCGTGTCCATCACGCCTCCCGGCTCTCCTGCTCGGTACGAACGGTGGTGCGCGCCGGTGGTGCCGTGGGCCGGCGGTCGAAGACATTCACGTCGGTCCGTATTCTTGCCCCTACCTTCCGTGCGCGCAGCCCCGGGGGTGGGCGCGTGCGGGCCGGAGGGCGGCCGGGCGGGAGAATGCGGCGTGGACTCCGACGTGCGGACCTATCTCCGGGACCTGGTCGACGTCGCCCGGGAGGTGCTGGGCGACAACCTGGTCGGCGCGTACGCCGCCGGGTCGGTCGCGCTCGACGCGTACCAGCCGGGTCGCAGTGACGTGGACGTGGCTCTGCTCTGCGCGCACGCGCCGGGGCCGGAGCGCGGTCGCCGGCTGGTGGCGCGGTTGCGGCACGAGGCCCTGCCCTGCCCGGCCCGTGGCCTGGAACTGGTGCTCTACCGGGAGGCGGTCGCCCGGTCCGGCACCCCGGAACCCGGCTACGAGGTGGAGTTGAACACCGGGCGGGGGATACCGTTCCGGGCCGGCGTGAACGGCCCGGACCGGCCGGCCGCCGACGGCCTCTTCTGGTACGGACTCGACCGCAGCATCCTGCACCAGCACGGCCGGACGCTGTTCGGGCCGCCGGCCGCCGAGGTGTTCGCCGATCCCGCCCCGGCCGACCTGCGCCGACTGCTGGTCGAGGCGCTGCGGTGGTGGCTGTCGCTGCCCACGCCCGACGGGGACCGGCCGGCTCCCGGGGCCGAGGACGCGGTGCTCGGCGCCTGCCGCTCCCTGGTGCGCTTCCGCGACGGGGTGTGGCTGTCGAAGGTCGCGGCCGGCCGCCGGCTCGCGGACGCGGGATGGTGCACCGAGGTGGTCGAGCGGTCCATCGCGGCCCGCGCCGGTGGTGTGCCGCCGAGCGGGCCGCAGGCACGGGCCGTGCAGGAACGGGTGCTCACCGAGATCGACGGGGACGGGGTCGCCGGCGGCGCGCCGGTCGGCTGAATCGCGGCGGCCCGGGGACGGGCGGCAGCCGGACGACCGCTACCGCTCGGGGCCGGACCGGTGTCGGGCCGTCACCCGGCGGCCCTTGAGCAGGGCGAGGACGAGCACCGCGAGCAGCGCCACCGCTCCCACCACGAGGAGCCAGCGGAGCGCCTCCAGGAGGATGCCGAGCAGGACGAGGACGGCGGCGACCACTCCCACCACGGCGAGCAGGGTCCGCATGGCGGGGCCTCCTTCGGGTGACGGACAGGGCGTCGCCCTGCCTTCCCGCTCGTCGCGACACTATTCCCGGCCGGCGGTCCGCCCTGTCGCCGCACCGGCTCGGCCCGGCACCCGGGGTGACGGCCCGACCACTATCCTGTGACCCGGCCGAACACCGGGAAGGGACCGCATGCCGTCGCGGCAGGACCAGCTCCACTCGTACCAGTTCACCGTCCAACGGGCGGTCGCCGCCCTGGTGCTGCGGGAGACCGACCCGGCGGTCTCGCCGTTCCGCCGCCCGGCCGGCGCGGCGCTGGCCAGCGTGTTGGTGGCGGTGATCGCGCTCGGTGGGGCCGCGCTCTACGGCCTGGTCACCGGCGGCGGGTCCGGTTGGCGCGACGAGCGGGCCGTGGTCGTCGAGAAGGAGTCCGGCGCCCGTTTCGTCTACCGGGACGGCAAACTCCACCCGGTGTCGAACTACGCCTCGGCGCTGCTGATCATCGGCGCCGAGCGGGCGAAGACGGTGCTGGTCTCCCGACGTTCCATCGAGGGGGTGCCGCGCGGGCTGCCGCTGGGCATCCCCGACGCGCCGGACTCGCTGCCGGCCGTCGGCCGACTGACCACCGCGCCCTGGACGGTCTGCTCGGTGACCGGCGCGGACCCGACACCACCCCGCTCGGTACTGCTGGTCGGCGTCGCCGCCCGGCAGGGTCGGCCGCTCGGCGACGACGCGGTGCTGCTGCGGCACCCGGACGGCAGCCTGCACCTGGTCTGGCACCGGCACCGGCACCGGCTGCGCGACGTGAACCGGGTGCTGGCCGCGCTGGCCGCCACCCGGCAGCGCGCCGTACCGGTGGCCCCGGCGCTGCTCGACAGCCTGCCGGCCGGTCCGGACCTGGCCCCGCTGGACCTGCCCGGCCTGGGCGAGCCGTCCGACGCGGTGGCCGGTGCCGACATCGGCGACGTCCACCTGGTCGCCAACTCCGGCGGCGGTCGTCAGTACGTGGTCGTCGACCGGGACGGGGTCGCCGGCATCACCGAGTTGCAGGCGAGTCTCCTGCTGGCCCGGACCGGGCAGGGCGATCCGCGGCCGTTGACCCTCGGCCGCTTCGCGCGCCTGCCGAAGCTGCCCGACCTCGTGCCGGCCGGCCCCACCGCCCCGCCGACCAGTCCACCCCGACTGGCCCGCCCCGACCCGGGCGCGATCTGTGGGCAGGTCGGTGACGACGGTGGCGTCCGCGAGGTACGCGTGGGTGCGACCGTGCCCGAGCAGGGGGCGGTGCCCGTCGGCGGGGGATCCGACCCGGCGACGGGCGTGGTCGCCGACCACGTGGTGGTCGAGCCGGGCCGGGCTGCGGTCGTCGAGTCGGTCGCCGCACCCGGGGCGACCGGTGGTGCCGTCTCCGTCGTCACCGACCTCGGCCGGCGGCACGTGCTGGCCTCGACGGAGGTGCTGGGCATGCTCGGCTACCCCGGCGTCCGGCCGGTACGCCTGCCCGCCGGCCTGGTCAGCCTGGTGCCCGCCGGTAGCCCTCTGGACCCGGAGGCGGCGCGGGTGGTCGCCGCGCCCGCTTGACGGCATCCGCGTGGCGCGGGCGGCGGCGCGGCCAGGGCGTCCGCGCGGCGCCTCCCGGACGGGCGGCCCGGGGTGGCACGGCGCGGCGGGGCGCGGTACGGGAACTCAGTCGGCCGGGCGGCGCAGCACGGTGACCGCGAAGTCGGCGTCGTCCCGCCAGGGGCGCAGGTCCCAGGTGGCGAAACGGTGCTCGCGGCGCAGTCCGGCGGCGGACGCGTCGGCGTCGAAGTCGGCGAGCGGGTACCCCCGACCGGTGCCGAACCCGATCACCAGCACCCCGTCCGGGCGCAGGTGCGCGGCGATGCGGCGGAGCACGTCCCGCTCCGTGCCCGGGGCCACGAACGCCATCACGTTGCCCGCGACCACCGCCGCGTCGAACGGGTCGCCGGGCAGGTCCAACTCGGCCAGGTCGGCGACCAGCCAGGTCGGCCCCGGGTGGTCGGTGCGGGCCGCCTCGACCAGCACCGGGTCGGCGTCGACCCCGACCACGGTGTGCCCCCGGTCGGCCAGCGCGGCACCCACCCGGCCGGTGCCGCAGCCGGCGTCGAGGATCCGCGCGCCGGGTGGGACCATGGCGTCCAGCAGCCGTGCCTCCCCGGCCAGGTCCGCCCCCTCGGCGGCCAGCTGGCGGAAACGGTCGACGTACCAGTGGGAGTGGTCGGGCCCGGTCTCGGTCACCCAGCGCGTCGGCTTGGCCATGGCGCCCACGGTAGCGGTCCGCGGTGGCGCGCGTGTCGGGGACGGGCAGGACACCGGTGGCGACATCGACGGGGCGGCGTCGATCCACAACAGACCGTATGCTGAACCCGGCCCCGCCGCCGACGCGTCCCCCCGGGGAAGGTCGGGCCGGCCGCAGAACCGGCGGGCCAGCAGGCCAGCAGGTGGAAGCTTTCCCGAACCGCCCCTGATTCCGCGGAAGATGACCGACCGGTGGCCCCTCGGGCCATACAGGTTCCGGTTGCGGAGGGCTGATCGGACGGCGCTTCATGTCCGACGTCCGACCTGGGGTCGGACCTTCGGTTCAACTCCTGATCGATGATCTTCCCGCTCGGTGGGCCGGGCCTATGCTGCTTTCTACTGTGGAAAGCCTGGGGGGATCAATGAGGGCAGGCGTCGGACGCTGCGTGCGGGTGGGCCTGCGGACGGCGGTCGCGTACTGACATGCCGCAGTCCACGATCGCCCACCGTTTCACCGACGTCGCGGCGCGGCACCCCGACCGGCCGGCCGTGCTCGGCGAACGGCCGGTTACCTACGCCACGCTGCACGGACTGGCCGGCGGGTACGCCGCCGTGCTCGCCGCCGCCCCGGTCCGTACCGGCCAGCGGGTCGCCCTGCTCACCGCGCACGGCGTGCCCACCATCGCCGCCATGCTCGGCACGCTCGCCGCCGGCTGCGCGTACGTGCCGCTGGACCCGGGTTTCCCCGAGGACCGGCTGCGGCACATGCTCGCCGCCGCCGACGTCGGGACCATCCTCACCGACACCGCTGGAGAAGCACTCGCGCGCCGGTTGAGCCAGGCCCGCCCCGGGACGCGGGTGCTGGTCGCCGACGTGCCCGCCCCGGCGCCACTGGCGCCGGTGCCGGTCGACCCGGACGCGGTGGCGTACGTGCTGTTCACCTCGGGCTCGACCGGGGTGCCCAAGGCCGTCGGGCAGACCCACCGCAACCTGCGGCACGTGGTGGAGAACCAGATCGCCGCCCTGGCCCTCGACCCCGCCGACCGGCTCAGCCTGCTCGCCTCGTTCAGTTTCGACGCCGCCATCCCGGACCTCTGGCCGGCGCTGCTCACCGGCGCGGCGGTGGTCCCGGTCGAGCTGCGCCGGCACGGGCTGGCCCACGCCGTCGACGAGCTGGTCCGGCACCGGGTGACCGTCTACCACTCCACCCCCACCGTCTACCGCTTCCTGCTGGACACCCTCGGCGACCGCCGGCTCGACCACGTGCGGGTGGTGCTGCTCGGCGGCGAGCAGGCCACCTGGACCGACGCGGCCCGGGGCCGGGACCGGTTCGCCGCCGACTGCGTGCTGGTCAACGGGTACGGCGCCACCGAGATGACCTTCGCCGCCCGGTACGCGCTCCCGCTCGCCGGAGTGGACGGCACCCGCAGCGGCCCGTTGCCGATCGGCGCCGCCCTGCCCGGGTACGCCGTCGACCTCACCGCCGACGGCGAGATCGAGGTCCGCAGCGCGTACCTGGCACCCGGCTACCTCAACCTCGACAGCGACCGGTTCGGCGTCGACCCGGCGGGGACGCCCACGTACCGCACCGGTGACCTGGGCGAGCGGCTGCCCGGCGGGGAGCTGGTCTGTCTCGGCCGACTGGACCGGCAGGTCAAGGTGCGCGGGCACCGGGTCGAGCTGACCGAGGTCGAGGCGCACCTCGCCGACCAGCCGGGGGTGGCCGCCGCCCGCGCCATCGCCCGGGACGGCGAGTTGCTCGCGTACGCCACCCCGGTCGGCGGGCCGCTGGACCCGGCGGCCCTGCGCGCGGCGCTGGCCCGGCGGCTGCCGGAGTACGCGCTGCCCCGGGCGGTCGTCGTGGTCGAGGCGTTCCCGCTCACCGTGACCGGCAAGGTCGACGAGCGTGCGCTGCCCGACCCGCCGGTCGCCGTGCCGACGGGGGAGGAGCCGGCCACCCCGACCGAGCGGACGGTGCACGACATCTGGTGCGCGGTGCTCGGTCGGACGGCGGTCGGCCGCACCGACAGCTTCTTCGACCTGGGCGGGCAGTCCCTCCTGCTCGGTCTGGTCCAGGAACGGCTGGCCGAACGCTTCGGCGTGCGGCTGCCGATGCCCCGGCTGTTCGCGCATCCCACGGTGGCCGCGCAGGCCCGGCTGCTGGACTCGCCCATCCCGGAGCGGGTGGGTGTCCTGGCGGCCCCGTCCGCGCCGCCGGTCGGCGTCCGGGAACCCACCGGCGACGAGATCGCCGTGGTCGGCCTGGCCGGCCGGTTCCCCGGCGCGCCCGACGTGGCCACCTTCTGGTGGAACATCTGTGCCGGGGTGGACGCGGTCCACGACCACACCGACGACGAACTGGCCGCCCTCGGCATCGGCCCCCGGCTGCGCGCCGACCCCCGGCACGTGCGCGCCACCGGGCGGCTGGCCGGGGTGGACGAGTTCGACGCGGACTTCTTCTCCTTCGGCCCGGACGAGGCGGCCCGCACCGACCCGCAGCACCGGATCTTCCTGGAGACCGCCTGGGAGGCCCTCGAGGACGCCGGCTGCGACCCGTCCCGGTTCCCCGGCCCGATCGGCGTGTACGCGGCCACCTCCGTGAACCGCTACTTCCTCTTTCACCTGATGGACAACCCGGCGGTGGTCGGCGACGTCGACCCGGACGACTGGGAGACCCGGCTGGTCGGCCGGCAGTTCACCGACCACCTGCCCGGACAGGTCGCGTACCGGCTGGGGCTGACCGGCCCGGCGGTGGCCACCCAGAGCGCCTGCTCCAGCTCGCTGGTGGCGGTCTGCCTTGCCGCGCAGAGCCTCGCCGACTACCAGTGCGACGTCGCGCTGGCCGGCGGGGTCACCGTCACCTGGCCACGGCACCGGGCCGGCGGGCTGGCCTCCCCGGACGGCCGGTGCCGGGCCTTCGACGAGGCCGCCGCCGGCTCCGGGTTCGGCTCCGGGGCCGGGGCGGTCGTGCTCCGCCGGCTCGCCGACGCCCAGGCCGACGGGGACCGGATCTACGCGATCCTGCCCGGCTGGGCGGTCACCAACGACGGGGCCGACCGGGCCGGGTTCGCCGTGCCCGGACCGGCCGGGCAGGCCGCCGCCGTGGCCAACGCCCTGGCCGCCGCCGAGGTCGCCCCGGGCGAGGTCCGGCTCGTCGAGGCGCACGGCAGCGGCACCGCGTTGGGCGACGCCATCGAGGTCGCCGCGCTGCACGAGGTCTACTCCGGCGCGGCCCCCGCCGAAACCTGCGCGCTCGGCTCGGTCAAGACCAACATCGGTCACCTCGACGCCGCCGCCGGCATCGCCTCGCTGATCAAGACGGTGCTCGCCGTGCAGCACGGGGTGATCCCGCCCAACCTGCACTTCACCCGTGCCCACCCGGAGATCGACCTGGCCGCCGGTCCGTTCTACGTGCCGACGAAGGCCGGCGACTGGCCGTCGGCCCCGCGCCGGGTGGCCGGGGTCAGCTCGTTCGGCCTCGGCGGCACCAACGCGCACGTCGTGGTGGAACAGCCGCCGCCCGACGAGCCGGCCGACGAACCGTCCGGCGGGGCGTACCTCTTGCCGCTGTCCGCGCGTACCCCCGAGGCGTTGCGGGCGGCCCTCACCCGGCTGCGGACCCACCTGGCCGGCACCGCCGCGCCGCTGGCGGACGTGGCCTGGACGCTGGCCGCCGGGCGGCGGGCGTTCGGCTGCCGGGCGCTGGTCGCGGCGACCGACCCGGCCGACGCGGTGGCCGCGCTGGAGCACCTGCTCGCCACCGGCGACCGGGTGGCCGGTGCACCGGCGGAACTGCTCGACCGGGCCGCCGGGTGGCTGGCCGGCGGGGACGTCGACTGGACGGCGCTGCACCCCGACGGCGGTGGCCGGCGCACCGGTCTGCCCACCTACCCGTTCCAGCGGCGCCGGTACTGGATCGACCCTCCTCAGAAAGGCCAGCGGTGACCTGGTTCGCCTCCACCGGACGTCGTCCCCACGCGCCGGTGCAACTGTTCTGCCTGCCCTACGCCGGGGCCGGGGCCAGCGCGTTCCGCCGCTGGCGGGACGCCGTCGGCGAGGACGTCGAGGTCCAACCGGTGCAACTGCCCGGCCGGGAGGCGCGGATCGCCGAGGACCCGGACTTCGACGTCGCGGAGGTCGCCGAGGCCATCGCCGCGCGGGCCGACCGGCCGTACGCCATCTACGGGCACTCGATGGGCGGACGGCTCGGCTTCGACGTGGTGCGCCAGCTGCGCCGTACCGGCCGGAGGCTGCCGGTCCGGCTCTACGTCGGGGGTGCCCGTGCCCCGCACGTCACCGACACCAGCCACTTCGACGGGCTCTCCCGGGTCGACGACGAGGAACTGCTGGCCCGGCTGCGCACCGGTGGCGGCCTGCCCGAGGAGATCCTCGAACACCCGGAGCTGGTCGAGCTGCTGCTGCCCCTGCTCCGGGCCGACTTCAGCCGGGTGGACGACTACCGGTACACCCCGGAGGAGCCGCTGCCGGTGCCGATCGTGGTGTTCAGCGGCCGGACCGACCTGGCGGTGACCCGGGAGCACAGCGCGGCCTGGGCGTCGCACACCGCCGCCGGCTTCACCCTGCACGACGTCGACGGTGGGCACTTCTTCCTGCACGACCGGCTCGCCGACGTACTGGCGGTGATCCGGGCCGATCTGCACGCGGCGCTCACCGCCCCGAGTCCGCCCGTCACCCCGACGGCGCAGGCCGACCCGATCGCGTCCACGTCGCCGACCGCCGCCTCGGGTGCGCCGGCCGCCGCGTCGACACCGCCGGCCGCCGCGCCGGGTCCGCCGTCGGCGCCCGCGCCCGGTCCGTCGTCCGGGCCGGGCGGGCACCGGGTGCCACTGGACGGCACGGGCTGGTCGGTCTGGCGGGACGCGTTGCTGCGGACCACCGGGTTCCCGGCCGACGGGCTGACCGTGCTCGCCGCCCCGAAGGCCGCCGCTGCCGCCGACGACCTGCTCGACGGCGGCCCGGCCGACCCCTTCGACACCGCGTTCGCCGAGGCGCTGCGCGACGGTGGCGACACGCTGCGGCGCATCGCCGCCGACCCGCTGCTGCGTGAAGCGGTCACCTGGCAGAACCCGAACGTCCTCACCGCCCTCGACGGGCTGGTCGCGGCCGCCCCGGACGCCCCGCGCAACGTCCGGCGGCGGGACCGGGAGAAGGCCCTGCTGCGCTACTGGCAGCGCTACTGCGGCAAGAACGAGACGGTCGGGTTCTTCGGGCCGAGCTGCTGGGTGACCGTCGACCCGGCCGCCACGACGCCGCTGACCGCGCGCCCCGGCGCGCAGCTGACCCGGCGCCGCTGGGTGGCCTTCGAGTCCTGGGCGGTGGCCGCGTACGCCGACGCGCTCGGCCGGGACCCGGCCGTGCGGCGCTGGTGGCCGCCGATGCTCGCCGCCCACCTCGGCCTGGACGGCCGGACGGTGCGCCGGCCCGGTCGCCCGCCGCTGGAACTCTCCACCGTGGAGGCGGCGCTGCTGGCCGCCTGCGACGGTCGGCGTCCCGCGGCGCACGTGGTCGCCGACCCCGACCTCGGCCTGCGGCGACCCGACGACGGGTACGCCCTGCTGGAGCGGTTCGTGGAACGGGAACTGATCACCTGGGACGCGCTGCTGCCGGTCAGTCCGGCCGCCGAGCAGGTGCTCGGGGAGCGGATCGACGCCATCGGCGACGAGGCGGTGCGTACCCGGGCCCGAGCCGGCCTGGACCGGCTGCGCGCCGGCCGGGAGGCGGTGGCCGCCGCGGCCGGCGACCCGGACCGGCTCCGGGGTGCCCTGGCCGGGCTGGACGCCCTCTTCACCGAACTGACCGGGCAGTCGCCCCGCCGCCGGGACGGGCAGATGTACGCCGGCCGCACCCTCTGCTACGAGGACACCAGCCGGGACCTCGACGTGGTGGTCGGCGGTCCGTTGCTGCGGGAGATCGCCGCCCCGATGGCCGTGCTGCTCCAGGCGGCCCGGTGGCTGGTCGAGGCGCTGCGGCGCGCCTACGCCGACGCCTTCCGGCAGCTGTACGAGGAGCTGCGCGCCGACGCGGGCGGCGCCCCGGTGTCCCTGGCCGACCTGTGGTTCCTGGCCCAGGGCCTGTTCTGGGGGACCGGCGAGCGCCCGGTCGACGCGGTGGCCGCCGAGTTCGCCCGCCGCTGGGCCGGGCTGTTCGGGCTGGACGCGCTGCCGGCCGGCACCCGCCGGCTCGACGTCGGGGTGGCCGGGCTCGCCGACCGGGTGGCCGAGGTCTTCCCGGCCGCCGCACCGACCTGGGCCAACGCCCGGCTGCACAGCCCCGACCTCCAGATCTGTGCCCCGGACGCCGAGGCGTTGGCCCGGGGCGAGTACACCGTGGTCCTCGGCGAGCTGCACGCCGCCTGGGCCTCGTTCGACTGCGAGGTGTTCACCCCGTCCCACCCGGACGTGGCGCGGCTGCGCGCCGCCCTCGACGAGGACCTGGGCGGCCGGCGGGTCCGGCTGCTGGTGCCGGACGAGTGGCCGCGCCGGACCAGCCGGGTCGCGGAGAGCCTGGTCGGCCCCGCCGACCGCCAGTTGGCCTTCGCCCCCGCCGCCGGTGCCGACCCGGACCGGGTGCTGCCCACCGTGGACCTGACCGTCGTCGACCGCGACGGGGAGCTGGTCGCCGTCACCCCCGACGGCCGGGCGTGGACCCTCGACGAGGTCTTCGCCGGCCCGCTGACCATGCACGCCGTGGACGGCTTCAAGCTGGTGGCCGCCGCCCCGCACACGCCCCGGATCACCCTGGACCGGCTGGTGGTGGCCCGGGAGACCTGGCGGACCACGCTGGGCGGGACCGGGCTGGCCGACGTCACCGGCGAACGCGAGCGGTTCCTCGCCGTCCGGCGGTGGCGACGCGAGCTGGGCCTGCCCGAGCAGGTGTACGTGAAGCTCGGCACCGAGACCAAGCCCTGCTTCCTCGACCTGAGCAGCCCGTTCTACGCCTCGACGTTCTGCTCCATGCTGCGTACCGCCCGGGGCCAGGGCGGCGACGCGGTGTCGGTGACCCTGAGCGAGATGCTGCCCACCCCCGAGCAGGCGTGGGTGCCCGACCGCGCCGGCCGACGCTACTTCAGCGAGCTGCGGCTGCACGTGGTCGACGACGAAGCCCTCCACACCGGATCCGGAGCCCCCCGATGACCTCCACCCCACAGTCGGCCGCCGCCCACGGGCCGGAGTTGCCCTGGCCGGAGGTGACCCTCGCCGACCTGGTCCGGGAGCAGGCCGCCCGGACCCCGGACGCCACGGCGGTACGCCAGTGGGACGACCGGCTCAGCTACCGCGACCTGGTGGAACGGGCCGCCGGGGTGGCCGCCGCGCTGCGTGCCCGGGGTGCCGGTCCCGGCAGCCGGGTCGGCGTGTGCGCCACCCGCCGGCCCGACCTGGTGGTCACCGTGCTCGGCGTGCTGCTGGCCGGTGCGGCGTACGTGCCGCTGGATCCGGGCGGCCCCCGCGCGCGGCTGCGGGAGATCGCCCGGGACGCGGGCGTGCGGATCGTGGTCGGCGACGCCGCCGAGGCGGAGTTCGGCGACGTCGTCGGCATGGAGACTCTCGGGCTGCCCGGTGCGGCCCCGCTCACGCCCTGCCCGGCGCGCCCCGGCGACACCGCGTACGTGCTGTTCACCTCCGGGTCCACCGGCCGTCCGAAGGGCGTCCGGGTCACCCACCGGGGTCTGGTCGAGTTCGTCACCGGCTGGGCGGCGCGCACCGGCGTCGACGCCGGCACCCGGAGCCTGGCCAGCGCCGCGCTCAGCTTCGACGCGGCCGTCATCGACCTGTTCGTGCCGCTGGCGCACGGCGGCGCGGTGCAGCTGGTCGGGGCGGACGACCGGGCCGACCCGCTCCGGTTGCAGCGTTTCGCCGCCGCGCACGACGTGAACTGGGGGCTGCTCACCCCGACCGTGCTGGCCCTGCTCGACCCGGCCGCCCTGCCCGGCTGGCGGACGGTGCTCTGCGGCGCCGAGGCGGTCCCGGCCGAGTTGGCCGCCCGCTGGTCGCCGGGGCGGCGCTTCGTCAACGCCTACGGTCCGACCGAGGCGACCGTCGCGGTGGTGGCCGGCGACCTCACCGGCGACGAGACCGACCCGGTGCCGATCGGGTTGCCGCTGGCCAACCACCGGGTGTACGTGGTCGACGCCGAGCTGCGCCCGGTCGCGGCCGGCGAGAGCGGGGAACTGCTCGTCGGGGGGCCCGGCCTGGCCGACGGCTACCTCGACCGGCCGGCGCTGACCGGGGCGGCCTTCGTCCCCGACCCCTTCTCCGGGCTGCCCGGCGAGCGGCTCTACCGCACCGGCGACCTGGTCCGGCAGGGCCCGGACGGCCGGCTGGTCTACCTGGGGCGGATCGACCGGCAGGTCAAGGTCCGGGGGCAGCGCGTCGAGCTGGGCGAGGTCGAGGCGGTGCTCGCCGGGCACCCGGCGGTCGACCGGGTGGCGGTGGAGGCCGTCGACGGCCCGTCCGGCACCGAGCTGGTCGCCTTCCTCACCCCCGCCGACGCCCCCGGCGACGAGGAGATCCGGGACTGGACCGCCGACCGCCTCACCGCGGCCATGCGGCCGGCCCGGCTGCTGCGGCTGCCCACGCTGCCGGTCAGCCCGACCACCGGCAAGCTCGACCGGGCCGCCCTGCGCGAGCGGGCCGTCGCCGACCGTCCCGACCCGACCGTCGACCCGACCGCCTCCGCCGACCCGGTCGGCGCGGCGGTGGCCCGGCTCTGGGCGCGGCTGCTCGGTGCGGCCCCCGGCCCGGACACCGACTTCCTCGCCGCCGGCGGCAACTCGGTGGCCGCGATGCGTCTGGTCGCCGCGCTCCGCGCCGAGCTGGGCCGGCAGGTCGACGCCCGGGACGTGGTCGCCGCCCGGACCTTCGCCGGGTTGGTCGACGCGGTCCGCGCCGCCGCCCCGGCCGAGTCCGACGGGCTGACCACCGGCAACCCGCCCACCCTGTCGGCACCGCAGCGCCGGCTCTGGTTCGTCGACCAGATCGCCTCCTCCAGCGCCCCGTACAACATCGCGCTGGCGCAGCGGCTGCACGGCCCGCTGGACACCGCCGCGCTGGGGGCGGCGCTGCGGGCGGTCGCCGAGCGGCACGACGTCCTGCGCTGGCGGATCCTGCAGACCGCCGGGGTGCCGTACGCGGTGTGTGCCGAACCGACCGACGTGGCGGTGCCGGTGGTGGACCTGACCGGGGCCGCCGACGTCGAGGCGGAGCTGCGCACCATGCTCGCCGTCGGGGCCGGGCACTCCTTCGACCTGGCCACCGGCCCGTCCTGGCAGGTCACCGTGTACCGCCTCGGCGAGCGGGAGCACGTGGTGGCGATCACCCTGCACCACGCGGTCTTCGACGGCTGGTCCGAGGGGGTGCTCTACGACGATCTCGCCGCCGCGTACGCCCAGGCGGTCGCCGGTACGGTGCCCGTCCTGCCGCCGCTGGCCGTCTCGTACGCCGACTACGCGGTCTGGCGGGTCGAGCGGGACCGGCGGCGCGGCGCGGCCGACGTGGCCTGGTGGACCGCCCACCTGCGCGGCGCGCCGACCCTGCTGGAGCTGCCCCGGGACCGGCCCCGCCCGGCGGTGCAGACCTACCTGGGCGCGGAGGCCGGGGTGACCCTCTCCGCCGAGGCGGACCGGGCGGTCCGGGCACTCGCCGCGGCCCGGGGCACCACCAGCGCGGCGGTGCTGCTGGCCGGCTTCGGCGTCCTGCTCGGCCGGCTCACCGGCGGTGCCGATCACGTCCTGGGCGCGGTGGTCGCCGACCGGCGGCTGGCCGCCTTCGACGATGTGATCGGCTTCCTGATCGACACCGTGCCGGTCCGGGTCCGCACCGGCGGGTCGGTGGACTTCGCCGAGCTGGTCGACCGCTGCGCGACCGAGCTGCACGAGGCCACCGCCCACTCCGGCGCGCCGCTGGACCGGATCGTCGAGGCGCTCGGCCTCACCCGGGACACCTCCCACGCCCCGCTGGTGCAGGTGCTGTTCAACGTGCTCAACTTCGCCGAGCCCCGGCTGACGCTGGCCGGGCTGACCGGCGAACCGGTGCGGGTGGAGAAGCCCGGCTCGCCGTTCGACGTCACCGTCTACGTGCTGGAGCGGGACGGGCGGTTCGGTGTCGAGGTGGTGCACAACCCGGACCTGTTCGACGCCGACCGGATCGACGGGCTCCTGGCCGACCTGGCCGCCCTGGTCGGCGCGCTGGCCGCCGCCGCGCACGAACCGGTCGACACGGTCGCCGTCGACCTGCCCCGGCCGGCCGTCCGGGTGGCGCGGCTCGGCGCGATGACCGTGGCCACCGGCGAACCGCCGCGCGGGCTGCTGCCCGCCGGTCCGGACGCGCTGACCGACACCGAGGAGCTGATCGCCGGAGTCTGGCGGGAGGTGCTGGAGCGCGACCGGGTCGGGGTGACCGACAACTTCTTCGACATCGGCGGACACTCGCTGGCCCTGGCCGCCGTGCACGCCCGGCTGACCGCCGCCACCGGACGGTCGCTGGCGCTGCTCGACCTCTTCCGTCACCCCACCATCCGGGCGCTCGCCGCCCACCTCGACGGCACCGTGGACCGGCCGGAGCTGGCTCGGGCCGCGCTCCGCGCGGCCGCCAGGCGCAGTCGTACCCGTCGAACCCCACCCCGCCGCCCCGGCGGCGTCGCGGAATGAAGGAACTCATGGACAATCCGCTCACATCCGCCCTTCCCGGCGAGGACGACGGCGTCGAGCCGATCGCGATCGTCGGCCTGGCCGCCCGCCTGCCCGGCGCGGCGGACGTGCACGAGTTCTGGCGCAACCTGGTCGACGGCGTGGAGTCGGTGACGACCTTCACCCGCGAGGAGCAGCTCGCCCGGGGCGCGACCGTCGACGAGGTCGACGACCCGAGCTGGGTGCCGAAGGCCCCGGTGCTGGAGGCGTTCGACGAGTTCGACGCCGGGCTCTTCGGCATGACCGCCCGGGAGACCGAGATCACCGACCCGCAGCACCGGATCTTCCTGGAGTCCTGCTACACCGCGTTGCAGGACGCCGGTTACGACCCGGCCCGTTACGAGGGCACGATCGGCGTCTACGCCGGCACCGGCGGCAACCTCTACCTGCAACGGCACGTGTCGAGGAACAAGCGGGTCGGCGGGGCGGTGCACGCGGCCGTCTCGGTGGCCACCGGCAACTCGCCGAACTACGTGGCGACGAACGTGTCGTACCGGCTGGACCTGCGCGGGCCGAGCCTGACCGTGCACACCGCCTGCTCCACCTCACTGGTCGCGTTCCACCTGGCCTGCGAGTCGCTGCGCAACGGCGAGTGCGACACGGCCCTGGCCGGCGGGGTCAACGTCGAACTGCCGCACGGCGTCGGCTTCATGGGCATGGAGGGCTTCACCTCGCCGGACGGGCGGTGCCGGCCGTTCGACGCGAGCGCCAACGGCACGGTGTGGGGCAGCGGTGTCGGGGTCACCGTCCTCAAGCGTCTCTCCGACGCCGTCGCCGACGGCGACACCATCCGCGCGGTGGTGCTCGGCAACGCGATCAACAACGACGGGGCCGGCAAGGTCGGCTTCACCGCGCCCAGCGTGGACGGGCAGATGGAGGCGGTCGCCCAGGCCGTCGCGCTGGCCGGCGTCGACCCGCGCACCATCAGCTACGTCGAGGCGCACGGCACCGGGACCGCGATGGGCGACCCGATCGAGGTCGCCGCCCTCTCCGCCGTCTACGGCCGGGACACCGACGAGCGCGGCTGGTGCGGCATCGGCTCGGTCAAGTCCAACATCGGCCACCTCAGCCAGCCCTCCGGCATCGTAAGCGTGATCAAGACGGTGCTGGCCATGGAGCACGGGCTGATCCCGCCGACCATCAACTACGACACCCCGAACCCGGCGATCGACTTCGCCGACACGCCGTTCTACGTGACCAACACCCTCACCAAGTGGGACGACGACGCCGGTCCGCGCCGGGCCGGGGTCAGCTCGTTCGGCATCGGCGGCACCAACGCCCACGTGGTGCTCCAGGAGGCCCCGGCGGCGTACCGGGCCGACCGGCGGACCCGCCCGGCCCACCTGCTGCACGTCTCGGCGAAGACCCCGACCGCGCTGGACACCGCCCTCGCCCGGCTCGCCGACCACCTGGCGCACACCACCGGCGGCGGCCCGGAACTGCTCGCCGACGTCGCGCACACCCTGCGCGTCGGCCGGCAGCAGTACGCCCACCGGGCCACCGTGGTCGCCACCGACCTGCCCGACGCGGTGACCGCCCTGCGGACCCCGCGCCGCCGGCAGGGCGGGGTGGCCGACGGCGCCCCGCCCCGGGTGGCGTTCCTCCTCTCCGGCCAGGGTGCCCAGTACGCGGGCATGGGCGCACAGCTGTACGCCGAGGAGCCGGCCTTCGCCGCCGTGGTGGACGAGTGCGCCGACCTGCTCCGCCCGGAGCTGGGCCTGGACCTGCGCGACCTGATCGTCGGCCGGGACCCGGCGGCGGCGGAGAAGCTCACCGAGACCCGGTACACCCAGCCGGCCCTGTTCGTCGTCGAGTACGCCCTGGCCCAGCTCTGGCAGCGCGCCGGGGTCCGGCCGGCGGCGATGATCGGCCACTCGATCGGCGAGTACGCCGCCGCCACCGTGGCCGGGGTGCTCACCCTCCCCGACGCGCTGCGCGTGGTCGCCGCCCGGGGCCGGCTGATGCAGTCGCTGCCCGCCGGCGCGATGCTCGCGGTCAGCCTGGACGAGTCGGTGGTCGCCGAGGACCTTCCCGAGGGGCTGGCCGTCGCCACCGTCAACGGCCCCGGCACCTGCGTGGTCGCCGGCCCCACCGAGGCGGTCGCCGCGTACGCCGAGACCCGGCGGGGCAAGTGCAAGCCGCTGCGCACCTCGCACGCCTTCCACTCGCCGATGATGGACCCGATCCTCGCCGAGTTCACCGCGCTGATGGCCACGGTGGAACTGCGCCGGCCGACCGTGCCGTTCCTGTCCAACGTGACCGGCACCTGGATCACCGACGCGCAGGCCACCGATCCGGCGTACTGGGCGGCGCACCTGCGCCAGCCGGTCCGCTTCGGCGCGTGCGTGGCCACCCTGCTCGCCGAGGGCCTCTGGTCGCTGGTGGAGTGCGGGCCCGGGAAGCAGCTGGCGAACCTGGCCCGGATGCAGGTCGCGAAGGCGTCGCCGGCGCAGCGGGCGCTCACCCCGCTGGGCAGCCTGCCGGGGCCGACCGAGGAGACCGGTGACCTGGCCACCTTCCTCGCCACCGCCGGCGCGCTCTGGTGCACCGGCGTCGGGGTGCGCCTCGACGGCGACCCGGCCGCCCGGCGGGTGCCGCTGCCGACGTACCCGTTCGAGCGGAGGCGCTACTGGATCGACGCGGACCCGGTGCAGCCGGCCGCCGAGGCGGAGCCCGCCGGCCCCCGGCCGCTGCCGGAGTGGTTCGCCGTCCCGGTGTGGCGGCAGGCCGCGCCGGAACCGCGCCGCGTACCGCTCGGTCGCTGCCTGGTGCTGGTGGACGGCCCGCGCGGGGAGGCGCTGGTCGCGGCGCTGCGGGCGACCGGGGCCGACCCGGTCGTGGTGCGCGCGGGGGCCGACTTCGCCGCCACCGCCGACGGCTTCCGGCTGCGGCCCGGCGTCCGCGCCGACCACGACGCGCTGGTCGCCGCGCTCGGTGCGGACCTGCCCGACCGGCTGGTGCACGCCCTCACCCTGGACGGCGAGCCGACCGGCACCGATCTCGCCGCCACCTCCGCCGCCCTGGACCGGGGCTTCTTCGACGCCCTGCACCTGGCGCAGGCGCTCGCCGGGGCCGGGTCGACCACCGAGGAGCACCCGCGCACCCTCGACCTGGTCACCGCCGGCATCGGCGACGTGACCGGCCCCGACCTGACCCGTCCGGAGCACGCCACCCTGGTCGGCCTGGCCCGGGTCCTCCCGGTCGAGCTGCCCGGGTTGACCGTGCGGCTGGTCGACGCGGACCCGGCGGCCGCCGACGTCACCGCGCTCGCCGCCGAGCTGTGCCGCCCGACCGGTGCGCCCACCGAGGTGGCGCTGCGCGGCACCCGCCGCTGGGTCACCGACCACGAGCAGGTCACCCTGGAAGCGGACGGGGCCGGCACGGTGCTCCGCGAGGGCGGCCGGTACCTCCTCACCGGCGGCCTCGGCGGCATCGGCATCACCCTGGCCGAGGACTTCGCCCGCCGGGCCCGCGCGAAGCTGGTGCTGCTGGCCCGTTCCGGCCTGCCGCCGCGTGCGGCGTGGGACGACCACCTCGCCGTGCACGGCGACGACCGGGCCGGCCGGGCGATCGCGGCGATCCGCCGGATGGAGGCGGCCGGCGCGCAGGTCCTCGTCCTCGCCGCCGACGTCACCGACCCGGCCGACCTGCGCCGGGTCCGGGCCGCCGCCGAGCAGGCGTACGGCGGGATCGACGGCATCGTGCACGCCGCCGGTCTGCCCGGCGGGGGCATGGCCGAGGTCAAGGAGCGGGCCGAGGCGGAGCGGGTGCTCGCCCCGAAGGTCGCCGGTACCCTCGCCCTGGCCCAGGTCTTCGGTGACCTGCCGCTGGACTTCGTGGTGCTCTGCTCGTCGATCACCGCCGTGGTCGGTGGCTTCGGCCAGGTCGACTACTGCGCGGCCAACAACGCCCTGGACGCCTACGCCCGCTCCGGGCTGGGCTGGCGCGCGCCGGTGCTGTCGCAGAACTGGGGCGGCTGGGCCGAGGTCGGCATGGCCGTCGAGACGACCGCCCCGGCCGGGTTCCGGGCGGTGGCCCGGGAGACGGTCACCAGCCCGGTCGACCACCCGGTGCTCACCACCCGGGTCACCGGAGCGACCGAGACCGTCCTGCACGGGCTGGTCTCCGCCGGTACCCACTGGATGCTCGACGAGCACCGCATCGGCGGGGTGCCGGTGGTGCCCGGCACCGCCCACCTGGAGTCGGTCCGCGCCGCCGTGGCCGCCGCGCTGCCCGCCCCGGGCGACGACGCCCTGGTGGAGCTGCGGGACGTGGTCTTCCTGGAGCCGTTCTCGGTGCCCGACGGCACGGTCGCGCAGTACCGGGTCGAGCTGACCGGCACCGACGAGGGGGTGGACTTCGCCGTCCGCAGCCTCGCCGCCGGTGAGTCGCGCACCCACGTCCGGGGCTCGGCCGGGTGGACCACCGAGCCCGCGCCGCCGGCCCGGGACCTGGCCGCGGTGACGGCGGCCTGCCGGCGGATCGACGACGACTCGTCCTTCGGACGGGGTCGCACCAGCATGCTCACCTTCGGTCCCCGGTGGCACTCGCTGCGCGAGCACCACCTCGGGGCCGGCGAGGAACTGGCCCGGATCGAGGCCCCGGCGGCGGTCCGGGACGACCTGTCCGCCTGGGGTCTGCACCCGGCGCTGCTGGACGTGGCGACCGCGTTCGGGCGGGGCCGGGGCTCCGGCACGTACCTGCCGCTGTCGTACGGGCGGATCGTGGTGCGCGGCCCGCTGCCGGCGACCTTCGTGAGCCAGTTGCGCCACCGCGACGCTGCCACCGACGAGGTGATCGCCGCCGACCTCTCCCTGCTCGACCCGGACGGCCGGGAGCTGGTCTCGATCAACGACTTCGTGCTGCGCCGGGTGGACCAGGGCGCGGTCACCGGCGGACTCGCCACGACGGCGCCGCTGGCGGCCGGGTCGGCCGCCAGCGGAGCGACCGAGGACATCCGCCCGGTCGACGGGGCGGAGGCGTTCCGCCGCAGCCTCGCCGCCGGTCTGGGCGCGCAGGTGGTCATCGCCACCCGCACGGTCGCCGACATCCGGCGCCGGGCCGCCCGGATGACCACCGACAGCCTCGCCGACGAGGCGGAGCCGACCACCGGCACGGCCGGCGTCGTCGCCGGTACGTCCGCCCCGCCCCGTACCGAACTGGAGGCGGTCATCGCGGCCGTCTGGCGGGACAACCTCGGGGTGGAGTCGGTCGGCGTGGACGACGACTTCTTCGCCCTCGGCGGCAACTCGCTGGTCGCGGTCCAGCTCATCGCGGCGATGCGCAAGGCCACCGGGGTCCGCCTGCCGATGCGCAGCCTCTTCGAGACACCCACCGTGGCGGGCCTGGCGGCCCGGATCGAGGAGCAGCGCGCGGCGGCCCCCGCCGAGGCACCGGCCGCCACGCCGACCATCCCGGCCATTCCCCGACTGCCCCGCGCCTGACGACGGGGAAAGGAGACCAGAGCACATGAGCGACACGATCGCCACGTTGCCGGTGGTCGTCGAGAACGACGGCACCCCGCTCACCGACCTGATCGACCGGCGGCGGGCGGAACTCCGCGCGACCCTGGTCGAGCACGGTGGACTGCTGTTCCGCGGCTTCGACGTCGGTGGGGTGGACGGCTTCGACCGGGTGGTCCGGGCGCTGGCCGGCGAGCCGCTGACCTACACCGAACGCTCCTCGCCCCGGCACGCCATCAAGGGAAAGGTCTACACCTCGACCGACTACCCGGCCGACGAGGAGATCTTCCTGCACAACGAGAACTCGTACCAGGCGCGCTGGCCGCTGACACTGTTCTTCTACTGCATCACCCCGCCGGCCACCCTCGGCGCGACGCCCCTGGCGGATGTGCGCCGGGTGTACGAGCTGATCGACCCGACGGTCCGGGAGGAGTTCGTCCGGCGGCGCTGGATGCTGGTCCGCAACTTCCACGCCGACTTCGGCACGCCGTGGCAGCACGTGTTCAACACCGACGACCGGGCCGAGGTCGAGGCGTACGCGGTGGCGAACCGGATCGGGCTGGAGTGGATCGGCGCGGACGGGCTGCGCACCCGGTCGGTGCGGGACGTGGTGCACCACCGGCCCGGCTCCGACACCCCCCGCTGGTTCAACCACGCGACCTTCTTCCACGTCAGCACGCTCGCCAAGGACCTCCAGGAGGGGCTGCGGGAACTCTTCGGCCCGGACGGTCTTCCCTCGAACACCTACTACGGCGACGGGGCGGAGATCCCCACCGATGTCCTGGACCACCTACGCGAGGCGTATCGTGCCGCCAGCGTCCGTTTCGACTACCAGCGCGACGACGTGCTGGTGGTGGACAACATGACCGCCGCGCACGGCCGGGAGCCGTTCACCGGCCCCCGCAAGATCGCCGTCGCCATGGCCGAACCGCACACCCCTGGAGAGCAGTGATGTCCGACCCCCGTTTCCTGGTCGTCCGTAACGACGAGGAGCAGTACTCGATCTGGGCGGCCGACCGGGAACTCCCCGCGGGCTGGCAGGACGCCGGCTTCGCCGGCACCCGCGAGGAGTGCCTGGCCCACATCGACACGGTCTGGACGGACATGCGTCCCCGTTCGGTGCGTGAGGCACTGTCGTGACCGTGAAGGAGTGGACCTTCCCGGCGTCGTACGCCCAGGAGCGGGTCTGGATCGCCAACCAGCTCGACGCCGGCTCCCCGGTCTACAACGTCTCCCTGCTGTGGACGTTCCCGGCCGGACTCACCGCCGAGCAGGCCAGCGCGGTCTTCGGCGCGGTGGTGGCGCGGCACGAGGCGCTCCGCACGCACCTGCGGGTCGACGACGGGACGCTGACCCAGGTCGTCCGCGCCGCCGAGCCGGTCGACCTCGATCTGGTCGACCTGCGCGACCTGCCGGAGCAGCAGCGGCGACCCCGCTTCGACGACCTGCTCGCCGAGCTGGCCCGCACGCCCATCCCGATGGACGTCGGGCCGCTGTGGCGGGCCCGGCTGGTCCGGATGGCGGACGACCGGGTGGTCCTTCAGGGCGTGGTGCACCACGTGGTCTTCGACAGCCGGTCCGCGGTGATCCTCACCGAGGAGCTGGCCGCGCTGGCCCGCGCCGCGCTCGGCGGCACCAGCGTCGACCTGCCCGAGCTGGCCATCCAGTACGCCGACTTCGCGGTCTGGCAGCGCGAACAGCTCACCGGCGCGGAACTGGACGGGCAGCTCGCCTTCTGGCGGGACCGGCTGGCCGGCGCACCGGCGGCGACCACCCTGCCGCTGGACCGGCCCCGCCCCGCCGAGCTGGGCTACGCCGGGGACGAGGTGCACTTCGCCCTGCCCGACGGGCTGCTGGACCGGGTCGCCCGGCTGGCCGCCGCGTCGGCGGCCACCCCGTTCATGGTGCTGCTCGCCGCCTTCACCGCCCTGCTGCACCGGATCTCCGGCGACGACGACCTGGTCGTCGGGGTCTCCACCGCCGGCCGGGACAACCCGGAGCTGGCTCCGGTGATCGGCATGTTCGTCAACCCGGTGGCGCTGCGCTGCGACCTGACCGGCGATCCGACCTTCACCGACCTGGTCGGCCGGACCCGGAACGCGCTGGTCGACGCGATGGAGCACGGCCAGACGCCGTTCCAGGCCATCGTCGGGGCCCTCGCCCCGCAGCGCGACCCGTCGACGCAACCGCTGTTCCAGACCGCGTTCAACTTCATCCCGGACTCCGGGCTGGACCCGGTCGCCCTCGGCACCACCAAGGACGACCTGGCCTTCGACATCACCACCACGACCAGCCGGCTGCTCTACCGCACCGCGCTGTTCGACCGGTCCACCGCCGAGACGGTGGTGGCCCGCTACGTCCGGCTGCTCGACGCCGCCGTGGCCGGGCCCGGCAGTCGGGTCTCCGCCCTGCCGCTGCTCGACGACGCCGAGCGGGAACGGGTGCTGCGCACCTGGAACGACACCGCCCGGGACGTCCCGGCGGCCACCCTGGTCGCCGAGATCGAGCGGCAGGTCGCCGCCACCCCGGCCGCCACCGCCCTGGTCGACGGGGAGATCCGGCTGACCTACGCGGAGTGCAACGCCCGCGCCAACCGGCTGGCCCGGCTTCTGGTGTCCCGCGGCGTCGGGCCGGGGGACCTGGTCGCCCTGGCGCTGCCCCGCTCGGCGGAGCTGCTGGTGGCGATCCTCGCGGTGCTGAAATCCGGTGCGGCGTACCTGCCGGTGGACACCGGGTACCCGGCCGGGCGGATCGCGTACCTGCTGGAGGACGCGGCACCGGCGCTGGTGCTCGCCACCGCCGACACCGCCGCGCTGGTCCCGGCCGGCGCGCTGGTGCTCGACCGGGCGCTGCCCGCCGACCTGGCCGACGCCGACCTGACCGACGCGGAGCGGACCGCGCCGCTGCGTCCCGCGCACCCGGCCTACGTGCTCTACACCTCCGGCTCCACCGGCCGCCCCAAGGGCGTGGTGGTGGAGCACCGGGCGGTGCACGCGTACCTGGCCTGGGCCCGGGACACGTATCCGGGGCTGGCCGGCACCGCGCTGCTGCACTCGCCGGTCTCCTTCGACCTGACCGTCACCGGTCTGCTCGGCCCGCTGACGGCGGGCGGCACGGTCCGGCTGGCCGGGATCGACGAGGCCGCCGCGCGGGCCGGTGGGCCGCCGGCCTTCCTCAAGGTCACCCCGAGCCACCTGCCGCTGCTCGACGCCGCCCTGTCGCCCACCGGTGACCTGGTCGTCGGCGGCGAGGCGCTCACCGGCGAACAGCTCGCCGCCTGGCGCGCCGGGCACCCGGACGTCGCCGTGGTCAACGAGTACGGCCCGACCGAGGCGACCGTGGGCTGCGTGGCGGCCCGGATCGCCCCCGGCGAGCCGGTGCCGGCCGGGCCGGTGCCGATCGGCCGGCCCACCTGGAACATGCGCGCCTACCTGCTCGACGCGGGGCTGCACCCGGTGCCGCCGGGCGTGGTCGGCGAGCTGTACGTCGCCGGGACCCAGCTCGCCCGGGGCTACCTGCGCCGGCCGGGTCTGACCGCCGAGCGCTTCCTGCCCTGCCCGTTCGGCGCGCCGGGGGAGCGGATGTACCACACCGGCGACCTGGCCCGCTGGCGGGCCGACGGGACGCTGGAGTACCTCGGCCGGCGCGACCACCAGGTCAAGGTGCGGGGCATGCGGATCGAGCTGGGTGAGATCGAGTCGACCCTGCTCGCCTGCCCCGGTGTCCGCGAGGCCGTGGTCGCCGTCCGCACCGACACGGGGGAGCCGACCCTGGTCGGGTACCTGGTCGGCACCGCCGCCGAGGCGGACGTGGCGGCCGAGGCGGCCCGGCAGCTCCCCGCGCACCTGGTGCCGGCGGCGTTCGTCACACTCGACGCGCTGCCGCTGACCCCCAACGGCAAGCTGGACACCGCCGCGCTGCCCGCCCCGGCGGCGCCGGCGGCGGGGCCGTCGCACGTCGCCCCGCGCACCGACGCGGAGGCACTGGTCGCGGAGGTCTTCGCCGCGATCCTCGGGGTGGAGGAGGTCGGTGCGTTCGACGACTTCTTCGCCCTCGGCGGCAACTCGTTGCGCGGCATGCGGGCGATGTCCCGGATCCGTGCCGAGGTCGACGTGGACCTGCCGATGCGTGCCCTGTTCAGCACCCCGGTCGTCGCCGACCTGGCCATCCAGATCGAGGCGCTGATCGCCGCCGAGGTCGACGAACTCTCCGCAGACGAGGTCGCCGCGCTGCTCGCGGCGGAAGAGGGAAGCCCCACATGACGGACCTGAAGGACGCCGCGACACGCGACGCCGCCCGGCAGGCGCTCATCGCGTCCCGGCTCCGCAAGCGTCGCGCCGCTCCGGCGGCCGGGATCACCCCCCGGCCGCCGGAGGCGACGGTGCCGCTGTCGTACGCCCAGGAGCGGGTCTGGTTCATGGACCAGCTCGCCCCGGGCGAGGCGGCGTACCACATCGCGGTGCCGCTGCGGGTGCGCGGCCCGCTCGACGTGCCGGCCCTGCGGGCGGCGCTGGACGCGCTGGCCGACCGGCACGAGTCGCTGCGCACCCGTTTCCCGGCCGACGCCGACGGCCGCCCGACGGTGCTGGTCGCCGAGCGTGTCGAGGTGCCGTTGACCATCGTGGACGCCCCGGACGAGGCCGCCGCGCAGGAGTTGGTCGACCGGGCCGCCACCGAGCCGTTCGACCTGGCGGACGGGCCCCTGCTGCGGGCCCTGCTGATCCGGCTGGCCGACGACGACCACGTGCTCTTCCTCGGCAAGCACCACATCGTCGGCGACGGCTGGTCGGTCGACGTGCTGCTGCGCGACCTGATCACCCTCTACCGGGGCGGCGAGCTGCCCACCCTGCCGATCCAGTACGGCGACTTCGCGGTCTGGGAGGCCCGGCAGCTCGACGGCCCGCAGGCGCGGGGGCACGTCGACTACTGGAAGCAGCGGCTGGCCGGGATCACCCCGCTGGAGCTGCCGCTGGACCTGCCCCGGCCGGCCACCCAGACCTACCACGGCGACTTCGTGGAGTTCACCGTCGACCGGGAGGTCACCGACGCGCTGGACGCGCTGACCCGGGACGCGGGCGGCACCCTGTTCATGACGCTGCTCGCCGCGTACCAGGTCTTCCTGTCCCGGCACGCCAACCAGGACGACTTCGCCGTCGGCGCGTCGGTGGCCGGCCGCTCCGCCCCGGAGCTGGAGGACCTGGTCGGCATGTTCATCAACATGCTGCCGCTCCGCGCCGAATTGGCCGGTGACCCCACCTTCACCGAGCTGCTGGACCGCACCCGCCGCGCGGTGCTCGACGGCTTCGAGCACGCCGAGGTGCCGTTCGCCCGGGTCGTGCAGGAGATGGGTCTGCCCCGGGACGTCAGCCGGTCCCCGGTGTTCCAGTCGATGTTCGTCCTCCAGAACTACGAGATGGGCCGGTTCCGGTCCACCGCCGACGACGCCGAGGTCACCTTCGAGTGGCAGCCGATGGAGCTGCGCGCCACCCGGTTCGACTTCGAGCTGCACGTGGTGGAGGTCGCCTCCGGGCTGTGGGGGAAGCTGGTCTTCAACACCGACCTGTTCACCCGGGCCACCGTCGAGCGGATGACCGCCCGGTTCACCACCCTGCTCCGGTCGGTGGTGGCCGCCCCGGACACCCGGATCTCCGCGCTGGAGCTGGTCGAGCCGGTCGAACGGGCCCTGCTGGCCGGCTGGAACGCCACCACCGCCGACTTCCCCGCCACGGCCACCCTGCACGGGCTGGTCGAGGCGCAGGTGGCCCGCACCCCGACCGCCCCGGCGGTGACCTTCGAGGGGCGCACCTGGTCGTACGCGGAGCTGAACGCGGCGGCCAACCGGATCGCCCACCGGCTGCGCGCGGCCGGCGTCGGCCCGGAGACCCTGGTCGGGATCTGCGCGGAACGCTCCTTCGAGCTGGTCGCCGGCCTGCTCGGCGTGCTGAAGGCCGGCGGGGCGTACCTCCCCCTCGACCCGGAGTACCCGGCCGACCGGCTGGCCTTCATGGTCACCGACGCGGACGCCCCGGTGGTGCTGGTCCAGGAGCACCTGCGCGACGTGCTGCCGGCCACCGCCGCCACCGTCCTCGCCCTCGACGACGACACCGTCTGGGCCGACCAGCCGACCGACGACCCGACGGCCACCGCCGCCCCGGGCAACCTCGCGTACGTCATCTACACCTCCGGCTCCACCGGCCGCCCGAAGGGCGTACCGAACACCCACCGGGGCATCGTCAACCGGCTGGACTGGATGCAGCGGACGTACCGCCTCGACGGCGACGACGCGGTGCTCCAGAAGACCCCGGCCAGCTTCGACGTGTCGGTGTGGGAGTTCTTCTGGCCGTTGCAGACCGGGGCGCGGCTGGTGCTGGCGAAGCCCGGCGGGCAGAAGGACGCCGGCTACCTGCGCGACCTGCTGGTCGCCGAGCGGATCACCACCGCCCACTTCGTCCCGTCGATGCTGACCGTCTTCCTCGCCGAGGACGGGATCGAGGCGGCCACCGCGCTGCGCCGGGTGATCTGCTCCGGCGAGGAGCTGCCGCTGGCCGCCGCGGTCGAGTTCACCACCCGGCTGCCCAGGTGCGGCCTGCACAACCTGTACGGCCCCACCGAGGCGGCCATCGACGTCAGTGCCTGGCCCTGCGAACCGGCCGCGCTGGCCGGGCTGACCGGCGTGCCGATCGGGGCCCCGATCGCCAACCTGCGACTGCACGTGCTCGACCCGGCGGGGGACGAGTGCCCGGTCGGGGTCGCCGGTGAGCTGCACATCGGCGGGGTGGGCCTGGCCCGGGGCTACCACCGGCGGCCGGCGCTGACCGCCGAACGCTTCGTGCCCGACCCGTTCTCCGGCCAGCCGGGGGCCCGGCTCTACCGCACCGGCGACCTGGCCCGCTGGCGGGTCCAACCGGACGGCAGCGGGGTGATCGAGTTCCTCGGCCGGATCGACCACCAGGTCAAACTGCGCGGGCTGCGGATCGAACTGGGCGAGATCGAGAGCGCGCTGCGCGACCAGCCGGGGGTGACCGAGGCGGCGGTGATCGTCCGCGAGGACACCCCGGGCGACAAGCGGCTGGTCGCGTACCTGGTCGGGGCGGCCGAGCCGGCGGCGCTGAAGGTGGCGCTCAAGGAGCGCCTGCCCGAGTACATGGTGCCGAACTCCTTCGTCACCCTGGACGCCCTCCCGCTGAGCCCGAACGGCAAGCTGGACCGCAGGGCGCTGCCCGCCCCGGTGGTCAGCCGGGAGGCGTCGGTCGCCCTGGTCGAGCCGCGCGACGACACCGAACGGCTGCTCGCCGGCATCTGGACGGAGGTGCTCGGCGTCCCCACGCTCGGCATCGACGACGACTTCTTCGACCTGGGCGGGCACTCCATGCTCGCCACCCAGGTGGTCGCGCGGATCCGCAAGGCGGACCTGGACACCAGTCCGGTCGGCGTGATGGACCTGTTCCAGCAGCGCACCATCCGGGACCTGGCCGCCTTCATGACCGGGGGGCCGGAGTCCGGCGGCCCGCGCCGGCTCCTCTACGAGCTGACCAAGCCGATCCCGGCCGCCCAGCGGACCCTCACCTACGTCTGCGTCCCGTACGGCGGCGGCAGCGCCATCGTCTACCAGCCCCTCGCCGACGCCCTGCCGGCCGGGCACGCCCTCTGGTCGCTGGCGATCCCCGGCCACGACGTCGGGCTGGACGAGGCGGCGCTGCCCTTCGACGAGCTGACCACCCGGGTCGCCGAGGAGATCCTGGAACGGATCGAGGGGCCGGTCGCGCTCTACGGCCACTGCGGGGTGGGCAGCGCGATCGTCGCCGACGTGGCCCGCAAGGTGGAGGCCGCCGGCCGGGAGCTGACCGCCCTCTACATCGGGGCGATGTTCCCGTTCGCCCGGCCGAAGGGACCCCTGGCCGCGATCCGTACCCGGTTGGAGAAGCTGCGCAGCAACCGGCACTACGCGAGCTGGCTCAAGTCGATGGGTGTGGACACCGACGAGCTGGACCCGGAGCAGGCCGACCGGATCCTGAGCAACATGCGGGCCGACTCGCGCGCCTCGGAGGAGTACTTCACCGGACTGCTCGACCGGCGGGCGGCGAAGCTGCGTGCCCCGATCGTGTCGGTGGTCGGCTCCGAGGACCCGGTCACCGACTACTACACCGAGCGGTACGCCGAGTGGCAGTTCCTCAGCGACACCGTCGGCCTGGTCGTGCTGGACCAGGCCGGGCACTTCTTCCTCAAGTACCGGGCGGACGAACTGGCCGAGGTGGTCACCACCACGCACCGGGCGATCTCCGCGGGGGACACCGGCGCCCTGGAGCCCGCCGCCCGGGGTGAGGACGCCGCCTGGACGTTGCGCGACTGGCAGCGGGCCGGGGTGGACGACCGGCGGCCGGCCGACGGGGTCCGGCCGAGCATGGCCCGCTTCCTGGCGGTCACCGTGGGGCAGGTCGTCTCCACCACCGGCAGCGCGCTGACCGCGTTCGCCCTGCCGATCTGGCTGTTCACCGAGACCGGGTCGGTGACCAACCTCGGGCTGCTGTGGGCGTTGGCGCTGCTCTGCGGGGTGCTGGTGCTGCCGGTGGCCGGCGCGGTGACCGACCGGGTCAACCGCCGCCGGATCATGATGATCGCCAGTTCCTCGGCGGGGACGGTGCAGGTGGTGCTGGCCGCCCTGCTCTGGAGCGGCAACCTCGTCCTCTGGCACATCTACCTGCTGGTGGCGCTGAGCCAGGTGGCCGCGGCGTTCCAGCGGATCGCGTACCAGTCGTCGGTGCCGCAGCTGGTGCCGAAGCGCTACCTGGGGCACGCGATGGGCGTCGTGCAGCTCTCCAACGGCTTCGCACTGCTGATGATGCCGGTCTTCGCCGCCGGCCTGCTCGCCGCGATCGAGTTGAAGGGCATCCTCCTGATCGACGTGGCCAGCTACGTGGTGGCGGTGGCGACCCTGGCCGTGATCCGCTTCCCGGACCTGCTCGGCTGGCGTCCCCGGGAGCGGCTGCTGACCGCCATCGCCAACGGCCTGCGCTACTCGTGGAACCACCGGGGCTTCCGGCTGATGCTCGGCTACTTCGCGCTGGGCAACATCTTCCTCGCTCCGGCGCTGGTGCTGGTCACCCCGCTGGTGCTGTCGTTCGCCACCGCCACCGAGGTCGCCCAGGTGGCCCTCGCGGAGGCGCTCGGCGCGATCGCCGGTGGGGTGCTGATGTCGCTGTGGGGCGGCCCCCGGCGTCGCCGGATGATCGGGGTGCTGGTCGGTAACCTCGGCACCGCCGTCGGCTGCGTGCTCATCGGGCTGGACCCGTCGGTGGCGATGATCGCGGTGGGCGCGTTCTGGCTGGCCATGTCGATGACCACCGCGCAGAGCATCTACGCGACGATCGTCCAGGTGAAGGTGCCGCAGCGGTACCACGGCCGGGTGTTCAGCCTGAACCAGACCATCTCCTGGTCGACCCTGCCGATCGGCTTCGCGCTGGTGGCTCCGGCCGCGACCGCCTGGTTCGGCCCGATGCTCGCCCCGGACGGCGCGCTCGCCGGGTCGGTGGGCGCGGTGATCGGCACCGGCGAGGGCCGGGGCATCGCCTTCACCTACGTGGTCTGCGGGGCGGCGCTGGTCCTGGTGACCCTGGGCGGTTTCGCCATCCGGCTGCTGCGCCGCTTCGACGTCGAGGTGGCGGACTCGCTGCCGGACGATCTGATCGGGGCACAGGAGCGGGAACGCCGCCGCGCCGAGCGGGCCCGTGCGGCCGGCCAGCAGGACGAGGAGCGGGTACCGGTCGCCGTCTAGGCGCCGGCGACGGCGAACCCCCGGCACGCGAGCGGCGTGCC
>NZ_JBEZZN010000019.1:0-125930 GCF_040639195.1 Micromonospora sp. NPDC023956
GGCCGGAACGTGAATGAGGTACGAGCAGGTCAGATGCTCTGACGGGTGCCTGACCTGGAAGGCGAACCGGGTTCGAATCCCACACCCTCCGCCTCCCGGGCAGCGCCGACGTCCCCTGAACGGCGCGTGACAGCGCGACGTTCCCGGTTTCGTGAGTCGGCCCCGTTCCCGTTCCGCTGGTGACGCGGATCGCACTGGTCGGGTCGGGTCCGGGTCGGCGTGCCGGACGCTCCCTCGATCCTCGGCCGTCCGGATCTCCGCCGCCACCCGGGTGTGCCGGGGCGCGGCGGACCACCCGGGACGCTGGCGTGCCGAAGGCGCTGCATACCGGCGGTTCGGCCGTCCCATATAACGTTTCAATGAGCAACTTGCGCGCGTCGCATTGAAGTTAGAAATATGTTACGGCCGCCCCGTCGACGCGTGAAGCGCGCAGTTGATCCTTTCTGGATGATCTGTTCAGTGCAATATCAATAGCTCTGAGTCATTGACAAGCTTGACGATGCTGATGCAGTCTTGCTGCGGAAGAAATCGAAGCAGCGAGTTACGCGTTGTAGCGCCACGGGGGACGTCACAGCATGCGCGAAAGATCCGCGAACTGGTGGAGAGCTGGCCCGCCGGCTGCCGTTCCTCGGTGGCGACCGCCCTGCTCTCCTGTTGCTGCGGCTCGGTGTGCGCCGACTCGGCGCCACCTGTGGGCGAGGTAGCAGAACCCCGGCCGGAGCGGTCAAGGAATCGTCGTGAGCCCGTGCCCGGCGCGTCGCCGTGACGCCTGCCCCCGAGTATTTCCCTTTCCGTGCAACTCTGCTCGCAACAGGGAGAAGTGAATTGACCATCCTCTACAGGCAGAGGCGGAAATTCGTCCCGGAAACATCACTGGTCAGCTCCGCTGCTCTCGGGCGGGTGGGCGTCGGCGAGGCGCCCGGACACCATGGCGAGTTGCTCCAGGGAATGTTCCGGTCCGAGCGGGGCCGGCGATGTCGCGCGTTGGTCACCCTGGCCCATCCCGAGTACGGCACCCGGGCCTATTTCCGCCCCCGGAGCGGCGGCGGTGTCGCCACGACCGATCCGTTGCTGATCAAGGCGCGGCGCGCTGCGGAGCTGACCCTGCGGGAGTTGGCCGGCGATCACCCGGCACCGGCCGGCGGCGTGGTCGAGATCGTGAGCAACATCCCGCGCGGACTCGGCATGGGCTCCTCGACGAGTGACGTGACGGCCACGATCAGAGCGGTGGCCGACTGCCACGACGTCGTCCTGCCGCAGAGTACGGTCGCCCGGCTGGCGGTGCTGGCCGAGAAGGCCTCCGACTCCGTCATGTTCGACGACGCGGTGGTGCTGTTCGGGCACCGGGAGGGCACCGTCCTCGAGACGCTCGGCTCCGCCCTGCCGCCGCTGGTGGTGGTCGGCTGCGACACGGATCCGCGCAGCGGCGGGGTGGACACCCTCCAGCACGCGGTGGCCGAGTACCGCGATCAGGAGATCGACACCTTCGGCGTCCTGCGGGCGGCACTGCGCCGGGCCGTCGCGAGCGGCGACGCGGCGCTGCTGGGCCGGGTCAGCACGGCCAGCGCCCGGATCAACCAACGGTTCCTGCCGAAGCCGGCGCTGGAGGACCTGATCAACCTGTGCCACCGGCTCGGCGGGTGCGGCGTGCAGGTGGCGCACAGCGGCACCGTCGCCGGGCTGATGTTCGACGCAACCCGTCCCGGGACGACCGGAGCCGTGGAGCGGTGCGTGTCGGCGGTCGAGGGCCTGGGCCTCCCGGTGATCACCGTCCTGCGCACCGCGCTCGTTCCGGCCCGTGAGGAGGTCTGTCGGTGATGGCGATCCGCGCACCGTTCGACGAGATAACCGCCGCCGAGGAGATCCCGAAGCTGGTCCGGTTGACACCGAACCTCTACGCCGCCTCCTTCACGCTGATGAAGCTGATCCCGGCACGCCACATCCTGCGCAAGGCCGTGGGTACGGGTGAGATCGGCCCGGAGACGCTCATCGCCGAGACCACCTCGGGCACCTTCGGCCTGGCACTGGCCATGCAGGCGGCACGGCTCGGACGTCGTCTCGTCCTGGTGAGCGACCCCGCCATCGACGACCGCCTGTACCGACGGCTCACCGATCTCGGCGCGGTCGTGGAACGGGTCCGGGAGAAGGCGGCGGTGGGCGGCTACCAGGGAGCGCGGCTGGCCCGACTCGCGGAGATCCAGGCGGAGCACCCGGACAACTTCTGCCCCCGGCAGTACTCGAACCCCGAGAATCCACGTTCGTACGCGCTGGTGGCGGAGTTGCTGGCGGAGAGCCTGGGCCAGGTCGACTGTGTGGTCGGGCCGGTGGGGTCGGGCGGATCGATGTGCGGCACGGTGACGTCCCTCCGGTCGCTGCTGCCGCACTGCCGGGCGATCGGGGTGGACACCCCGTACAGCGTCCTGTTCGGCCAGCCGGACGGGCACCGGGGACTCCGGGGGCTCGGCAACAGCCTGATGCCGCAGAATCTCGACCACCGGGTCTTCGACAGCGTCCACTGGTGTTCGGAGTCCCTGGCCTACCAGGCGACGCGTCGCCTGCACCGGCAGTTCTCGATGTTCAAGGGGCCGACGAGCGGCGCGGCCTTCCACGTCGCCCACTGGTGGGCACGGGCCAACCCGGATTCCCGCACCGTGGTCATGCTCCCCGACGACGGTTACCGGTACCAGGACACCGTCTACGACGACGACTGGCTGCGCGACGACGGCCACCTGGACCGGGCGGCGCCGGAGGTGCCGGTGTTCCTGAGCGACCCACGGGTCCCGGACGGCGAGTGGTCGGCCTACGAGTGGGGCCGGCGGCCGTACGACGAGGTCGTCTCGTCGCTCGACGCACCGGCGGGTGCGCGATGAGCGGGACCGGCCGACTCGCCGGGCAGCTCGGCCGGCGCAGTCAGCGGGTGGTGTACGGCGAGCTGTCCGCCGCCCGGATCGAGGAGGAGCTGGACCTGATGGTCCGGGTGGACCGCGCCCACCTGGTGATGCTCGCCGAGCGGGGGATCGTCGCCGGTGAACTCGCCGCCACCCTGCTGCGGTGCGTCGACGAGCTGGCGGCCGACCGGTACCGGGCGCTGGTGGGGCGACCCGCGCCGCGCGGGCTGTACCTGATGTACGAGGGGTACCTGGTCGAGCGCCTCGGCCCGGACGTCGGCGGCGTGCTGCACACCGGACGCTCCCGCAACGACCTGAAGGCGACGATCACCAGCATGCGGCTGCGGGACCGGGTGCTGCGCCTCAGCGAGGAGGCGGTGCGGCTGGAGGGCGTCCTCCTCTCCCGGGCCCGCGCCTACCGCGACGTGGTCATGCCCGTGCACACCCACTTCCAGGCCGCGATGCCCATCACCTACGGCTACTACCTGCTCGGGGTGGCCGAGGCCGTCGGCCGGGACGTCACCGCCCTGCACACCGCCGCCGAACTGGACGTCTGCCCGCTCGGCGCGGGGGCGGTGGCCGGCACCGACCTGCCCATCGACACCACCCGGACCGCCCGGCTCCTCGGGTTCGACCGTGGACCGCGACACGCGCTGGACGTCGTGGCCAGCCGGGACGTCCTGCTGCGGATCCTCGCGGCGGCGGCCGGCCTCTCGGTGACCCTGAGCCGGCTGGCCACCGATCTCCAGCTCTGGAGCACCGAGGAGTTCGGCTTCGTGACGTTTCCGGACCGCCTTGTCGGAGGCAGTTCCGCGATGCCGCAGAAACGTAACGCCTTCCTTCTGGAACACGTCCGGGCCAAGGCCGGGGAATCGGTGGGAGCGTGGACGGCGGCGGCTGCGGTGATGAAGAGCGCGCCGTTCACGAATTCGATCGAGGTCGGTACGGAGGCGGTCGGGTGCGGCTGGCCCGGACTGGACGCGGTGGAGGACGCCGTCCTGCTCGGTCAGGTACTGGTCAGCGGTGCCCGACCGGTCGAGCACCGGATGCGGGCCCGGGTCGAGAACGGGTTCACCGTGGCGACGTGGCTCGCCAACCGGCTGGTCGGCAGCGGCGTGCCGTTCCGCTCCGCGCACCGCATGGTCGGCGAGGCGGTCCGCCGCGCGGTCGAGGCCGGCTCGACGGACCTGGCGAAATTCGGTCCGCCGGGCTGGCTGGACGACCTCGACCTGGTCGAACTGGACGCCGCAGAGGTCGTCGCCGGTCAGCGTTACGGTGGCGGGCCGGGCGAGTTCGCCACGGTGGCGGAACGGGCCGCCGTGCTCTGGGCGGCGCATCGCGGATGGCACCTGTCGTGGCTCGACCGGCTGACCGGTGCCGACCTGGCGCTCACGGCGGCGGTCGGCGAGTGGCTCGGCGAATCGCCCGACGCCGGGCGTCGAACAGTTCCGGAACACGGGACGGATTCACGAATCGAACAGTCGTGAACAGGTTGTAACCGCGTCTTTGACGGCCCGTCCTCACGGTTGTAGCATCCGAAACCTCTACTGTGGGTAGACGTGTTCTGCGGACCAGGGATGTTTGTCGGATCCGCGTCCGGAGGTCGGTAGATCGTCACGTCGGTGTCCAGCATGCCAACCGATCCACACACCTGCGGGGATTGATAGCAGTGACGAAACGCGATGCGTTCCACACGTCGGTGGCCGGGACCACCGCGATCGTCCGGGGCGGGAACGACCACACCTCCGGACGGTCGGCATGAGCGCCTCCCGGCCGTGGCTGGTCCTCGTGGAGAGCAACACCACCGGGACGGGCCGCCTCTTCGCCAGCACCGGCCGGGCGCTCGGCCTGACCCCGGTGCTGCTCGCCGCCGATCCGGCCCGGTATCCGTACGCGACGGCGGACGGCCTGGAGTGCGTGCCCGTCGACACCGGTGACACGCGGGCGTTGGAGGCGGCCTGCGCCGCGCTCGCCACCCGCGCCCCGGTCGGCGCGGTCCTCTCCAGCAGCGACTACTTCGTGCTGGCGGCCAGCCGGCTGGCGGCGCACCTGGGGTTGCCCGCGCCGGACCCGGACGCGGTGCGGACCTGCCGGGACAAGGGCGCCCAGCGGCGTGCCCTGGCCGACCGCCCCGGCGCGGTGCGCTTCGTCGAGTGCGTCGACGCAGACCGGGCCGGCGAGGCCGCCGGGCAGCTCGGCGGCGACGTCGTGGTGAAACCCTGCTTCGGTTCCGGGTCCGAGGGGGTCCGCGCCTGCCGGGGGCCGGAGGAGGCTACGGCGTGGGCGCGCGAACTCCTCGCGGTGCGGCACAACGAGCGTGGCCTGCCCGTCGAACCGCGGATCCTGGTCGAGGAGCGGATCACCGGTCCCGAGTACTCGGTGGAGATGCTGGACGGCACGGTCTACGGCATCACCGCCAAGCACCTGGGCGAGGAGCCCTTCTTCGTCGAGGTCGGGCACGACTTCCCGGCCCTGCTGGACCGCTCCGTCGCCAGCCGGATCGCGGCGACGGCACGCGACGCCGTCGAGGCCCTGGGGCTGCGGTCCGGTCCCGCGCACGTCGAGATCCGGCTGGCCGAACGGGGTCCGGTCGTCATGGAGGTCAACCCCCGGCTGGCCGGTGGGATGATCCCGCACCTGGTGCGCCTGGCCACCGGCCACGACATGATCGCCGCGACGATCATGCGGGCCGCGGGCCGGGCCGTGGTCGCGCCGGACCCCCGTCCCCACCACCACGCCGCCATCCGCTTCCTGACCCTGCCGGCCAGCGGCGAGGTGGCGAGCGTCGCCGGGCTGGACCGGGCCCGGACGGTCTCCGGCGTGGTGGACGTGGTCTGCACGGCCACGGTCGGAGAGCGACGGGAACGCCACCACTCGTTCCGCGACCGGATCGGCCACGTCCTCGCGGTGGGCGAGACGGCGGCGGACGCGGCCGCGGCGGCCGGCGCCGGGCACGCCGCGATCACCGTGTCGGTCGCCGAACCACGTGCGGTGTCGGCGACGCCGCCGGGTCGGTGACGACCCGGTCGACCGGACCAACCAGCAGTACGGAAACGGAGACCGACGTGCCTTCTCTGCGGGTCGCTGTCCTGCGCGCGGACGACCACCACCACCGGTACCTGGAGTCGCTGCTGCGGACCCGGTTCGACGTGGTCTTCGCCGCAGTCGAACCGGGCGCGGCGAAGGTCGCCCGGCTGTGGAGCCGCCGGCGGTACCGCGACTACGCCTACTTCCGCTACCACGACATCCGCCGCTCGTGGACCGGCAAGGACCGCTACCGGCGCGAGTACTTCCGGCACCACCCGCCCCTGTACGCCGACGCGGACAACGCCGTCGTGGTGAACTCGATCAACGCGGCGGAGGTGGCCGACGGTCTCGCCGCCGCGCGTCCCGACGTCACGGTGGTGATCGGCTGCTCGATCCTGGGCAAGGCCGTGCTGGCGGCGGCCGGTGACCGGATCGTCAACGTGCACGGCGGTCACCTGCCGGAGTACAAGGGCAACCACTGCGTCTTCTTCGCGCTCTACCACGACGAGCCGGAGAAGGCCGGGGTCACCATCCACCACGTCAACGCCGGCGTGGACACCGGCCCGCTGATCGACGTGGTGCGTCCGCCGGTGCACGGCGGCGAACTCGCGGAACACCTGTACTGCCGGGCCGAGAAGATCGCGTTGCACCGGCTGGTGGGCCTGTTGGAGCGGCTGGAGGCGGGGGAGGAACTGCCGACGAAGCCGCAGCCCCCGCACGGCACGACGTACCGCACCCGGGACCGTGGCCCCTCGCACGACCTACGGATGTGGGTACGCCAGTGGCGGGGTCGGCGTCCCCGTCCGGTCACCGGCAGCGGCCGATGACGCAGCAGACCCGGCTGGACGCCGACCTCCCCGCGCCGACCACCGCGACCGGGTCCGACCGGCGGCAGAGCGTGGGGGTGCTGGCGGGGGTGGGGGCCTACACCCTCTGGGGCCTGCTCACCCTCTACTGGCCGCTGCTGGAGCCGGCAGCGGCGGTGGAGATCCTGGCCCACCGGGTCGTCTGGTCGCTGGTGCTGGTCGCCCTCGTGCTCACCGTCCTGCGGGACTGGCGGTGGGTGCCCTCGCTGTGGCGGGACCGACGGCGGCTCGGCATGCTGATGGCCGCCGGCTGCTTCGTCGGCGCGAACTGGGGGCTGTACATCTGGGCGGTCAACAGCGACCACGTGATCGAGGCGTCGCTGGGCTACTACATCACGCCGTTGTTCAGCACCCTGCTCGGTCTGCTGCTGCGGGAGCGCCCGACGGGCGTCCAGTGGACGGCGATCGGCCTGGTCGGCGTGGGTGTGCTCTGGCTCGCGATCGACGCGGGACGGCCGCCGTGGGTCGCCCTCGGTCTGGCCGTCACCTTCGGCTTCTACGGCCTGTTGCGCAAGAAGGCAGCCATGCCGACCTGGCGCGGGCTCGCCGTGGAGACGGCGACCCTGGCGGTTCCGGCGGCGGTGTACCTCGCCGTGCTGGGCTCGGCCGGTCAGGGGCACTTCGGTGGCGACGCGGGGCACTCCCTGCTGCTGGCGAGCACCGGTCTGGTCACCGCGCTGCCGCTGGCGCTGTTCGGGTTCGCCGCGGTGCGCACGCCGCTCACCGTCATGGGCATGCTCCAGTTCCTGCTGCCGACGATCCAGTTCGTGATCGGGTACGTCACCCTCGACGAGCCGGTGACCCTCGGCGCGTTCGGCGCGTACTGCCTGGTCTGGATCGGGGTGGTGGTCTTCCTGACGG
This sequence comes from Micromonospora sp. NPDC023956, assembly GCF_040639195.1. Classification (NCBI taxonomy): domain Bacteria; kingdom Bacillati; phylum Actinomycetota; class Actinomycetes; order Micromonosporales; family Micromonosporaceae; genus Micromonospora; species Micromonospora sp. NPDC023956. The sequence goes on from NZ_JBEZZN010000019.1 coordinate 7,643, forward strand.
CGTACGCGACCGCCGGTCGGACGGCGCGGACCGGCCGACCGGATCCCTCCTGACGGGGTGTCCACCGCTCCCGGTTGGGGCCGTCGCCCGGTCGGTCGGGAAGGGCCGGTGCCGGGAGTTCGGGTGACCCGGTGGTTTTCCGTTTTGTCGGACCGCGCCCGGGTACGGCTTCGGGAGTCTACCCACCCGTGTTTCCTGGAGGACCCGCCCAGATGGACCCCCGCAAGCCTGTCGAGGCTGTCAAGCAGATCGCCGAGTCCGCCGCCGGGAAGGTGGCCGACGCCCTGAGCCCGGACGTCCCCGGGGCACCCGGCAGCGCGCCGCCGACCGTCGCCGAACCGACCACGCCCCATGACCCGCTGCCACCGAAACCGGAGCAGGGGACGCCGGACACCCGTACGCCGACCGGAGCGGCGACCGGGGTGTCCCCGACGGCCAGGGCGCAGCAGTGCCCCTACCTGACCACGGCCCAGGGGGCGCGGCTGCGCGACACCGACCACTCGCTGAAGGCCGGGCCGCGCGGTCCGGTCCTGCTCCAGGACCACCACCTGCGCGAGAAGATCACCCACTTCGACCACGAGCGCATCCCCGAGCGCGTCGTGCACGCGCGGGGCGCCGGGGCGCACGGGGTGTTCACCGGGTACGGCAGCGCCGAGGGCGTCACCCGGGCCGGCTTCCTCGCCAAGGGGAAGGAGACTCCGGTCTTCGTGCGGTTCTCCACCGTCCTGGGTTCGCGTGGATCAGCCGACACGGTTCGTGACACCCGTGGTTTCGCGACGAAGTTCTACACCGACGAGGGCACGTTCGACCTCGTCGCCAACAACATCCCGGTCTTCTTCATCCAGGACGCGATCAAGTTCCCCGATGTCATCCACGCCGGGAAGCCGCACCCCGACCGGGAGATCCCGCAGGCCCAGAGCGCGCACGACACCTTCTGGGACTTCGTCTCCCTGCACACCGAGGCGCAGCACCACACGATGTGGAACATGTCCGACCGGGGCATCCCACGTTCGTACCGGATGATGGAGGGCTTTGGCGTCCACACGTTCCGGTTGGTGAACGCGGCCGGGGAAACCGTGCTGGTCAAGTTCCACTGGAAGCCCAAGCTCGGCGTGCACTCCCTGACCTGGGAGGAGGCGCAGCTGCTCGGCGGCGTGGACCCGGACTTCCACCGCCGGGACCTCTACGACGCGATCGAGGCCGGTGCGTTCCCCGAGTGGGAGCTCGGCATCCAGGTCTTCCCCGACACCCCGGAGGAGACGTTCGCCGGCATCGACCTGCTGGACGCGACGAAGCTCGTGCCGGAGGAACTGGCCCCCGTGCAACCGGTCGGCCGGCTGGTGCTCGACCGGACGCCGACGAACTTCTTCGCCGAGACCGAACAGGTCGCCTTCCACCCCGGGCACCTGCCGCCGGGGATCGACGTCACCAACGACCCGCTGCTCCAGGGCCGGCTCTTCTCGTACGTCGACACGCAGCTCACCCGGCTGGGCGGGCCGAACTTCGCGCAGATCCCGGTCAACCGCCCGCACGCGCCGGTCAACGACATGCTGCGCGACGGCTTCCACCAGCAGGCCGTCCACGCGGGCGTGGCGCCCTACCGGCCGAACTCGCTCGACGGCGGCAACCCGTTCCCGGCCGGCCCCGACGACGGCGCGTTCGTCGACGTGCCGGTGACCGTCACGGAGGCACCCAAGGTCCGGGCGAACCCGGTCTCCTTCGACGACCACTTCAGCCAGGCCCGCCTGTTCTGGCGGAGCATGTCCGGGGTGGAGAAGGAGCACATCATCCGCGCCTACACCTTCGAGCTGGGCAAGTGCTACCACCAGGCGATCCGGGAACGCCAACTCCAGTGCCTGGCCAACATCGACCCGGTGCTCTGCGCGGAGGTCGCCACCGGCCTGGGCCTGTCCGCGCCGCAGCCGACCGTGCCGCTCGACGACGTCACGCCCAGCCCGGCGCTCTCCCAGGTCGGTCGGGAGTGGCCGGCCGACGGCCGGACGGTCGGGATCCTCGTCGACGCCACCGGCGACCTCGACGGTGTCGACCAGGTGCGTCGGGCGGTGTTCGACGCCGGCATGGTGCCGCTGATCATCGCCCCGCACGGCGGCACGGTGGGCGACCTGACCGTGCAGCGCACCTTCGCCACCGGTCGGTCGGTCGAGTTCGACGTCCTCCTGCTGGCCGGAGCGCCGACGCCGGCACCGGACGCGATCCCGGCGCGCGACGCCAAGGCCGGCGCGGCCGACTCGGTGACCGTGGACCCACGGGTGCTGCTCCTGGTCGACGAGTGCTGGCGGCACGCCAAGGCGATCGGCGCGTGGGGCGACGGGGTCGCCGTGCTGCGCGAGGCCCGGGTGAGCGGTACGCCCGGCGTGGTCACCGGCGACTCCGGCACCGAGGTCTTCGCCGCCGTGCAGCGGCTGATGGCCGCGCACCGGGTGTGGGACCGCTTCCCCGCCTCGGTGGCCTGAGCCGCCCGACGGGAGAGGCCGTGCCGCTGGGCAGGGCCTCTCCCGTGGCGCTCCGAGCGCTGCCGCCGGCTCACGGACCCGCGTCGAGGTCGGCCGCCGCGTCCGAGTCTGCCGGTGTTCGGGTGGAGGTCGGGGCGGGGTAAGAAGATGGGCGGAAACCGACTTCAGTGAGAGGGATCACCGATGACCCTGGAACGACCGATCGCCCCGGACCCGTACGAGCTGCTGCCGACCGTGGGGTCGTTCGCCCTGACCAGTGACGACGTGCACAACGGCGAGCCGATGGACGGGGCGTACGCGCACGGGAGCGTCGGCGGCGGGAACGTGTCGCCGCACCTGGCCTGGTCCGACTTCCCCGCCGGGACGAAGAGCTTCGTGGTCACCTGCTTCGACCCGGACGCCCCCACCGGCAGCGGTTTCTGGCACTGGGTGCTGGTCAACCTGCCGGCCTCGGTGACCGAGTTGCCCCGGGGCGCGGTCGAGGGCGACCTCGGCGGAGCGTTCAGCGTCCGCAACGACTACGGCCAGCACGGGTACGGCGGGGCCGCTCCGCCCGCCGGGGACCGCCCGCACCGGTACGTCTTCGCGGTGCACGCGCTGGACGTGGAGAACCTGGACGTCACGCCGGAGGCGACGCCCGCGTACGTCGGCTTCAACCTGGCCTTCCACACCCTGGCTCGGGCGGTGATGCGCCCGACGTACCAGGTCAGGGAGTAACCACGACGAGCGGAAGGGCCGCGGTCCCGGCGGACGGGCGCGGCCCTTCGTGGTGGGACCGGGTGGAAAGCGGTCGGGTGGAACCGCCGGTCAGCCGGGGACCCGGGCGACGGCGAAGACCGACTGGCCGAACGGCGGCCGGACGAGCTGCTCGGCGGCCTTGGTCACCGGCAGGACGGTGGTGTCGTACACCTTGACCATCGGGCCCTCCTTCGGCATCAGCCGGAAGACCTTGGTGGCCATGAAGTAGCCGATCAGGCCGAGCGCGTTGGCGTAGTGGATCCGCTCCACACGCAGGCCGGCTCCGGTCATCGCCGCCCCGAGGGTCCGCTTGGTGTAGCGGCGGACATGGCCGGTGGCGATGTCCGCCGGGCTCATCGCGAACTGGAACGCCGGCACGATGATGATCACCGCACCGCCCGGCCGGACCAGGTCCCGCATGCTGCGCAGGGCGTCGACGTCCTCCTCGATGTGTTCGAGGACGTTGTACGAGACGGCCGCGCTGTACTCGCCGCCGATCCCGTCGTGCGGCAGCAGCATCTGCCGGACCTCGATGGTCGGGTGGTCGACCAGGCGCTCCTTGAGCGCGATCAGCCGGTCCGGGTCCGCCTCGGTGGCGGTGAAGCGGGGCAGGTGCGGCGCCCACTCCAGTGCGTAGTCCCCGAGCCCGCTGCCGATCTCGATGGGGTTGTCGCCGAGATACGGGAGGGCGAGCTCGACGAACCATTGCCGGTGGTTGACGGCTGTGGCCAGGCCCTCCAGCACCTCGGACTGCACGCGCTGGTCCCCAGTGATTTCTGCCATGCGTCGATTCCTCACCATATGACTCGACCCGCACCCGGACCCGACAGAGTCAACCACCTGTGTCGTCGGTGGGGAAATCAGGTCACGGGGGGTGACCGGAATGGGGTTCGATCGGGGGTGCGAGATCTCTACCGGGCGAACCTGGCACATACTACGCCGGAACTCCGAAACGCACACCTTGCCGTCGGAGCCTGACTACTCTCTGAATTGTCATGACTACACCGGAGTCAGGGGTTGGTCGGGAGCGGGTCCTCGGTCCGGTGCCCTCCAGTGCGGTGCGACGGGATGATCCGGGTGGGCCGGACGCGGGCGTGCGCCTGGCCGGTCGATGGCTTCCGGACGTCGTCGCGGTGGTGAGCTTCGTACTCCTGGCCCTCTGGGTGACCGCGCGGTTCTGGACGAATCCCGACCACGAGAGCCTGGTCAATCCCACCGACCAGGCGCAGTTCGAGTGGATGATGGCGCACGGCGCGCGGGTGGTGACCGATTTCGCGTACCCGTTCGGTTCGGATCGGATGAACGTGCCGGAGGGCGTCAACCTCATGGCAAATACGTCCGTATTATCCGTTTCATTGCCAATGACGCCGGTCACCGTGCTGTTCGGGCCGCGCGCCGCCTTTCTTCTCTTTCTCACCAGCGCGATGATCGCCACCGGAACCGCCTGGTACCTCGTCATCTCCCGGGTGCTGACCCGGTCCCGGCTCGCGGCCTGGGTGGGGGCGACGTTCTGCGCCTTCTCCCCGGCGATGATCTCCCACGCCAACGCCCATCCCAACATCGTCGCCCAGTACGTGGTCCCGCTGATTGTCTGGCGGACGCTGGCGCTGCGCGAACCGGGCCGGTCGGTGCGCAACGGCCTGCTCCTCGGGCTCCTCGTCGTCTGGCAGGCGTTCCTCAACCTGGAGATCCTGCTGATGACCGCGGTGGGGCTCGGGGTGGTGGTCGCCGTGCTGGTCGTCCGCCGGCCCGACCTGCGGCGGCACGGCCGCCCCTTCCTCACCGGGCTCGGCGTCGCCGCCGCCCTCGCGCTCGTCGTGCTGGCGTACCCGCTCTACGTCCAGTTCTTCGGCCCCGGCGCGTACGAGGGCCTCTCCCGGCTGATCCGGGGCTACCGCAGCGACCTCGCCTCCTTCGTCGCCTGGCCCGGCGAGTCGCTGGCCGGGGACCCGCGCGACACCGAGCGGCTGGCCAAGAACCCGACCGAGGAGAACGCCTTCTTCGGCTGGCCGTTGGTGCTGCTCGTGCCCGCCCTCGTCTGGTGGCTGCGGGACCGCGCCGAGGTGCTCGGCCTCGCCGCAGCCGGGCTGCTGTTCGCCGTGCTCTCGCTGGGACGTGAGATCCGTTACAACGGCCGGGACACCGGCGTCCCCGCGCCCTGGGGGGCCCTGGAGAACCTGCCGATCCTGCACTCGGTGGTGCCGACCCGCTGGGCGCTGGCGCTGACCCCGGTCGTCGGCCTGCTCCTGGCGTACGGCGTCGAGCGCGCCGGGGAACTGGGTCGGCGTCATCCGGCGGCGCGCCGGCAGATCCGGTTCGGCGCGGTCACCGTGCTGGCGATGGCGCTGCTGCCCCTGCTGCCCACCCCGCTGCCGACCGCCCGCCTGGACCCGGTGCCCGAGTTCGTCACCTCCGGCGCGTGGCGACCGTACCTGGCCGGTGGGCGGAGCCTGGTCGCCCTGCCGCTGCCGGACACCGACGACGCCGATCCGCTGCGCTGGTCCGCGGTGACCGGCCTGGAGATGCCGATCGCCCGGGGCTACTTCCTGGGGCCGGACCGGCGGCCGGACGCGCCCGAGGGGCGGATCGCCCTGTTCGGGGCCACACCCCGGCCGACCAGCAGCTTCTTCGTCACCATCCGGCGCACCGGCGCGGTGCCGCCGATCACCCCGCAGGACCGGGTGGCCGCCGTCGACGACCTGCGGTACTGGCGGGCCGGGGCGGTGGTGCTCGCCCCGCACCGGTACGAGGAGGCGCTCCGGCGCGGGATGACCGAGCTGACCGGCGTCGAGCCGGTCCGTACCGGCGGGGTCTGGCTCTGGGACGTCCGCCCGCTGGTGGACTGACCGCCCCGGAGCCGGTCGGAGAGCCGGCGGAGCCGGCGCGACGGACGGGGGTCAGGGGCGGATGCAGCAGTCCTGGCAGTACTTCGGCTTCGGCAGGGTGAACGCCTGGCAGCAGGTGCGGCGCTGCACGGTGGGCTGACCGGACGGCGCCGGCACCAGGTCGACCAGGTCCCGGACGTCGAGCGTGCCGAGCAGGGTGTCGACCGCCTCCACCGCCGAGCCGGGCAGCGCGTCGGCGGCCCGCAGGACCCCGTGGGCGATGCCCGAGGCGACCGACCCGAGCAGCGTACGGGTGCCGATGCGGACCTCGGTCTGGATCGCCTGGATCAGCGGGGTGAAGTGGGCGTCGAGCAGCGACCCCCGGAGCAGGCCGAGCAGTTCGGTCTCGTCGGCGACCACCCGCACCTCGGGCGGGGGTGCCAGGGCCAGCGGGTCGGTCGGCAGCACCGCCACGGTCGTGGACCGGCGCAGCCCGAGCGTGACGAGGGAACGGGGGTCGTCGAAATGGACCAGCACGTCGGCCGGGTCGAGCAGCGGAACCCGCCGCGCGGACGCCCAGCCGAGCACCGCCGGCAACGCCGCCCAGTAGCTGTACGACTTCCAGGCCAGGGCGGCGCAGGCGTGCGGTCGGCCGCCCCACAAACGGGCGGCGGCCGCCAGGAAGTCAGGAAGGCGGTCGCCGTTCACCAGGGTGGTGGCCGGGGACCAGCCGTACTCGTCGGTGACCAGCAGGCCGGGGACGAGCCCGGGGAGGGCGTCGGTGCGGAACATGGCCCGCAGCGTCGCGGTGACCGGCGCGAGCGGCGCGGCGGCGACACGGGGCGGGATCACCGCTGTCACTGGCACCTCCCTCGTCGTGGCCAGCCATAGCTAAGGCTAACCTAACTTTCGCTCCGAGGGGAGGGTTGGGCGAAGTGATGCGGGTTCCGTCCGCCCATCGTGCTCGTACCCGGGTCCGCGGGTCGGAAACCCGACGGTGAGAAGGGCATACCGGACAGGCCAAAAGTGATCCGGGGAGCGTTGTCAAGGTCAGAGTCGGCAACGTGCCACTTCCGTGGAGAACCGCCGATCGAACGTGAAACTGATACTCCCGGCCATGAGGAAGCTGATGACGACCTCGCCCCTCGAACGGGCCGCCGAATCGTTCGCAGCCGAGCTCGGCCGGCACCGGATCGAGCGAGGGCTGTCCAAGAAACAGCTCGCCACCCTGATGGGGTTCGACCCGTCGTACGTCAGCCACGTCGAGAGTCGCCGGCACCGCCCCACCGAGGACTTCGCCCGCCGCGCCGAGGCGGTCCTGGAGGCCGGCGGCGCGATCTGGCAGCGCTTCCGGGAATACGACGACCTCCGGCACGCCCGCACCGCCCCACCGCACCGCGACCCGCCGGTCCCCGGCCAGTGGATGCCCCCCGGCACGGGCCTGATCGTCGAGCACGAGTTGGCCGGGCTCACCTACCGCGACGGCATCTACCACTGCGTCGTCCGGCGGGCCCTCTACAACGCCGGCACCGAGCCGGTCACCCGCTACCTGGCCCGGGTGGCCGTCGACCGCTACCCGAACGACCCCGGCCGCTCCAACCGGCACCACCGGGACCACCCCCTCACCTTCGCCGAACTACAACTGCGGGCGTACCGGGACGACCGGGGCGAACGGGAACCGATGCACTGGCGGGCCAAGCACGACCGGGACGCGTTCAAGGAGTTCTGGCTCCTCTTCGAGAACAGCGACGGGCGCTTTCCGCTCTACCCCGGTGACCGGGCCACCATCGAGTACGAGTACTGCGTCGGCCAGGAGAAGTGGGGGCGCTGGTTCCAGCGCGCCGTCCGGGTGCCGACCCGGGCACTCGACGTGCGGCTGGACCTGCCCGCCGTGCTGGAACCGCAGGTCTGGGGACTGGAAACCTCGCTGTCGGCGGAAGAGGGGCCGTTGCGCACCCCGGTGCAGCGCCACCAGGAGGAGGACCGGGCGATCTTCGAGTGGGCCACCGAGAACCCGCCGCTCAACGCTCGCTACCGGCTCCAGTGGCGGTTCCGCAACCCGCCGGCCACGTCCACCCCGTCCCGGTCCTCCGCCGACCCCGCACGTCCCCGGCCGAGTGACCGGATGCGGGGCGCCGGCATCGTCCAGCGCGGTGCCGACCTGCTCCGCCAACCCGTCCGCCAGTTCGACCTGCCCCGGGAGGGAGCGGTCGCCCGGGACGTGGTGGAACGGCTGCTCACCGCCCTCGCCGAACTCGACGAACTGCACCGGTTCAGCCGGGGCGTCGGGCTGGCCGCCCCCCAACTCGGGCTCAGCTGCGCCGCGGCCGTGGTCCGCCCGCCGGACCGCACCGCCGACCCGGTCGTGCTGCTCAACCCCCGGGTGGTCGACTGCTCCCCGGACACCGACGAGCAGTACGAGGGCTGCCTCTCCTTCTTCGACCACCGAGGTCTCGTCCCCCGGTCGCTGCGGCTCGACGTGGAACACGGCCGCGTCGACGGCACCCGCCTGATCACGTCCTTCGAGTTCGGCATGGCCCGGCTGGTCGCACACGAGATCGACCACCTGGAGGGTCGGCTCTACGTCGACCGGATGGCACCGGGCGTACCGCTGGTGCCGGTGGAGGAGTACCGCGAGAGCAGTCACGCCTGGCGCTACTGACCCAGCCGACGCACGGGGGGCGCCGGGTCGCGTGCCCCAGGGGGCGGGGGCACGCGACCCGGCTTGGGGGGAGGAATGCCTAGAGGTTGCCGAAGGTGTCGTACCGGACGTGCTGCGCCGGCACCTGGTCGGCGGCGAGCGCCCGCAGGGTGGACCGGACCATCCCGGCCGACCCGGAGACGAAGCAGTCGTGCGCCGTCCACGGGCCGTAACGGGTCACCACGTCGGAGATGTCGCCCCGCTCGCCGTCGAAGCCCGGGTCCGCGCTGCACGCCGGAGTCACCGACAACCACGGATGGGCGGCCACCAGCTTCTGGAGAACGGCCAGGGCGTACAGGTCCTCGGCGTGCCGGGCGCCGTAGAAGACGTGCACCCAGCGGGTCCGGTTGTACGTGGTCAACTCCTCGACCAGCGCCTTGACCGGAGCCAACCCGACCCCGCCGGCCACGCAGAGGATGTCCCGCTCCGAGGCGCGGTCGAGGACCATGCCGCCCATCGGTGCGGCGATCCGCAGCAGGTCACCCGGCTTGACCCGGCGGACCAGGGCGCCGGAGAGCCAGCCCGCGCCCGGTGTCCGGACGTGGAACTCCAGGATGTTGTCGTCGTTCGGGGCGTTCGCAACGGAGTACGTCCGCCACACCCGGGGGTGGTACCGGGGCGCCTCGATGCTGACGTACTGACCGGCCCGGTACGGCAGCGGATGTTGCAGGGCCCGGACGGTCAGCACGGCCGTGTCCGGGCCGTACCGCTGGTGGGTCAGCACCTCGGCGTGCCAGAACGGCGGGTTGTCGTCGGCCGCCGCGCCGGCCTGCATCTTCTCCGCGATCGCCGCGTACGCGTCCCGCCACGCCTGGTCGTACTCCAGGTTCCAGCCGTCCCCACCGGCGGTGCGCAGGGCGTCCAGCAGGGCGATCCCCATGGTGGCGTAGTTGTCGGCGGTGACGTGGTACTTCCGGTGGTCCCGGCCGAGGGCGCGGAGGTACTCGTCGAAGCTCTCCGGGTCGTCGACCGCCTGGGTGGCGGCGACGATCGCGTCGAGGATGCGGTCGCCCTGGCCGCGCATCTGCACCGGGAAGAGCTTCCGCAGGTCGGGGTCGAGGAGGAACAGGCGGGCGTAGAAGTAGTCGCTCAGGCGCTCCCGGTCCCCTTCGACCAGAGCCCAGCTCTCCTTCAGCAGCCGCGCGAAGTTCTCCATCGGCGCTCTCCTCGGCAGGACGGTGGATCGGGCAGGACCCAGCATGACCACGGAGCGTCGATGGTGGTCGCACAGAATGTGCGATCGATTCGCGCTGGTCGGCGCGGCCTGCGGTGCCGTCCGCAACGGCGATCGGGCACAGTGGTGCGGTGACCGTTGAGCTCACCCGACCGGCGTCGCACCGGGTCCTCGGCACCGAGACGCTGCTGGTACTCGGGCTGTCGCTCGGGCAGTCCGCGATCTACGCCGTGGTCTCCCTCACCGCCAAGCTGACCGCCGAGGGGGGACTCTCCCGGCAGACCGCCGCACTGAACACCTCGGTGTCACCCCGGCCCTGGCTGGACCTGACGTACCAGGTGCTCGGCATCGTCTTCGCGCTGGTGCCGGTGCTGCTCGCCGTACACCTGGTCAACCGGGACCCGGGCGACGCCGGCCGGACCCTCGGCCTGGACGCCCGGCAGCCCGGCCGGGACCTGGCCCGGGGCGCCGGCCTGGCCGCGCTGATCGGCCTGCCGGGCCTGGCCCTGTTCTGGGTCGCCGCGCAGCTCGGACTCAACGCCACCGTCGTGCCGGCCGCGCTGCCCGAGCTGTGGTGGACGGTGCCGGTGCTGATCCTCGCCGCCGTGCAGAACGCCGTGCTGGAGGAGGTGATCGCGGTCGGCTACCTGACGACCCGACTGCGGCAGCTCCAGTGGCGGGTCGGCGCGGTGATCGCCACCAGTGCGCTGCTGCGCGGCTCCTACCACCTCTACCAGGGCTTCGGCGCGTTCGTCGGCAACGCGGTGATGGGGGTCGTCTTCAGCCTCTTCTACCTGCGGACCCGGCGGGTCATGCCGCTGGTCGTCGCGCACACCCTGCTCGACATCGTGGCGTTCGTCGGCTACTCCCTACTGCCCAGGGAGTGGTTCGACTGGCTCTGAGGTTGGTGGAACCCCGGCTGCCGCCGGTAGACCGTGATCGCGCGGGCGGCCAGCCGCTCCACGGCGGCCGAGTTCCCGGCGGCGGTGGCGAGGATCGCCGCACCGGGCAGCAGCCGCGATGCCAAGCGCAGCGCCAACCAGCCGCCGGCCTGCGCGGCGAGCGGGGCGGCCAGCCGCCAGGCCGCCTCGGCCACCCGGCCCCACGGTGGCTCGCCCTCCCCGGTTGCCGCGCGGGCGGCGGCCAGAGCGGTCCGGGCGCTCTCCGCGTCCGGGTGCACCCGGGTCAGCACCAACAGCTCGACCGCCCGCTCCGGATCGACCGGATCGCGGCCGTGCGCCGCCGCCAGGTGCAGCACCAGGCCGGACTGGGTCCAGAGCACCGCCGCCAGCTCGGCCAGGGGAGCGAAGAGCCCGGCCACCGCGACGGTCGCCCCACCCCAACCGGCCGCCCGGACGAACCGCCGGGTGGCGAGCCGGGCCAGGCCGGCGGATTCGACCTTCGGGTACGCCTCGCGTAGCCCGGCCGCCCAGGCAGCGGCCTGCGGTCCGATCCGCTCCACCGCCGCCAGCGCCAGCAACTCCGGCGCGAAGGCCGGATGCGCCAGAATCCGCTCGAGATCGACGGTACGCCCGGCCGGCGGCGTGCCCGACCTCCCGGAAGCCGTTGTCGCCGGCTCTACCGTGGCGACCGGCTCTATCGCGGTTGCTGACTCTACTGCGGCTGCTGGCGCTACCGCGGTCATCGGCTCTGCCGCGGTTGCTGGCTCCACCGCGGTTGCTGGCGCTACCTCGGTCATCGGCTCTGCCGCGGTCGCTGGCTCTGGTCGGTGCGGCGTAACCGGTGCCGTCTCCTCGGCGGCACCCGCCTTCCTGGTGTCCCGCCGGGGGCGGGTGGTCTGCTTGGCGGGCGTCTTCCGGGCCGTGGCCTTCTTCGGGGCGGCGCTTCGCGGCGCAGCCCTCCCGGCGCTTCTGTCGTCTCCTGCTTCCGCCGGGGCCCCGACCGCCGTCGTGTGTTCCGGATCACCTTCGGCCGGTTGGTCCTCCGGTGCCGCTCCCGCGCGCCGGGCGGTCCGGACGGCCTGTCGTGGAGCTCGCCGAGGCGGTGCGGCCGGCTCCGACCCCTCGGCTGGACCGCCGCCGGTGTCCGGAGGCTGGAACAGCACCGTCGGAGCCGCCGCCTTTCGCCGTGAACGCCCCCGAGGCGGATCCGCCGGCTGTTCCGTGTCCGGGGCGCGTTCGGCCGAGGGGCTGGGCGGTGGAGTGAAGGTCGGCTGGGGAGAACGGCCGCGACGTGTTGCTGCACGTGGCTCGCGGCGAGGTGGGTCGCTCGGCGGCTGCTCCTGCATATCGATGGAGCGTAGTCCCGATGGCAGCGGTCCGCAGGGCAAAAACGCTGGTCACGGTGGAGGGTTCGGAGGCCGGCCCGGCGGAAGGTGGAAGTCGCTTTGCTCCCTGCGGGGGCGGGGCTGTATTCTCGGTCGGCGGTGGTCTGATGGCCACCGGGGAGACTTCGCCTAGTCTGGTCTATGGCGCCGCACTGCTAATGCGGTTGGGGTCTTAAAGCCCCTCCCGGGTTCGAATCCCGGAGTCTCCGCGCAAGGCCGGGTGTGTAGACTGGCCGAGCACCAGCGCCCGTAGCTCAACGGATAGAGCATCTGACTACGGATCAGAAGGTTAGGGGTTCGAGTCCCTTCGGGCGCGCAAGATCACAAGGGGTCTGACCTGCGGAAACGCGGGTCAGGCCTCTTGTGTTTTCTGGCTGCTGTGGACAGTGGGTGTCACATGGGTGCGATGTGGGTGCCGCCGCCTTTGGTGTGCTTTCTTCGCGTCTCGATGCTCTGAACTGCTGGTTCAGGGCTGCGGCTGGAGCGGTCGGAGCGGGGGCACCTGTTTTCGGCCGGCGGGTGGGGCGGTTCTTCCATGCCTTGATCTTGATCTTCTTGCGGGTGTGGCGGGCGGCGGTGAGGACGAGGTGTGCGGTGGCGTCGGCGCATTGTCTCTGTACCTGGGGCAGGACGGTGGTGTAGGTGTCGGCGGTGATGACGATGCTGGAGTGCCCGAGCAGGTCTTGCAGGGTCTTCAGGTCCGCGCCGGCCTGGTGGGCCAGGGACGCGGCGCCGTGCCGCAGGTCGTGCAGCCGCACCGGAGGTAGTTCGGCGCGTTGGACGAGTTTGCGGAATCGGGTGGTGGCGTAGTTCGGGTTGATCGGCTGGCCGTCGGGGCGGGTGAACACGTACCCGGAGTCCGTCCAGGGCTGGCCAGCCTCAATCGCTTGCTCGCGTTGGTCGAGCTGTCGGCGCCGGTGATCTCGATGTGCCGGGCAGGGTTGCACTCGATGATGCCTTCGCGGACGGCGAGGTTGAGTGCTGCCCGCAGGGTGGTGCGTAGGTGCAGCATCGCCGAGGCGGACTGCGGCCGGCCTTTGCGGTTGGTGGCGGCGGCGATCTGGGCGAAGACAGTCCGGAGGAACTGGGCGTCGAGGTCGGCCAGGCGGTAGCGGCCGAGGTGGGGGATGAGGACGTTGTCGACGTCGCGGGTGTAGTGGAACCGGGTGGTGGGCCGGATCTTCGTGCGGGTGTCCAGCCAGTGCCGTAGCCACCGCTCGACCGTCCAGCCGGCGGCGGTGCGGTCCGCCGCGGTGCCGGCCAGCCACTCGTCGCGGGCGCGGCGGGCGGCGGCCTGCGACGGGTAACCACCCCGGCGGACCCGTTCCCGGCGGCCGAGCAGGTTCGTCGCGGAGCAGTGGAAGTACCAGCTGCCATGCCCCCGCTCGGCCAACCGGGGACACGACTGCTCAAGTCGCCGTCGGCTGGCGCCCCGGCACCCGCACCGCTTGAAGATCACCCCTGCGCTGCTCATCGTCTCGCTCCCATCGTCACCACCTGAACCGTTATCAGGGTGACGGTTCAGGCGGTGAGAACACGGTCACCAGGCCGGGAGCAGGTAACGGGGAGCGGTGGACGTGAGGGCAGTGACCGTAACCGGGGTGTTGTGCCGCGGTCAGGCGGTGGTTGTCGGTCGGGCTGGATCTGGGCTCTCGTTGGCGGGCGGCGCTGTCTCGGCCAACTGGGCGTGGCAGACGGACAGCAGTTGCCGCAGTCGGGTCAGCCGGGTGATGTGCTCGTCGACGACCTCCAACCGGCGGCGGAACATCTCACTCGCCTGTGGCAGCCGGATGCGGTCGGGCACGGTGTGTTCGGGCAGAGTGTCGCCGTCGAGCAGATGAAGGTGGTCGCTGAGCGTGGCGATGTCGTCGACGGTCAGGCCGAGCGACAGCAATTCACGGATGATTTTCACCCGGGCCACGTCGGCAGTGCTGTAGGTCCGCTGCCCGGTGCGGGTGCGTACCGGTGGTGGCAGCAGTCCTCGCTGTTCGTAGAAGCGCAACGCCCGCGGTGTGGTTCCCGCTGTCGCCGCGGCGTCACCGATACGCATCGTGCCTCCCGGCTGTCAGAGCTCTACGAGGACGGCGCCGACATGCCGTCCCTCGACGACCTCCTGGAACGCGTGGGCGGCCCGGTCGATTCCATGGATGCGGGTATGCGGAAACCGGATGCTGCCGGTGGGTAGCCAGGCGCCAAACCGCTGCGTCCATTCGGCGAGCGCGTCGGGATGGTCGGCGGCGTTGAACCCGCGCATGCTGATTCGCTTGAGCACGATGGGCACGAGGTCCAGTTCCAGCGTCGCGGTCGTGCCGGCGCCCTTGGCGGCGAGTTGCGCCGACAGCGCGCCGATCAGAACGATGCGGGCGTGGGGCCGGGCGGCTTGCACCGCCGCCTGGAGTTGTTCGCCGCCGACGGTGTCGAGCGCCACGTCGATGCCGTCCGGAGCGGCGGTGGCGAGCTGCTCGGTGATCCGTTCCGCTCCGCGTACGACGACCGCGTCGTAGCCGAGTTCGGTGGTCAAGAACCGGGCCTTCGCCGGTGAGCCGGTGGTGCCGATGACTCTGGCCGCGCCGAGACGACGGGCGATCTGGCCGGCGAGGGAACCGACGGCGCCGGCGGCGCCGGTGATCAGTACCGTGTCGCCGGTACGGACGGCGACGGTGCGGGTCAGCGCCGCGTAAGCGGTCCAGCCCTGCGACAGGTGAGCCAGCGGATCCGGTAGCGAGTCTCCGAGCCGACGGCACCGGTCGACCGGGAGGACCGCGTACTCGCGCCAGCCGAGGTCGTGCCCGACCAACTCGCCCGGACGCAGGCCGCTGGAGTAGGGGGCGGCGACGACCTCGCCGATCGCGGCGCCGGGCAGCGGATCGCCGGGTCGCGGGCCGGGCAGTCCCGCCGCGGCCGCGCCGATGAGGGTCCGGAGCAGGGCCGCGGTGACCAGGAAGGCACGGTTGCGGACCAGGACCTCGCCGGACGCGCGGGGTGGCACCGGGACCTCGACGACGGTGAAGTCTTCCGGGCGAGGCAGACCGTCCGGAGTCGTGAGCAACTGAACCTGACGATGGACGGAAGGCAGTGGTTGCACGTGACGCTCCTTGTTCGGGTCGGTGGAGCGCGACCGTAAACCCTGACCCATGCGTCAGATGCAAGACTCGACGTGGCTGCTGGCAGTCGTAGGGCGCGGGCATCTGGCTGGGGTTCGTACCGTTCGCCGCGTTCGCCCCGTTCGAAGCGGGCGCCTGCTCGGACCAGGGCGACGAGGTGTGGGGCGTTGACCGCTCGCCACCGCTGGAGTCGCGGCCGGGTCAACTCCATGCTGCCCGAAGAGGGCGCGGGCACTATCGTGCTGGCGTGCGCATCCGTTTCGACGTCCCGGTCGATCCTGACTATCCGGGCCGGGTGGCCGCCGCGCTCAGCAGGGCCCGGCTGCGCAGGTTCGGCCAGGTCGGTGCGGCGCTGGCCGCGGTCGGGGCCGCCGGGATCGCCGCCTCGCGGGGACTCGGGTGGGGCGAGCAGCTGACGCCGCTGTGGATACCGATACTCGCGGGTGGCGTGCTGGCCGTGCTGTACGCGCCGTGGGCCCGGTGGCGGGCCCGACGGCGCTCCGGCCGCTACGCGGTCGACGGTTCCTACGACATCACCGACGACAACATCATGATGCGCAGCGGCGCGGAGTCCGGCGGCATCGCCTGGGACGGCGTCGACCAGGTGCGCGACACCCCCGAGTTCTGGATCGTCTACGTCCGCCGGACGCCGGCGACCGTGATCCCCCGTGCCCTGATGTCCGCCGAGGACGCCGAGACGCTGCGCGCCTTCATGGCCGGACGCGGGCTGCTCCAGCCCCGGTGACCGCGCCTGCCGCCGACGTACGTCACGCCGACAGGACCGACGGCATCGACGGCGCCGGTCGAGTGGATGCGCCTTCAGCACGAGAATGCCCGTCTTCCAGGATCCGGGCGGCAGGATCGGCGCGCCAGATCATGATCGGAACCCAGCCGGACACGGCAACCGCGCACCGGGACAGGGCCGGACACGAGGGATGCTCGTCGCGCGAGCAACCACCGAGGGTAGGTCGGACACCGAGCAATCGGCCGGCCCGGAACCCGAAGGCCCTGCGTGCGCGGACGAGATTTCCGGCACCCACAGGAGACTGGTACAGCAGGCTGTACTTTCTGGGCCGCAGTGCGTCGGAGTCGACCTTGCGTCGCTATCGTCTCTGCCGGGAGGTACGGGATGCTGCGCAGGGACGCCGCTGGCGCTTCGGCCACTGCGGGACAGCAGGGCCCGCAGCTTTGGCGCGCGGCGCGGCGGTACCTGCGTCGCCGCGTACGGATGTCTGTCGACGCCATCGAACACCTCGTCGGCGGCCTCGGCACGTCGATCCTGGCCCTGGCAGTCGTTCTGCTGCTGCTCCTGGTGGCGCTCGCCTGCGTGGTCGGCATCGGCCTGGTGATGGTCCCGTCGACGGCGAAGGCGGTGCGGTTGGCCGCCGGACGGGAACGGATCCGACTGTCGCGATGGGGGTGTGACCTGCCCCTGCCACCGGCGGTCCCCGCTGGCCTGCGTGGCGTCCTGCACGACCCGTGGGTGCGGCGCGAGGTCGCGTTCGTGGCCACGCACGGCACCGTCGGGTTCGGGTTGGGTGTGGTCGGGCTGTCGCTGCCGATGTCCGCGGTGCAGAACCTGCTGTTCCCGTTGTACTACTGGGCGCTGCCACCGGAGGCGGGCGGCCCGGGTTTCATCAACTGGCGGATCGACGGGTTCCCCGACGCACTGATGGTGGGGTTGATCGGGGTCGGCTGGCTCGCCGCGACCGTGGCGCTCGGCCCGAGGTTGGCCCGGCTACAGGCGCTGCCGGGGCGGCGCTTGCTGGCACCCCCGCGCGACGTCGACACGTCGTTGCGGATCGCCGAGCTGACCGCGACCCGCGCGGCAGCGCTGGACGCGCACGCCGTCGAGCTGCGGCGCATCGAGCGGTCCCTGCACGACGGGGCGCAGAACCGACTGGTCGCGGTCACGGTACTGCTGGGTGCCGCGCGGCGGGCGATGCTCCGGGATCCGGCGCGGGCGGTGGAGATCCTGGACCGCGCGCACGACTCGGCCGAACTGGCCCTCGCGGAGCTGCGCAGCGTCGTACGCGGGATTCTGCCCCCGGTGCTCGACGACCGTGGGCTCGCCGCCGCGCTCGACGGCCTGGCCGCCGGGTGCGGGGTACCGTGCGCGGTGGAGGTCGATGTCCCGGGCCGGTGCGCCGCGTCGGTCGAGGCGACGGCGTACTTCGTGGTCGCGGAGGCGCTGACCAACGTCGCCCGGCACAGCTGTGCCGCCTCGGTGGCGGTCACCGTGCGGAGCAGCGGCGACCGGCTGCACGTGTCGATCGTCGACGACGGCTGGGGCGGTGCCGACGAGAGCCACGGCTCGGGGATCGGCGGCATCCGGCGGCGGGTGCAGGCCCACGACGGCCGGTTCACTCTGACCAGCCCACCCGGTGGGCCGACGGCACTACTCGTGGAGCTGCCGTGCGGATCGTGATCGCCGAGGACGACGCCCTGCTGCGGGAAGGTCTGGCGCTGCTGCTGCGGGCCGAGGCGCTCGACGTGGTCGCCACCACCGACTCACCGACCACCTTCCTGGCCGCCGTGGACGAGTTCCGACCGGACGTCGCGATCGTCGACGTCCGGATGCCGCCCACCCACACCGACGAGGGCATCGTGGCCGCCGTCGAGGCCCGGCGTCGTCGACCCGAGCTCGCGGTGCTGGTCCTGTCGGCGTACGTCGAGCAGGCGTTCGCCACCGACCTGCTCGCCGGCGGCGCGGTCCGGCTCGGCTACCTGCTGAAGGAGCGGGTCGGCAGGGTGGAGGAGTTCCTCACCGCGCTGCACCGGGTCGCTGACGGCGGTACGGCGATCGACCCGGAGGTGGTCGGCCAGTTGTTCGCCCGCAGCCGTCCCGACAGCACTCTGAGCCGGCTCAGCGGCCGGGAACGCGACGTGCTTGCCCTGATGGCCGAAGGGCTCGGCAACGGGGCGATCGCGCAGCGGCTGTTCGTCACCGACGGGGCCGTGCACAAGCACATCCGCAGCATCTTCGCCAAGCTCGGTCTCGCCCCGGACGACCGCGCCGACCGGCGGGTGACGGCGGTGCTGCGCTACCTCGAGGACGCTCAGCGCCGCGCTTAGCGATGCCGGCGCCGCGCGATTGGTACAGCCTGCTGTACCCCGGTTGGCCAGTACGCTAGATCGTCCGACAGCCCGTCTGACCATAGCGTTCTCCATGTAATCGTCCTCTGACGACATGGAGAGTGTCCAGATGTCCGTCCGCGTTGGACAGGTCGCCGACACGGCGGTCCGCGTAGTACAACTCGCCCGTACCTATGGTTCCGGACCGCAGGCGGTCACCGCGCTCGCCAGCGTCGACGCGGATTTTCGCCGCGGCACGTTCACGGCGGTCATGGGACCGTCCGGCTCCGGCAAGAGCACCCTGCTACAGACCGCAGCCGGCCTGGACCGGCCCTCCTCCGGGCAGGTGTGGATCGGTGACCAGGAGCTGTCGCGGTTGTCGGAGACGAAGCTGACCAAGCTGCGGCGCAGCCGGATCGGCTTCGTCTTCCAGGCGTTCAACCTGATCGGGGCGCTGACCGTCGAGGAGAACATCCGCCTGCCGCTGCGGCTGTCCGGGGTAAGCCCGGACGCCGCCTGGCTGCGCCAGGTGGTGGAACGGGTCGGACTCGGCGACCGGTTGCACCACCGCCCGGCCGAGTTGTCCGGCGGGCAGCAGCAGCGGGTGGCGATCGCCCGGGCGCTGGCGATGCGTCCCGAGGTGATCTTCTGTGACGAGCCGACCGGCGCGCTGGACACCCAGACCGCCGCTGACGTGCTGGCCCTGCTGCGGGCGGTGGTCGACGACTCGCAGCAGACGGTGATCATGGTGACCCACGATCCGGTGGCGGCCTCGTACGCCGACCGGGTGATGGTCCTGGCCGACGGCCGGATCGTGCGGGACATGCCCCAGCCGGGTGCGGAGCAGATCGCCGAGCAGTTGGCGTGGCTCGGCCGCCGCCAGCTCGTCACCCAGGAGAGCTGAGTCATGCTGATGCTCGCCCTGCGAATGCTGCGCCACCGCATCGGCAGCGCGGTCGCCACCCTTGTCGCTCTCACCTGCGGCGTCACGATCCTCATGTCGATGGGCCTGCTGGTCGAGTCCGGGCTGCGGTTCACGCCCGAACCGCAGCGGTACGCCGCCGCTGACATCCTGGTCGCGGATCGCGACATGACCGTCGAGACCACCGAGTTCGGCCAGACCACCACGGTCACCGTGGATCTGCCCACCGGCGGCACCGTGCCGGTCGCGCTCGCCGAACGCGTCCGGCAGCTGCCCGACGTGGCGGTCGTCGCCGCCGACCGCTCGATCCAGGCGGTCGTACCGGTCCAGGACACGGCGCAGGAGGCGGTCGCGCACGGTTGGAGCAGTGCCGCGCTCACCCCGTACCAGATCGTCGACGGCGACCAGCCGGACACCACCGACGAGGTCGCCATCGACGTCCGGCTCGCCACGGCGGCCGGCGCCCAGCTGCGGCCGGGCGACCAGATCCCGGTCCTCGCCGCCGGCACGGTGCGGGAGTACCGGGTCAGCGGCATCGTG
The DNA here is from genome assembly GCF_040639195.1 of Micromonospora sp. NPDC023956. NCBI lineage: Bacteria > Bacillati > Actinomycetota > Actinomycetes > Micromonosporales > Micromonosporaceae > Micromonospora > Micromonospora sp. NPDC023956. The sequence continues at coordinate 27,483 of NZ_JBEZZN010000019.1, forward strand.
GAACGCGCCACCGACGGCGACGGTCCGTCCGCGCTGTTCTTCACCGACGACCACGCCGCCGCGCTCAGCCCTGACCCGGACCGGGCCGGACTGATCGGGATCGTCCTGGCCCGTGGCGCGGATTCCGCCGCCGTGACGGCCGAGGTCGGCCGGCTCGCCGCCGAATCCGGCGCGACGGTCCACACCGGCGCAAAACGCGGAAAGCTGGAGCATTCCGAGGCGCTCGCGGCGGCCGACATGCTGATCCAGCTCGGTGCCGTCTTCGGCGGCTACGTCGCGGGGCTCGTCCTGTTCGTCGTCGCCGGAACGGTCGGCCTGGCGGTCCGCCACCGCCGCCGCGACCTGGCCCTGTTGCGCGCCGTCGCGGCGACCCCGGGACAGGTTCGGCTGATGATCGTCGCCGAGGTCGCGCAGCTGAGCATCGTCTCGGTGGTGCTCGGCATCCCGGCCGGCCTGTGGGCGACCGACTGGGTGCACGGACAGCTCGTGATTCGGGGGTTCATCCCCCACGGCTTCCCGCTCGACGGCGGGGCGCTCTCCGCGGTGGCGGTCAGCGCGGCGACGGTGCTGGCGGCGGTGTCAGCGGCGCTGATCGCGGCCCGCCGTACGGTGCGGATCCGGCCGACCGAGGCGCTCGGCGAGGCCGCCGTGGAGCCGGCCCGCAGCAGCCGCGTCCGGCTCGTCGCCGGTCTGGTCGCGCTCGGCGGCGGGGTCGGAATCGGGGTCGGGTTGGCCATGTTCCCCGCCGTCGTCCGGGGCCAGGCCGCACTCGGCGTGGCGACCGGCATGCTGTTCGTCTTCGTGCTCGCCGCCGCACTACTCGCGCCGTGGATCAACCGATACGCCGCACGGGCACTCGGTCCGGTGCTGCGTGCCGTGTGGGGCGACAGTGGCTACCTGGCGGCGGCCAACCTGCGGGCGAACGCACAGGGCATGGCGACCGTACTGACCGCGTTGGTGCTGTCGGTCGGCTTCGGCGGCTCGATCTGGTTCCTGCAGGACAACCTGCAGCAGGAGACCGTTGCTCAGACCCGCGACGGGATGCTGGCCCAACACGCCCTGGTGTCGGCGGTCGGGCTGCCGGCGACCGCCGTGGCGGACGCCCGTGAGGTGCCCGGCGTCGTCGCCGCCACCGGGATCCGGCGTACCTCGGTGATCGTGCCGATGATGGGTGCCGCCGAACCCGTCGACGCTCAGGCGATCGACCCTGACGGGGCCGACCAGACCCTGGACCTGTCGGTCACCCAAGGTAGCCTCGCCGATCTGCGTGGTGAAACCGTGGCATTGTCGACCATGCAGGCATCGTCACAGGGGGTAGATCTCGGCGACCAGGTCGAGATGTGGCTCGGCGACGGCACACCGGTGTCGTTGCGGCTGGTCGCCATCTACGACCGGGGGCTCGCCTTCGGAAACGTGACCCTCAACCGGGAGACGGCCGACGGCCACACCCCGACCGATCTCGACGACCAGGTGCTGATCCGCACCGAGCCGGGCAACGGTGAGACCCCCGCCGGCCTCGCCGGCCTGGTCGAGCGGTACCCGGGAAGTGGCCTGACCGAAACCAGGGTCATCGACGCCCAACTCGCCACCGACCTGGCGCTCAGCGCCTGGCTGAACAAGCTGCTCATCGGAATCATGGTCGGATACGCCGCCCTCGCCGCCGCCAACACCATGATCATGGCGGCGCTGGCCCGGGGTCGCGAACTGGCCCTGCTTCGCCTGGTCGGCGTGACGACCCGACAGGTCAAGCGGATGGTGCACGCCGAACAGGTCGGTTTGCTCGGCACGTCGCTGCTCATCGGTGGCGCCATCGCCGCTGTCACCCTGGTCTCGGTGGTCCGGATGCTGACCGGACAGCTGGTTCCCTACGTCCCGCCGCTCGGCTGGGTCTCGATCATCGGCGGTACCACGCTGCTCGCGCTGGTCACCACCGTCGCGCCCATCAGCGCACTCCTGCGGACGCCGCCGGTCGACAGCATCGGCATCAAGGAGTGACCGCCAGTCAGTTCACCGCGAGTGCCGACGAAGCGTCGTCGGCTCCGTGGATCGGCGCACAGGACGCCCGATCCGAACACTCACCAGGAGGCTCCGTGTCACCGCAGCACACCGACGGGTCCGGCCCGGACAAGGGCACCGCCACCCCCACCGCCATCGGTACCGCCACCGCGGCGCCGCGCAAGCGGTTCGGTGCCGGTCGCCGCCGCGCCGCCGCGCTGGCCCTCGTCGCGCTGGTCGGCTCCGCCGGCATCGGTATCCAGTACGCCGACGCCGCGCAGGCCCACCGACCGACTAAGGACACCGTCCAGGCCAGCTTGGACGCGCTGGTCAAGGCCGGCGTCGCCCCCGGGGCACTGGCCTCGGTACGGGACAGCAAGGGTCGCGTCACCAACTACACCGCCGGGGTCAACGACCTGCGGACCAGGGCGAAGGTGCCCACCGACGGCTACATCCGGATCGCGAGCAACACGAAGATGTACACCGCCGTCGCCGTCCTGCAGCTCGTCGACGAGGGCAAGGTCGCCCTCGACGAGCCGATCGAGACATACCTGCCGGGGCTGGTCCGTGGCGAGGGCTTCGACGGACACACCATCACGGTCCGGCACCTGCTGGGCATGACCAGCGGCCTACCCGCCTACGACCAGCCGCACGTCTCCGAATGGAGCAAGAAGTACTACGAGCCGCGCGACCTACTCGACTCGGCGTTCTCTCACAAGGCGGACGCCCCGGCCCCCGGTGAGCAGGTGCAGTACCGCAACACCAACTACATCGTGGCCGGTCTGCTGGTGCAGAAGGTCACCGGCCGCCCGCTGGCCGAGGTGATCACCAACAAGATTCTCAAGCCCGCCGGGCTGCACGAGACGTACTGGCCCGGCGTCGGCGACAAGACCATCCGCCAGCCACACGCCAAGGGCTACCTGCCCGACGCCGAAACTCTGAAGTGGGTCGACACCACCCAGGTGGACCCCTCCATCGCCTGGGCCGCCGGCCAGATGATCGCCACGCCGAGTGACGTGAACAAGTTCCTGCTGGCGCTGCAGAACGGGAAGCTGATCACGCTGGCGAGCCTGGCCGAGATGCGCGACAGCAAGATCTTCCGCCCCGGTGGCGAGGCCCTTCCGGACCTGGTGTGGCACTACGGTCTCGGCACCACCGGATTCGACCTCTCCTGCGGCGGTCGCGCCTGGGGGCACGGCGGCGACATCGACGGGTACTCCAGCCGTACCGCCATCACCGCCGACGGGCGCGCCGTGACCATCGCGGTGACCGCCGACTCGAGCCCGGTCCCCGACGGCGTGTTCCAGGTCCTGGACGCGTTCGACGCCGCACTGTGCGCCGGCAGGTAGCCGTCGCCGGTCAACTGACCCGATCTCTTCGCCGGAACAGCCACTGACGGGGCGACCCGCCGCCCGTGCCGGAACGCCTGGCGCACCCGCACGGGCGGCGGCCCGGCCGCCATCCGTACCCAGTCAAGGAGCAACCTGTGTCCACTCACCTCACTCGACCCCGCCGGCCCGTCCGGTCGCGTCGCCGAGTCGTCGCCATGGCGACGACCGCGGTGATCGCGGCGGGCGGTCTCACGGCCGCCGGCCCGGTCGGCGCCGCCTGGGCCGAGGCCCGCCCCGACGCTATCGGGCAACGCATCGAGAAGCTCGTCGGCACCGACCGGCACCCGGGGGCGCTGGCCGCCGTCCGGGACCATCGCGGCCGGACCCACCACTACACGGCCGGGGTCGGCGACCTGCGCACCGGCGCGAAGGTGCCGAAGAACGGCCAAGTACGCATCGGCAGCGCCAGCAAGATGTTCGCCTCCGTCGTCGTACTGCAGCTCGTCGGCGAAGGCACAGTGGATCTCGACGAATCGGTCGAGACGTACCTGCCGGGCCTCGTGCGCAGCCCGGGTGTGGACGCGGAAGCGATCACGGTCCGCCAACTGCTGCAGCACACCAGCGGCCTGCCCGACTACACCGATGCGATGTTCCAGGGCGTGCGAGACATCCCGCCGTACCAGCACATCTACTTCGAACCCCGGAACCTGCTCGACATGGCCAATGCCAGGGAAGGCAGGCCGGCCGGCGACTGGGCCTACAGCAACACCAACTATCTGCTGGCCGGCCTGATCGCCCAACGGGTCACCGGCCGGCCGTTCAACGAGCTGGTCACCACCCGGGTCATCGAGCGGATCGGCCTGCGCGACACCTACGCGCCCGGGGTCGGTGAGGAAGGTATCCGCGGCCGGCATCCCCAGGGTTACCAGCTCGATGAAGCCACCGGCGAACTGCTCGACTTCACCCGAATGGACCCGAGCTGGGGTTGGGCCGCCGGCCAACTGGTCTCCACCCCGGCCGATCTCAACACGTTCCTGCGGGCCCTTCTGGCTGGCAAGCTGCTCAAACCTGCGCAGCTGGCCGAGATGCGGACCACCGTCGCCGTGCATCCGCAATCGGGCGTGCGGTACGGGCTCGGTCTCTTCCGTACCCCGTTGAGTTGTAACGGGGTGGCGTGGGGCCACGGCGGTGACATCCCCGGCTACTCGACCGTCAACGGCGCCACCGACGACGGTCGCGCCGCGACCCTGGTGGTCACCTCGCTCAACGGGTCGGTCGTGGACGGCACTGTCGCCGCCGACCGGGCTGCCCTCGTCGACGCCGCACTCTGCGCGAAGTGACCGGCGCGGCAGGAGTACGCCCCTGAGAGGACGTCTGATTCACGCATTTTGTGTGTGATGGGGTTTTAGGGGATCTCGCCAGGTAGGGGCACCGGGGCGACGACGGGCACCGGTAGCTGCCGCGCAACTGGTGGCAGATGTTGATTGGCACTGGCTCATTGCCCAGCTGTTGCGCGACGGTACCCGTGTAGCAGCTGTCTGTCGCCGCTACGGCCAGATCGATGTCCACGTGCCGCAGGTGTCTTCTGGATAGGTGCGGTCCGGATTGCGTTCGGCTACACAGACTCGGAACTCGGCGGTGGCGTCAGGGGCAAGGGGGACGGTGACGCGTTTGGGAGGGTTCTTCGTCACGGCGCTGCCGTTCGGGCTTCGAGTGGCGTGGGATCTGCTGTTGAAGTACGGAGGCCATTCTTTGCCGTCGACCCGGACGACGAGGACTGCGGATTCGCCGTCGGGCCTGTCGTCGTACAGCAGGAACTCGAGCCGGTCCGGGCAGAACGTCGCGTGGGCACGGTTCTCGTTTCTCGATGTTGCGGTGATCGTCTGCGTCGGGCAGGGTGCGTTCTCCGCGGGCGGAGTGGCATCGGCTCGTCCGGGGGACGGAACCCTCATCGGCTTCTCCGGCGGCTGCTCACCGTCGGGCGCCAGAGCCACTCCGGCGGCGACGGTGACGATGACGACGGCTGCCAGCGACACCACGTGCCAGGTACGCAGGGCCACGCGCCTCCGTTGCGGGACGCCGACAGGTTCTTGGTTGTCGATGTCGCTGGTTGGGGGCCCGGGGATGTATGTGTCTTGCTGGTCGGGCGCAGGCGCTTTGGGCGGTACCGCAGGTTGTGGCGTCCGGTTGACCTGCCGCGCGGCCTTGAGCGCGGCCTCGAGTTGATCGGCCCGATCCTTGCCCACGAGCACGAAGCACATCTCGGTGAAGTCTTCGTTCTTGCGAGGCAGGCCTTTGTGGTCGAGCCAGCCACGAATCGTCGAAGGCGAAAGGCTGTAGTTGCGCTTTGTCTGTAGTTGGAGACTGATCTCTTCTGCCGACAGGCATCCAGCGTCCCTCCACGCCGAGTCCAAAGCCGCCCAGAAACTACGGATCGCATCCGGGTCATGATCCTGAATCGCCACCTCTCCATTGTGGGCGAGGCGCTGACCTCGTGAATGCCAGGGGGACGTCTCGACGGGTGCGCGAGTCGCGCGACTCGCCGCGACTCGCTGGATCGTGGCAGGTCACGCGGCGAACGCTGGTACGGCATGGAAGGCGGACAGCGCTTCCGACGTCACTGTCACGAAAGGCGGATCATGTATCGAGAGCGACAGCCGGCCGCTGCCGGCACTGTCCTGGCACGCATCCAGCGAGGGCTGCGCAATCGGGCGCAGCAACCGAGGGTGACGGAGCGAATGACCGTGAGGGGCCGCCTGGCGGCTGGTGTGCTGACCGGTGCCCTGGCCGGCTCGCTGACCCTGGCGGTACCCGCCTCGGCCGCCCCGGTCGACACGACGGGCACGGTGGTCCGAGTGGTCGACGGCGACACCGTCATCGCGAGAATCAAGGGGAAGAAGCACCCTGTCCGCATCCGCATCACCGGCCTGAACGCGATGGAACTGACCGACTACCGGCCGGGCCACCGGGACGGCGAATGCCACGCGCGGCAGGCCGCCCGGCGCATGGAGGAACTTGTCCTGAACAAGCGAGTCAAGATCACGGCACGGAACTCGGGCAGCGAAAGCGGCAAACGCCATCGGCTGCGCCGCAGCCTCGAGGTAAAGAAGGAGGGCAAGTGGATCGACCCGGCGGCCGAGCTGATGAAGGAAGGGCTTGCCCTGTGGCTGCCGAACAAGGTCGAGTACCTGCCCAACGCCACCTACCCGGTCCTGGCGGCGCGGGCGGCCAGAGAGGGTCGTGGACTCTGGGACACCGATTCCTGTGGTGCCGGTCCCAGCCAGAACGCCGTTCTGCGGGTCACCGTGAAGTGGCGGGGCGACGAGAGCGTATCGATCGACAACCTGGGCGCGAAGCCGGTCAGCCTCGCGAAATGGTGGCTGCGCGACAGCTCGTACCTCGGCGACCGCGCACGTGGGTACGAGTTCCCGTCCTCGGCGGTCGTTCCTGCCGGCGGCACCATCGTGCTGCATGTTGGTAAGGGTAAGAACGGCGATGACCACTATTACTGGAAGCCGAAGAAGCGGAAGAAAGATGACCGGGTCCTCGACAAGAAGAATGACCGGATCTTCGACAACGTGACGGGTGCGCCCGAGCACATGGCCGACGGCGCGTATCTCTTCGACCCGGACGGTGACCTGCGCGCGGCGCACCAGTACGCCCCGCACGCGCCCATCCAATTCCCCTGACCGATTCCGACCCCGTCCGGCTGGCATGATGACCGAAGGCCGGTCTCCCCGGAGGGGGACCGGCCTTCGGCCTGACCGCCCGGCCAACGTGACAGCGCGGCACCCCACCCGGAGACCGTCACTCCCACCGGCAAGCCGCAGAAACCTCCCGCCTATCCCTTCTCTCGCTTGGTACTCCCGGCGCTGGCTGAGGTCGACCCGGAACAGCCGCGCTTCGTGGCTGCCCCTGAGCCGGGCTTGGTCGGGCTGCTCGGGGTTGCTCCGTGGGTGCTCGGACGTCGGGGAACCAGCCGGGGCGGGCTGGACTGGGCCGGATTTCCTACTCAGTTTTTATGCGGAACTCGCAGGGAAGTCGATAGCTCAAAACGTGGACCTGCTACAACGCGTTCGGGTTTGGTCGTATGTGGCTGGACTGGGCCGGATGAATTCCTTTATGTATTAAGGAATCTCACTACGGATCAGAAGGTTAGGGGTTCGAGTCCCTTCGGGCGCGCAAGATCACAAGTGGCCCGACCCGCGAAATCGCGGGTCGGGCCACTTCGTTTGTGGGACGACGGCCGTTCCCGCTGCTGCGTAGCCTCAGCAGTGGCCGCCGGTCGCGGATGCGCCCGTGGATGCCGCCGGAGGCGTTCGAGGCCTGCCGCAGGTGGCGGATAGCCGCCGGGCGGGCCGCCTGCGATCGGTGCGTTACCGCCGCCGGGTGGCGGCGGCCCGCTGACGTGCCGATTCGTACAGCACGACAGTCGCGGCGGTCGCCGCGTTCAGGGAGCTGGCGGACCCGAACATGGGGATCCGGACGAGCTGGTCGCATGCCTCGCGCCAGCCGGAGCTGAGGCCGGCGGTCTCGTTGCCGATCAACGTCAGGGTGGGTTGGGTGAAGTCGTACTCGGCTGCGTCGAGGATGCCGCGCTCATCGGTTCCCATGATGCTCATGCCGATGCCATCGGCGCGGACGTCCGCGACCCAGGATAGAACGGCCTGGTGGGAGGGCACCCGGACCACGGGCAAGGCGAACAGCGAACCGGTGCTCGCCCGGACCGCCTTCGGGTCGTACACGTCGGCGGCGTGGCCGGTGACGATGACGCCGCCGGCGCCGAAGGCGTCCGCCGACCGAACGAGGGTCCCGATATTGCCGGGGCTAGTGGGCCGATCGAACACGACGGTGAGCATGGTCGGACCGACCGGGATACGGCGCAGGTTGTCCTCCGGCAGCACGACCACGGCCAGCAGCTCTGGAACCGTGTCTGCCTTACCTCCCAGTTCGTGCATCAGTTCACGCGAGACGGCGAACTTCTCGGCCCGGACTGTGTCCAGGGCCTCGCGTGCCCAGCCGGACAGCTGAGCGCTGGTGTCGTAGAGCAGTTCCCGGATCTGCCAGCCGTGTTTGACGGCCATGGTGATCGGGCGCACGCCCTGCACGAGGAACTCGCCGCGTCGCTGCCGCTTGGTCCGATTGCCGAGGAGAGCTTTCCACTGCTGGAACCGCGCGTTGCGGCCACTCACCTTCAGAACCACTGCCAGCCCCGCCTCCGTCGCACGTAGGTAGCCCGCCCATGCTTTGCCTGCCACACTTCACCGGCCTCGGGCACTGTGGTGAGTGCCGGCCGGGATCCGCCACCGGATCCTGGCCCCGGACACGCCTTCCGGCCCGCATCGGCGAGCGTCCCGCCTTGGACCTCACCCTGGCTCCCGACGTTTCCGACAAGCTTCGGCCAGGCCCTCAGAAACGGACGGCGCACGTCGCCCCAGCGCTGCGGTCGGGTCCGTCCCCGTCCGGGCCGGAGACGTCCTGTCCGAGACCCCGACGGATCGCGATCTCTACGGGTGAGTATGCGCCGTCGGCCCGCTCCAGTTCGTACGGTGCGGCTGGCATCAGCGGCGGTTGGGCCATGAAGCGAGGCCGCGCTCCGTGATGAGGTTGCGCCGCGTGCACCAGGAAGGGGTGGCACAGGAAGACGTCGCCCGGAGATCCGGTAGCGAGGGCGAGCGGCCGGTGCTCGGACGCCGCCACCAGGTCGGGCGCAAGGGTCAGCCCGCTCGCTCCGTCCTCCCCGTACTTCTCCAGGACCTTCGGCACGTCGAGGTGCGAGCCGACCCGGATCCGGGTCGGGGCGTCCTTCTCACCGACCTCACTGAACAGGAACAGCATCAGCAGTGCCCGGTCCCGGGAGCGCACATTGGTGAAGTACCAGCTCTCGCCCTCCGGCAGATAGCTGCCCTCGATGTGCCAGCCCGCGTCGTCCGGCTCCTCGGCATGCGGGAAGCGCAGCGGGAACGTGCCCAGCGAGTAGCGCGGCTCCCAGCGTCCCGCGCCGACGAGCAGGTCGTACGCGTGATGCAGGAACGGGGAGTTGGGAGCGGCGGCGAACGGCGCCTGCGCCATGCCGGGCACCCAGTGCACGGGCTGCCTCCACGTCGCTGGATCGTCCGGGTCGCAGCCCGTCTCCCGCCACAGCAGCCGCGCGCAGTCCGCTGCCACGCGTGGCGCGACGGCACCCTCCAGCTTCACGAAGCCGTCGCAAAGAAAGCGGGACACCACGGTCGTGTCATCCATGTCCCCCATCGTGCGGCGGCGCCGGTCTCGATCACCCGGCAATTTCCGCGCCGCTTCTGTCGGGTACCCACGGGTGCGCTGCAACAAGGTTGACCTCGGACGGAGGCTCGATGATTTCGGCACTCCGTCTGACCGTCGAAGGGAGCGAACACGTGGACACCCGCATCGTCGACCATCCCGCGTTCCGGCTCGTGGGGCACGCGGCCCGTGTCCGGCTGGTCCATCAAGGCATCAACCCGCACATCCAACGGCACATCACCGCGCTGCCGATGGAGGAGCACCTGCGCTTGAAGGCTCTCGGCAACACTGAGCCGAGCGGCCTGCTCGCGGTCAGCGACGACCTTGACCCCGACTACGCCGAAGGCAGCGAGCTGACCTACCTTCACGGCGTCGCCGTATCCGCGGGTACGCCGGTCCCCGGCGGCCTCGACATCATCGAGGTTCCGGCCGGCAGATGGGTGGTCATCCGGACCATGGGCCCGCATCCGCAGACCCTGCAGGAGGCCTGGGCCACGGCCGCAGCCGTGTGGTTCCCGTCGAACCCGTGGCGTCTGCGGCCGGGCCCGGAGATCGTCGCGATGCTTGAGCCTCCAAACGACTTCAGCACCGCCACCTGTGAACTCTGGCTGCCCGTCGAACCAGCGTAACGATCTGGCGAACGTCCAGACAGCATGAGGGGTCCGGCCGGCGGCCCGTAGCTCGCTGTCCGCCTCGCGGTCGATTGGCGAGAAATACGCCGTTCCGGTACTTCCTCGCCGCCGTCATCCCAGCTGGCGCAGCAGTACGGACGATCTATCGAACTCGCCACCGGCCGTCCCTGGCTACCCGCTGCCCGTAGCCGCTACCTGATCAGCCACCTCCGATCCGTACGAAAGGGAACTGCGTGAAGCACGTTGCGGCGCCAGCCACCTCACCGGACCTGCGGCGGATGCTTCTCGCCTACACGGTCAGCACCGTCGGCACGCTGTTCGGCAGCGGCGTCGTCCTGTGGATCGCCATCACGGAGGTCGGTGTCAGCGGTGGCGAACTGGGGCTGTTGAGCGGCTTGGCGACGCTTGCGACGGGTGCCACCGCCCTGGTGGTCGCACCGAGGATCGACACCTGGCACAAACGGCCGGTGATGATCTCGCTGGATCTGCTGGCGGGCGCTGCCCTACTCAGCCTCAGCCTCGCCACCTGGGCAGGGACGGTCACCGTGTGGCACCTGGCGGCGGTGGCCGCTACCGAGATGTCGGTGGCGATCCTCTTCGCCGCCGCAGGTACGTCGATGCTCAAACACATCGGCCGCGATCGTCTGGATTGGGCTCTCGGGCGGCAGGAGTCGGTGTTCTGGGCGGCCCAGCTGATCGGTCCGCCCGCCGGGGGCGTGGTGACCTCGGCCATCGGCCCGTCCCTGACCCTCGCTTGCAACAGCGCGTCGTTCCTGGTGTCTGCCATGCTGCTGGCCGGGATGTCCGGGCCAGGTCCCGCTGCCGGACGAACGGCGACCGGCCTTCGGATCGGCACGGGCCTCCGAACCATCTGGCGGGTGCCTCCCCTCCGTGCCCTCTACGTCAATGCCGTGCTCTTCGGGTCCGCCCTCATGGCCACGAACCCGATCCTGGCGCTCTTCATCGTGCGTGACCTGGGCCTGTCCGCGTGGGAGTACGGGCTGGTCCTCGGCGCCCCATGCCTCGGCGGAATGCTCGCGGGCTCGCTGTCGTACCGGTTGATCCGGCGGTGGGGAAGGGACCTGGTCCTTCTCGGCACCGGACTGGTCCGGGTCGTCTGGCTGCTCCCCCTCGCCGCCATACCGGCGGGGCCTGCGGCGCTTGCGGCGATCCTGACGTTGCAGTTCGGCCTGCTCTTCACCACAGGATTGTTCAACCCGACCTTCGCGTCCACACGGATGACGGTCACCCCGACGGACCGGCTCAGCTCGGTCGTCGGCAGCTGGGCGGCCACCACGCGACTGGTTCACCCGATCGCCATCGGGACGATCGGTCTTCTGGCTGAGGCTCTGGGTGCACGCACCGCACTCGCGATCGGCGCCGCACTGGGGGCGTTGAGTGTCCTTCCACTGCTGAGTCGGTCATTCCGCGATCGATCAGGCCAGGACGGCAACGGGGATCGCGCCACCACAGGCGACGACGTGGAGATCGTTCCCGCGCCCAGTGGTGACCCGACGAGCCGCGACAGCCTCGTCGTCAACGCTGAGCGGCCGGGCGGCGTCCGGATCAACTGACCGTAGCCAGACCCATTGGCCAACCAGCGCGCCCGACGTGCCGGGCAGAGGGACAGGGCGGGCCTCGATGGAATCGGATCTCGACGGCCCGGGTCTAGGTATCGGCTTCGTTATCCGGATCTGGAAACGCGAACATCGCCTTTGGTGGGCGCACTGCTTTGTGGTGCACTGCGCGGAGTTGTTTCTGGGCCGGAAGCTGCCGGCGGGCCGGAAGGGCGCGGGGCCCGGCGCTGGCCGGGCCCCATTACTCCAGAATTCGATCAAGCAGAGCCCTGGCGCCAGGTGCTGCAGGATTGGTCTGCTCCGCTTGCGCCGTTACGCAGGCAGACTCGCAGTTCGACGGTCGTGTTCTCGGCGATCGAAAGGTTCGTGTAGGCGCACTGCCCGTTGGCGCCGTCACTGTCGTGGACTGACGTCGTGGCAATGCCTACGCGGAGGTAGGCGACCGCGCGCAGACCGTCTGATTCAAGGTCGCAGGCTCGCAGGACCTCGCCGTCGTGCTCGAAGATCCCTTGACCGCCGGGCGAGCTGTCACTGGTGTAAGCACTGGCGTTCACGCCGTAAGTGCCGATCGGGCTGTCGGAGGGCGCAGCGAAAGACGGTTGTGCCCACGTCGCGAGGCTGAACGCCGCGACTGCGCTGAGTGTCGCCGCACGCCTACTGATCATTTTACCGTTGATCACCCGAGTCGCCTTTCGTCATCCGACAGATGCATTGACCGACAGAGATCAAAAAGGCCCTGTCCACAAGAGACACTAATTGATTTCCTCGGCTGGGGATACCCTCGGAGCGAATCGATGACGTCACCAGGAACAGTGGTGATCTCCAGGCAGCAGCCGAGCGCCGTGCTCCAGCGTGAAGGGAAAAGAGGAAAGGCGGCATCCTCGCCAGGGGGCCGGTACGCCGCCGGCCGGGAGCGGGGTGTCAGCCGGGTGCCGACGCGCCGAGCGCGGAGTCGGGCCCGGCCTGATCTTCCTGCGGGCCGCAGCGGGAGGTCCGCGATCTGCTGCATGACCTGCACGGGCGGGTGGGTGGGTCGTCGACCGGGAAGACCCCGGAAAGTGGCCAGCGGTGTCTACGGACCGGGCGGGCCACAGCGTTTGATAGAGCGTGACGTTCGAGGAGTATGCGTTTGCCCGTAGTCAGGCGCTGATGCGGCTCGCCCGTTTGCTCAGCGGTGACGAGCATCGGGCCGAGGACCTCGTTCAGGACGTTCTCGCCAGGGCGCATGCCCGCTGGAGACGCATCTCCCGGATGGAACAACCCGACCTGTACGTCCGGCGGATGCTCGTGAACGCGAACCACTCCTGGCGGAGGCGGCTGAGCAGTCATGAGACGTCCGTCGCCGCCGTGGCAGAGGGTCCGGCGCTGAACGACGAAGCGGCCGAGGTGGCTGAGCGTGATGCGTTGTGGCGTCTCGTCTGCACCCTGCCGCCGCGGCAACGAGCGGTGATCGTCCTGCGCTACTACGAAGACCTGGACGACACGACGATTGCCGAGATCCTGAACTGTACGACCGGGACGGTACGCACACACGCGAAGCGGGCTCTCGCTGCGCTACGCGAGCGGCAGGACCGACCCGCCGCCACACCCTTGGGAGCGTTCTGATGTCCGTCGACCTCGATGAGCGGCTAGCCGCGATGCTCAAGGCCCGTGCCGGAGCCGACATCGACCCGGCGCCGATCGTGGCTTACGCGCGCAGCCGCGGGCGGCGCCTCCGGCGATGGCGCCGGGGGCTGACAGCGGTGGGCACGGCAGCGGCCGGTGCGGTGCTGGCCGGGATGGCCCTGGTGCTGCCGACCGGTCCGGGGCCGGACCAGACGCCGCGTCCGGCATCGGCGCTCCTGCTGCCGGCGTCGCCGAACCAGCCCGGGGCTGCCGAACGGCCTGCGCTTGTCGGCAGGGATCCGACCGTCGTGCATTTCACGGCCGAGAGTCTGGTACCCGGTGCCGAGAACGCTACCTGGAGTGCGGGCCGTGGCACCGAGAGCGTCGAGTTCCGGGGGGCAGAGATCCAGCTACGGTTCGTACTGGCGCGGGCCGCGGCCACGCTGGACGGCGTCCGGCAGACCCTGTCGTCGTCGGGCCGGCCGGAGCCGCCGACCGACGTGCGTGTCAACGGTCGCCCGGGAACTGCCTGGGTCGATCCGGCGCCCTCCGGTGGGCGGGGCCTCTGGTTCGTGCGTTGGCAACCGGTCGACGGTCTCTGGGCTCGGCTCGACATCTACGCGGCGAGCCGTGACGAGGCGACCGGTGCGGCAGGCCGCATCCGGTTCGACAAGGCCCAGCGCTGTGCGGTGCCCTTCCGCCTGCAGTCGCTGCCCGCTGGCGCACGAGTGCTGGAGTGTTCGGTCAGTCTCAGCCGCGACGGGTCCGGCGCTTTTGCCGAAGGCTCGCTCGTCGCAGGTGACGAGTCCGGTCGCTGGCTCACCGTCCGGGCGCAGCGCGGGCCGACCGGTACCGGGGCGGGGACCGGCGATCTCGTCGCCGGGCCCTACCGGGTACGCCGGCAGGGCAGCACGGTGTTGCAGATGTCGGTCGGCCCATGCCGGGTCGAGGTGTTCCTCAAGGGCTGGGGAGACGGCAATACGGAGGCGGACGGCCTGATGGTGCTGGGCGGGTACGAGCCGGCCGGTGACATCGACGACGTCGACACCTGGGGAAGCCCATGAGCGAATCGCTGCCGTGCGGTTCATGCCAGCGGAGACAGGCGGTGCGTGCCGGGAACAGCCGTCAAGGTCGACCGGTGTCGGGGGCTGCACCGGTCGAATCGTGAAATCGCTCTCGACCTGCTTCGGTTCGGCGTTCCTGCGCCGCAGCCGCAGCAAATCCGTCAGCTCTAAGGTGGTGGGTCGGTCGTCATCGGCCATTCCAGGAAAGCCCCAACGCATTGACGAAGGAGGATCACTGCTAAAGCATGTCATCCATGACACTTGACTTGTGGAGCCTTCGGGTGCGCCGTACGCTGGCGTGCGTGCTGACCGGCGCCGCCCTGCTCGCGGTGGGGGCGACGCCAGCGGCGGCGACCACCAGCCGCGTCTCCGCCGCGACGGCGACCCTGGCCGGCCACCCGGTGTGGGCGCACTTCAGCAATCCGACGACCGGCCGCGACTACACCATTCTCACCGAACTGGAGCGGCTGATCAACGCTGCTCCCGCCGGGTCCACCATCCGGGGCGCGATGCACTCCATCAGCGTGGACTCCGTCGCCGACGCCCTGCTGCGCGCCCAGAACCGGGGCGTCACCGTAATGGTGGTCGTCGACGGCAAGAACGAAAGCTCGACGGACCCGGCCGTCGCGACGATCAAGCAACTGCGCCATTACCAGTTCTGCCAGAACAGTAGCGGCGGCCGAGGCTGCATCAGCACCAGCGCCGACGGCGACATGCACACCAAGCTGTTCACCTTCACCCGTACCACCGACCCGAACGGCGTCGCCCACGACAACGTCGTCTGGTTCGGGTCCAGCAACCTCACCTACGCCACCGGCCCGGACGCGTTCAACAACACGATCACCGTCTACGGCGATGCGACGCTCGCCAGCGGACTCACCACCAACTTCTCCGACATGTGGAACCGCCGGCACTACAGCGGCAACGACTACTACGACTCCGCCTCGGGCCGGGGCTACTACCAGGCCGCCGCGGCTGACGTGTACGCCTCACCGGAAGGAACCGGGCAGACCGACACCATCGTCACCCGCCTCAACGACCTGACTCCCGACGCCGACTGCCGGCTGCGGGTGGGCATGGCCGCGGTGACCACCGGACGGCCGCAACTGGTCAGCCTCGTCACCCGGTTCCGCGCCGCCGGGTGCAAGGTCTGGATGGTGATCGGTACGAACGCCGACGGCAGCATCGCGATGAGTCGATCCGTGTACGACACCCTGCTCGACGCCGGTGTCTCCCTCCGCAGCCGGGACAAGGTCCACGACAAGTTCTTCCTGGCCCACGGCAGGTACGGCAGTGCCTACCAGTACCGCGTCTACACCGGCTCGCAGAACTGGACGCAGGACGCGCTCAACGAGAACGATGAGATCTTCGTCAAGATGGCGCCGGAGAGCGGTGCCACCCGCCCGCTCTACGACGCCTACTACACGCACTTCAACAACGCCTACAACTCCGGGGTGACCTGCACGAAGGCCAACTTCCCGTGCCGATCCTGAACGGCGCGGCAGCGCGGTGGGGCGGTGACCACCGCTGGAAGCCACCAGTACGCCCCCCGCGCGACCTTCCAGTTCCCGTAACCGATCCCGGCTCCGCCCGGCTGGCATGACCGACGGTCGGAATCCGTCCTACGTACGCTGACCGCCGCGGGCTTCGGCCGCAACGTCGCCGCCGGCGGCGTGTTGGGTCTGCTCGTCGTCCACGCGGACCGGGCTCCCGGTCTGAGCCCGCAGGACCAGCGCCCGGGGTTGGCCGCAGAAACCTACCGGAGGCGGTGCCGGCAGTGGTCGGGCCGACGAACCTGCCGCTGTGGGCTGTGGGCTGTGGCTTTGGCTGCGGCTGCCCTGCCACGTCAGGGCTGCGGGAGAACGCACACCCGATCGGGACTCTCGGGTGCGAGTCCAGCATTCCACCGTAGCCGGGAGGTTGCCAGGAGTTGCGCAGCTCCGTCGGTGCCCGCCTCGGCCTCCACTCGGAGCTCCGCGATGTTTCCCTGTCTGGCTAGTGCCTCTAGGTAATAGCTGGTGGCAAGGTGGTCGCCTTGGTCGACGAACTCCCGCATCTCGGTGACCCGGTCCCGTGCCGCCAGCAGCCCCAGCAACGAGAAACGGTACAAGCCGCCGCTTCCCACCTGGGCGCGACGGAGTAGCTCGTCCAGGTCTTCACGGGCGGCGAGCTCTGCGGCTACGTGTCGCTCCGCCGGGTACGAACCCTCATCGGCGAGCGCCACTAGCTCGTTGAAGCGGCCTTCGCGCTGGAGCAACTCGGCGAGGTGGAAGCCGCGGTTGTCGTCCTCCTCCTCCTGGGCGAACCGGACGGTGAGCACTTCGATCGCGTCCTCGACGCGGCCGGCACGTTCGAACGAATCCGCTAGGGCGGTGTAGGCCGCAAGATCGCCTGCCGCTCCGAGCGACCGTAGCTCGTCGTCGCGGCCGGCCTTGATCAGCAGATCGTGGAGGAGGCGCAGGGCATTCGACTCGTCGTCCTGGGCGGCGAGCGGACCGATCACCTCGATCGCCTCGTCGACCCGGTCGGCCTTCGCCAGGAGTTGAGCCAGTTCGCACGCCCGATCGGGATGACCGCGCAGCACCTCGATCGCCTGCTCGAGCGAGCCGGCGCGCTCGTACATCTGCGCCAGCCGGACAGCCTCCGCGCGTCCGCCCGCGTCCGCCCGCATGCGGACCTCCTCGACCCGGCCCTGTTCGATCATCAGCTCGGCCCAGTCGTACGGGGCCGTGCGACAGCCGGCGTCGGCGCGGACCCGCAGCGCATCGGCGTCGCCCTGCTCGAACAGCGCCTCGACCAACCTGTGCGACAGCTTGAATTCGAGCAGCGCGTCGTCGCGGTAGCGATCGGCGAGATCAGCCAGATCGCCCGAGGCGGCGTTGTCGAGGAGCCAGTCGGCGAGTTGCCAGGCCGACCAGCGGTCACCGGCGCGGGCGCGGGCCTTCAGCTCCTCGATTCGGCCGTTCTCCAGGAGCAGCCGTGCGAAGGTCTCCGCTGCGGCGAGCGGACTGGAGTCGGCAAGTACCCGGATGGCGTTCAAGCCCTCGTCGAGCCGGCCGGCCTCCAGCCGGATCCGCCCCGTCTCCCAGGCCAGGTAACCGAGATGCGGGTACCGCTGGAACAGCGCCCACAGCTCGTCGTCGGCGCCCTGTTCGCTCAAGTGGTCGGCGAGCTGGTGAACCGCGTCGACGTGCTCGACGGCGCGTGCGCGCAGCACCTCGATGGCGTCGTCCCGGCGCCCGACGCCGGTCATCGTCTCGACGTAGTCCCGGGCGTACCGCCAGGAGCCCTCGGCCGGCGGAGCCAGGAGGGCAGCCGCCTCGTCGAACCGGCCGGCCGCGCGCAGCGCGCTGGCCAGCCACCGCGTGCCGAGGTCGGGGTTCGCCGCCGCCAGCATCCCGGTAACAGTGATTTCCTCGTCAACGCGTCCCTGCTCGCGGAGCAGGCCGGCGAGTCCCATGATGCCCGCTTCGTCGCCGTCGGCGGTCAGCCGCCGATAGAACCGCTCGGCGCGGTCGGGCTGCATCCGTTCGGCACTTGCCTTGGCGAGTCGGCGCAGGTCGGGGCGGTCGTGCAAGTGTTCGAGCAGAGCCTCCCAGCATGCGTCGGGCACGGGTGCGGTGCGTCGGGTAAGTCGCGCGTGCTTCAGCAGGTAGTCGGCGACCACGTAACCGGCGACCACGCCCAGCCTCCGGCCGGCAGCAGGAATCGGGGTCAGGGCCGTGGCCGCGCCCTGTACGGGGGTCAACGCGTACGCCAGCGCAGTGTCGAGCCAGTCGGCCGGTGCGAGCGCCTGCTGTGCCGGCGTCAGGTAGCCGATCACGGCGGCAGCGAAGAACGTGTAGCTCAACGCCGACCACGCGCCCACCCGCCGGGCATCGACGGCTGCGGTTATCACTGCCTTGGCATAGGGGTCGGGGGCCTGGAGCCACCGACGGACGAGCGCGGGTCCGGCTGCCAGTACCTGTATCGGGCCGACGTCCGTGATCGAAAGGGCGGCACGCAGCCGGCGGTCGGAATCGGCGAGGGCCGTGGCGGTCTGCCGCTCTCCGTCGGTGAGCGTTTCGGCCACGTCTATCACGGTGGCGAGCTTCAGAACCTGATGAACGTCCGTATCGGACGACGCGTGGACTGACCGTTGGAGGTAGAACTCCGGCCAGATGGTGCCGATCACGATGGCTCCAGAGGCGTGTAACGCTCGCATCGAGCCATCGGTGATACTCGGTTCACCCAGGTACCGCTGTAGCTCGTCGAGCCACACGACCGTCCGGGCGGGCGGCGACTGTGCCAGTTTCTGCACGGCGTCGGTGTCCAGCGGGTGCACTAGCCGCCAGTCCGGTACGCACGCCCGGATCGCCTCGTACGCCGACCGGGTCTTGCCGACCGACGACGAGCCGACGAGCAGCAGGAAGGAACCGGCGGTGACGGCCGCCCGCAGCCGGTCGTCAAAGACCCGCCGTACATACGTGGGCAGGTCATCGAGGACGACGCCGTTCATGCCGGCCGTGATGGCGGCGTGGACGCCGAGACGCCGCGGATCGGCGTCGCGGACCCGCATCGCGCCGGAGGGTGCTGTGGGATCGGCGGTCGTCACGCGCTGCCAAGCCTCCAGCCACGGCCCGCTCTGATCCCGCTGGACACCGCACACGAGAAGGAAGGCCAGCAACGTCTCGCGCCGAGGGATGGTCTTGGCGGCAAGAACGTCGCTGACGGTACTGCGCGCGAGCTGCGCAACTCCACTGTTGTCGCGGGAGGCCCTCACCATGGCCTCGTAGGAATGGCCACAGGCCTGCCGCAGCGCGTTCAGGGCATCGGCCAGCTCCTTGCGGGTGTGTACGGCAGCGGGATCGAACGCCCCTGCCACCGCCGACATTCTCCGCACCGAGCCCCCTACCCGTCGCCGCGCTTCTCCGGCGACTCGGTGCCAAGGGTAGAACCCATCGCACCCGGCATGGCACGCCGATGGTGTCCGGCCTCGTCCGGGAACCTCCGACACCGTCGCCGGAGACCCGTGCCGAGTCGTGTCATGGAAACCGCCATCAGGAGGCACGTGCAGTAGGGGGAACTCATGCAGCAGGACTGGCAGTCGATCATCGCCATGGTCGGCGGGGTCGCTCAGTTGGCGAGCGCGGCCTGCGCGGTCGTTTCTCGGATCGCCACCTGGCGAAAGCCGTCCCGGGTCGGACCGCCGCACCCCGAGGTGTCGTCGCGTTCTCGGGCCAGCGGACGCGTCGAGCCGTGACGGGGCTGTGGTCATACCGCTCGGCCGGCAGTCGTCTCTCGCATGGGCCGGAGAAGGTCCGTGGAGCGACGCCTCGGGACCGAGAACCGCCCGGGGCTCTTGTGTGAAATCTAGATCCTTGTCTGTTATGAGGGCTAAAGTCCTTTTAGGGACCGGAGGGGAAGCTGAGCGGGGAGTGATGTCGTTTCTGCGGTGGGTGCGGCCGAGGGCTCTGGTGCTGGTGATCGCCCTGTCCGCTGGCGGACTGGTGATCCTGTCCGGTCCGGCGGCGGCGATCGGGTCGACCCTGTTCGATCAGCCTTTCCACGACAGCACGCCGAGTGGTGTCGGAGCGGTGTCGGTGCCGGGTACTCCCACCGGCGCCGCCAGTAACGCCGCCTGCCTGAGCGCGGCGGGCAACACCACGACCGGCCCCCTGTTGAGTTGCACCACCTCGGTCGATCCGCCAGGGGCGGGCAAGTTGCGGCTGACCAACACCACGGCCAGCCGGCAGGGTGGGGTGTTCGGCGCGGTGAGCGTGCCGACGGCGCAGGGCCTGCACGTCACCTTCAACACCTACCAGTACGGCGGGGGCAGCCCGGGGGCCGACGGCCTGGCGTTCGCCCTGGCCGCGGTCGACCCGGCCAACCCGCTTTCCCCGTCGGTCATCGGCCAACCCGGTGGCTCGCTGGGTTACTCGGCCGCGTTCAACGGTGCCTCGGTCGGCCTCTCCAACGGATACCTGGGGATCGGCCTGGACGTCTACGGCAACTTCAGCAACAGCCTCTACCAGGGCACCGGCTGCACGAACCCGCCGTACATCTCGACCAACAACACGCGGGTGCCCGGCCAGGTCGTGATCCGCGGTCCCGGCCGCAACGGGGTCGGCTACTGCGCGATCAACAGCACCGCCACCACCACCTCGTCACCGGCCATCCCGCTGCGGGCCAGCACCCGCGCGGCCTCCGTGGTGCCGGTCGAGGTGGTCGCCAACACCACCGCCTCGTCGTACACCTCCACCACCGGGCTCACTGTCCCGGCCGGCCAGTACGCGGTCCGGTTCACTCCGGTGGGCGGGGCGGCGCGGACCCTGACGGGGGCGCTCCCGGTCGTCTCGCCGAGCCTGTACCCGTCGCCGACCTGGCTGAACGCCAGCGGCTTCCCGCGCCAACTCGCCTTCGGCTGGGTGGGCTCGACCGGTTCGGTCACCGACTTCCACGAGGTCGACAACGCCCGAGCGATAACCTTCAACCAGGTGCCGGACCTCAACGTGGGCCAGACCAGTTCGGTCAGCGCCACTCCGCAGCCCGGTGATCCGGTCACCTACACCGTCACCGCCGGGGTGGATGCCGGCATCACCGAGACGGCGCCGATCTCGGTCACCCAGACCGTGCCGGCCGGCGTCGTACCACGCGGCGCCTTCGGCTCCGGCTGGGTCTGCGGCGCGCCGGTCGGCCGGACCATAACCTGCACCAACAGCAACGGCCCCTTCCCCGGCGGCAGTTCCCTGCCACCGGTCACCGTCGTCGCGACCGTGACCGGCACCGGGGTGACGCCGACGCTGATCCAGACAGCCACGGTGGCCACCTCGTCGTCCACCGACGCGAACCCCGGCTTCTCGTCGTCCAGCAGCCCAGTCGCCCCGCTGCCCGCGCCCAGCGACGTCACGGTCACTCCGGCGCTGAGCTCGATCGCCGGTGGCATCGCGGTCACCGTCGGCGGTGGCAACCTCACCGGCGCGACCGCGATCACCATCGGTACGGCCGCCGAGCAGGCGGCCGGCACCGCGGTGCTGCTACTGCCGTGCGTGTCGGGGCCGGCGACCGGTTGCTTCACGGTCAACACCGACGGCACCCTCGCCATCTCGTCGATGCCCGCCCGGTCGACCCCGGCGACGGTGGACGTCACGGTCGTCACCCGGGGCGCTGCCGGCTCGGCGAGCTACGTGTACGCCTCGACACCGGGCACGCCGGCCGCTCCGACCGCGGTCGCGGGGATCACCAGCGCCACCGTCTCCTGGGTCGCGCCGACGAGCAACGGAAGCCCGATCACCGGGTACGTGGTCACCCCGATCCGGGACGGGGTGACCCAACCCGCGCTCTCCTTCGACGCCTCCACGACCAGCCGGACGCTGACCGGACTGACCGTCGGCGCGTCGTACACCTTCCGGGTGGCGGCGGTGAACGCGTTCGGCACCGGCGTGGCGAGCCCGGCCTCCGCGGCGGTGATCCCCTACACGGTGCCGGCCGCACCGACGATCACCTCGGCCAGTGCCGGCACGACCTCCGCCAGGCTGACCTGGACGATCCCGTCCAACGGCGGCTCGGCGATCACCGGCTACCGGGTGACCACCTACCTCGGGGGCGTCGCGCAGGGGAGCCGGACCTTCCCCGCCACGCCCACCACGGCGACGATCACCGGGCTGACCGGCGGCACCACCTACACGTTCCGGGTCGCGGCGATCAACGCCGCCGGGGCGGGACCCGAGTCGGCGCCCTCCAGCCCGGTGACGGTCAACGACCCGCCGACCCTGACCTTCCCGCCTCCGCCGGCCGGCAAGGTCGGTGTCCCCTACCACCAGCAACTGACCGTGAACGGGGGCACCGCGCCGTTCACCTGGTCGGTCAGCGCCGGCACGCTGCCCGCGGGCCTGACCCTCGACCCGGTCACCGGGCTGCTCTCCGGCACCCCGACCACGGCGGGCACCTTCCCGTTCACCGTCCAGGTCACCGACTCGTCCGCCGGGCAGGCCAGCCAACCGGTCACCTTGGTGATCGACCCGCTCGGTGGCCTGACGATCAGCGTGCCGCCGGTCGCCTCGCTCGGCACGGTGGACTCGGGTACGCCGGCCGTGTCGGGACAACTCGGCGTGGTGACGGTGACCGACGACCGCGGACCGTCTTCCGGGAACTGGGTCGCCATCGTCTCCATCACGAACTTCACCACGGGCTCCGGGTCCGCGGGCGAGACCATCCCGAACAGCGCCGTCACCTACGCCTCCGGCCCGCCCCTGCGGACGACCGGGACCGGCACGTTCATTCCGCAGCCGGGTGCGACGCTGGACATGCCACGCACCGCGGCCGGGTGGTCCGGTGAGCCCAGCGCGAACCTGGCGTCCTGGAATCCGACCCTGCTGCTCACCCTCCCGCCGACCCTGGTCGTCGGCGAGTACACGGCCACCGTGACGCACTCGGTCATCTGAGGTCGATCCCCCGGCGGCGCCGGCCGAGCACGGCGAGCGCGGCACCGGCGAGGATCAGTGGAGCGGCCGGGGCAACCAGCGGACCAGGTCCCCGAGCGCTTCCGGCGACCGGCAGCACCGGCAGCGGACCGGTCGACGCGGACGGGCCGGGTATCGGGCTGCCGGTCGGCGGTGCCGGCACGACCTCGAACGTGATACCGGTCGACCCCGGCGGCGGCGTGGCGTAGCAGCCCGCCACGACCGGTTGGTACGCGATGACGCGCTCCCTCCCAGACGGGAAACCGGTGCAACGGGGACCAGGAAGTAGGTCCGACACCTGGATCAGGTACGTGACTGTGCCCGGCCGCTCTCGGGAAGCGGCCGGGCACCGGGCAGGATCCGGATCTGCCGGGACCGGCGTCAGATCAGCCGGCTACCCCTGCCGAACCGCGCCCGCTGCCTCCGGGCGAGGTACCAGACGACGAGCGCGAGGAGCACCAGCAGCGCCACCCCGGCGCCGAGCGAGTAGACCAGCCACCCCGGCGAATCAGACTCCATCGTCATGTTCGCCACGATCGGCAGGGTTATCCGACCCTTGGCGGTCCGTTCCACGGTTCCGCTGGCCAGGGCGAGATTCACGTCCCAGACCCCGGCCGGGAGGCTCTGGTTCACCTCGACGCGGACCTGACCGCTCTGGCCCGGCAGGATGGTCACGCCGTTGGTGACCTTGAACGGCCCGGCCAGGACCGCTTCCTTGGCCAGGGTGAGGCTTCCCGTCATGTCCAGCGCCCGCTCGCCGGTGTTGGTGACCTGCGCGGTGACCACCGGGAACTCGCCGGTGCCAGGCTCCGCCGCGACGCCCTCGATCCGGAAGTCCGTCGGCGGCTCACCGCCCGGACCGACGTCGAGGTACAGCCGGACGCCGACCCGGTGGACCTGGATGACGTTCCCGCCTTGCTTGGTCGGGCTGGTGACCTGCGCCCAGATCGCGCCGTACCGCTCGCCCCTGGAGGCGGGTGCCGGGACAGCGATCTCGATCCCGACGGGCTTCCGGTCGCCCGGGGCCAGTTCGAGGGTCGCGGTCTCCAGGCTCACCCAACCACTGAGCTCATTGCCCGTACGACCGTCGGGAACGGTGAACGCGTTCCCCTCGATCGACGCGGCCCCGGCGTACAGCTCGATCTTCTGCGGGTCCGCCGTGGTGTTGCGGACCTCGAGACGCCGGTGGATCGTCGTGCCCGGATTCACGTGGTCCACGATGTAGACCCGGGCCCGGGGATCGTCGACCCGCTTGGCGGGGATGTCCAGCAGGCGGATGTCGATCCCGGTGGGGTCCTCCTCGGTCGTGGGCCGCTGCTCCCGAACGGCAACGGCTGGTGCTGCCGGCGCCCCGAGCGCCACGAGGGCGACCGAGACCAGCAGCACCAGCCGGCCGAGCGGGCTAGAACACCGAATGGGTCACCGTCCCGGTGTAGACACCCTCGACCGTGCCGTCCGGAATGTTCACCAACAGGGTGGGGTTCCAGGTGGCGAAGTTGTTGCCGGACCCACCCGTGTGGCTGAACGCCGTACGGGGCACGTTGATGACCACCTGCTCAGCCGCGGTCGGCTGTCCCGGTGTGAAGACGCCGCCACCGGCGGTGGCCGTGGCGGGACCGGACCAGTACCGGACGTTGATGTTCGGGATCGTCTCCCCGGAACTGCCGCCACCGGTGGTGAAGTCGGTGGAGACGACGGTCGCGGTCCAGTTCGGGGTGAGCGAGCCCCGCTGGTCCAGCACGGTGACCGGTCCCAGTTGGCCGGAGACCGTGGAGCCCTCGACACCGTGCCCGAGGTTCGCCCTGGCGGGAACCGTGATCGAGAGCCCGCCGGCGGCGTCCACGGTGAGGGTCACGATGGTGTCCTCCGCGGCGGCCGGCGCCGCGAGCATGGCAGTAGCGGCGGCACCGGCCAACACGGCACCCAAGAGTTTTCTTCGCATTCAAGCCCCCTCATCACGAAAATCCTATTCGTCCCGATTTGGAGGCTAGCAAAGTCGATCAGACCGGGTACGACGATTAGCCGGGGCTCTTCGCAGAGCCCCGGCCGGTGTTCGCGAAGTGAGGACCGTTTGACCCGACGGAGGGGTGGACGGCTGACCCGACGTGCCGCACGGGCCAGCGCCACCCCCCCCGGGTCAGCGGGGCGGGCGGGTCTTCGGCAGGTCGAACTGGTCGGCCGCCCGGCAGTCGCTCGGGCCGCCGACCGCGTCGGGACCGGCCCGGTCGAGGGCCTGCCGGGCGCGGAGCCGGCCCAGGTTCCAGGCGTACCAGGGGTCCGGCTCGTCGAGATCCTCGGCGATCCAACTCAACGTGCAGCGGCGTACCGGGTCGGGCAGGCCGGCCAGGGCGGGGGTCGCGTCGGCCGACAGCGCCCGCAGGTACCAGGCGTCGATCTTGCCGGTCTCCCGGTACCGGTCGATGTTGCGGCCGGCGGCGTACCCCTCGGGGTTGAGCACCGCCAGGCCGAGCAGCATCGCCACGGCGAGCGCCACCGTTCCGCGCGGGATCCAGCCGCCCCGCAGTCGCAGTCCGGCGATGAGGATCATCAGGAACACGCTGCCGAGCAGCAGCTCGAACGCCATCACGAACAGGCGCTCGCCGGTGAAGCTGTAGACCTTCTGGTACGTGTACATCCGGGACAGTGCCGAGATCACGATCACGACGCTGAGGGCGCTCAGCACGCCGAGCAGGACACGCAGCACGATCCGCTCGGCCTTGCTCTCCCGTCGCGCCCAGCGACCCACGCCGCCGAGCAGCGCCAACGTCAGCAGGGTGACCATGACGAGCTGCCAGAAGCCGCTGCGGGCGTACTCGGCGTAGTTCAGGCCCGCCGTACGCAGTACGTGCCGCTCGCCGCCGAACAGCACGGTGAACTGCACCGCCACGAAACCGCCGAACAGCAGCGTGAGCGCGCTGATGGCCGGCGCCCACTCCACCATGCCGAGGCTGCGGCGGGTCGGCCGGTCCACCGCGGACAGGTCCGGTGGCGCGGAGAGGGTCCACACGGCGGCCACCACGCAGAGCGCGCCCACCGTGGCGAGGAAGATCCAGCGGAGCACCGTACCCATGTCGACCTCGGGCACGATCGCGCCGAGCAGCACCGAGAACGCGCTGTCGGCGGAGGCGAGCAGGGTGCCGAAGACGACCAGGGCGGCGATGGTGGCCGTGGCCGAGCCGACCACGCGACGGAGCAGCCCGGGGTCGGCAGCGGGCCGGAAGTGGGCGCGTACCCAGGGCAGCCCCCGGAACGCCGCCGTCGGCGCGGCCACCAGGCTGAACAGGATCGACCGGATGCGTCGGCCCCCGACCACGCCGAGCGCCGCGCAGCCCAGCGCGACCAGGACGCAGAACGTCACCAGCCACCAGGCGTTACGGAACGCCGGCACCGCCAGCAGCGCCAGCGCCGCCCCCGCCCAGCCGGCCCGAACCCAGCGTTCGGTGCGCGGCAGCTCCGCCACCGCGCGCCGGACCGCGAACACCACCGCTGCGGTCAGTGCCAACCAGCCGAGGAACCACCCGATTCCGGTACGGCTGAGCGGCACGAAGAACGCCAGCCCGAGTGCCCCGACGAGGACCGCGGCGGGTACCGCTCGGCCGCCGGCCGGCTTCGGTCCGGGCCAGTACCGCTGGAGGAACGACGGTCCGGGCGGCGTCGGCCGGTAGAAACCACCGGCCGTCCCCGGGTACGGCGGAGCGCCGGGCAGGCCGCCGACAGCGGGGTGTACCGAGGGGCCGACGGGCGGTGTGGTGCCGGCGGCGGGTGTCGCGGCGGGCCGGGGAGGGTCGCCGGGGCCGGACGCGACGGTCGCCGGGGTGCCCGTGGCCGGCTCGGCGCCGGCGGGCGCGACGACCGGTGCCGGCGGTGGGGCACTCTCGGCCGGCGTGGCGGCCCGACCGCTCGCTGCGGACTCCGGCAGCCCGCCGCCCGTGGTCGCCCCTGCGGCTGGCGAGGGCGCGGTGGGCACCGTCGTGGCAGCCGCGCCGGAACCGGCCACCGGCAGCAGGGGGATGAACACGGCGTACCCGCGGGTGCCGGGCGGAAGCTCGACCGGGATCGCCCACGCGGGCTGGCCCTCCGGCCACGCGATAACGCCGGGGGCTCCCTCGCCCGCCGGCATGGCCAGCAGGTACGGCGGCAGGACGCGGTTGCCGGAGTCCTCGGGGGACGGTCGGGGTGCCGGTGGCTGCGTCACGACACTCTCCTTGGTGGGGTGGGCACACTGTACGGCTGACCCGCCCCGCCGTCGGGGGCGCCCACCGCGTCGACGGCCCGAGCGTCGTCCGCCGGACCGCGGTCGGCCGGACCGACGGCGGGTACGACGCGCAGCATGCCCCCGGACGGCGACCTCGACGT
Organism: Micromonospora sp. NPDC023956; assembly: GCF_040639195.1. Taxonomy (NCBI): domain Bacteria; kingdom Bacillati; phylum Actinomycetota; class Actinomycetes; order Micromonosporales; family Micromonosporaceae; genus Micromonospora; species Micromonospora sp. NPDC023956. Next base: position 54,745 of record NZ_JBEZZN010000019.1, read on the forward strand.
GCCGGCGCTGGGCGACCAGTTGGTACTGACGATCACCAGCCGGGGCCGGAGTCACCGGTGGGACCACGTGCGGCTCCGCCACGGCCAACCCGCTCCTCGCCTCGTTTGAGCCGACCGGGGCTGTGGGTACGCTCCCACGAACTGATCATCCGACCGAGGGAGACTCCTCGTGATCATGGCCTTGCTGCTCGACCTCGCCAACATCGTCGGTGGCTTCCTGCTCGCCGTCGCGCTGCTGCGGCTCCTGCCGCGCGTCGGTGACGACCTGCGCGGCCTCGCCGCCCGGGTCGCCCCGTTCGCCTGGGTGGTCGGCCTCGTGGCGCTCGTGACCGGCGGCTACTACCTCATCGTCCATCTGGTGTCCGGGCCCCGGCTGTTTCACTTCGAGGTGGTGGGCATCGGCGTCGGTCTCGCCCTGCTGTGGGACCGGCTGACCGGCCGACCGGCACGTGCCGGCCAGTCGGACGGGGCGACCGGGATCCGCCTGCTGCTCGCGGTCTTCGGCGTCATCGCGATCGTCGTCGGCGTCCAGGGGCTCTTCACCCCCGATGGCTGACCGGGCGGCGTGGCGCCGACCACCCGGCCGGGGTGAACCCTGTCCGGGAACACCCTCGGCCGGGTAGCCGGTGCGACCGGCCGGTCGCCGTCGGGCCACCGGGAGAGCGGCGCGCCGCTAGAAGCTACTGACCAGCTTGACGAACGCGTCGTCGATCTTTGCCGGGTCGCGGGCGTCGAACGCCTTGCCGGCGGACGCCTTGGCGATCCGGTCCAGCGTCCCGAAATCGGACTTCTCGTCGAAGGCGATGCAGAAGATCTTGATCGGTCGGTTCGGGTCCAACGCGACATCTCGGAGCAGCCGGTCGAGATTGTTGTCCCTGTTGTACTCGTTCTGGCCGTCCGTCAGTACGACCACCGCGTTGATCCGGGACTCGTCGTAGTTGTCGAGCATGTGCCGGTGTGCCGCCCGTACGGTGGCGTACAGCGCGGTGCCGCCCTCGACGTGTAAACCGTTGAGTTCCTTGGTGAGCGTCTTCTGGTCGAACGCCGACAGCCGGACCTCCTCGCTGTACGGCGCCTTCGGCCGTTGTCCCGTCTCGGACGAGAACGACCAGAGCGCGACCTGGTCCTCGGAGTTCAGGAGGCCGAAACCCTTGGCGGCGGCCCTGGTCGCCACCTGGAACCTGGTCTGGTCGCCGATCTTCGCGTTCATCGAACCGGACGTGTCGACGGCCACGAGGATGTTGGCCTTCTTGCGCAGCGTGCCCCAGCCGGTGCGGATCGCCTTCACCACGGTGGGATCCGGCGGCTCGAAGTAGGCGAGATCCTGGGCGTCGCGCCCGCCGACGGAGGCGATCAGTGATTCGGACGCGTGCCGTTGGTGGTCGCGGAACCCGAGTCGGCTGAAGCTCTGCTGCTGCGGCGGCTCCCGGAGGAAGGCCAGGAAGTCGGCAGCCGCGTCCCGTTGCTCAGGGCTGGCCGACGGGAGCACCACGTACGGGTGGTCGAGGTTGAACGTGCCCTCCTTCGGATACACCGCGACCAGCGGAACCCTCGGCTTCTCGCCCCGGTTGGGGCTCAGCTCCCCCTCGTTGTACTGGTAGACCAACTCCTCCTGCGTGACGACCGCGCTCATGTCCGTCGGGGCCGCCGTGCCGGTGCCGGACAGGTCCGCCTCGGCGCGGTTCTCCAGCAGGTCCACGATGTCGTCGCTGTAGTGGGACACGTTGGCCTCGATGCGGCGAACGAACTGGGTCACCGCCGGGTTGGCGAGGTCGCTCTCGGTCAGGTCGCTGGCGCGGTTGATGGCCGCGTAGTACGTCGCGATCGTGGCCGCCAGCCCGGAGGTGGACTGGTGCGGGTTGACCTTGCCGAAGGTGAACCGCCCCCACTCGGGCCGACCGAAGGCGGCCCAGCCCGTGCGCCCGGACGAGCCCAGGATCTCGCCCCAGCCGAGTGGACCCTGCTGTCGGATCAGCTCACCCTTCGGTTTCGGCATGGCGATGACCAGCGGGCTGTTCGCGATCGACGGGTACTGGCCGGGGGTCTGCGGCGGGCGCCCGGCGGCCTCGTCCAGCAACGTCAACTGCCCGGTCCACAGGCTCGACGTCGGCAACCACACCTGCGGCTGCGGCAGGCCGGGCTGCTTGACCGCCCATCCGCCGGCCAGCGCGTCCGTCGCCGCACCGGAGGCGAGGCCGTGCACGGTCACCACGGCGCACCGGTCGCCGACCCGCCGATCGCTCTTGTTGTAGCGGTCGGCCAGCTCGCCGAGCAGCACGTCCTTCTCGATCGACGAGCTGACCTCCAGCGGTGTGCACCCGACGTCCGCCGCCGGCCGGACGATCAGGTAGGCCGCCGCGATGACCGCGCAGCCGGCCACGATGGCCGCGGTGTACGGCAACCACGGCCGGGCGGTCGATCGGTCTGCAACCACCATGTGGTCCCTCCAGGGTGTCCGCTGACGGCGTCGACGACAGCCACCAGCCCGGTCGAGCTGCGGTGCGGACTGACCGGGTCGTGTTCATGGGTCAGGACCACCATGACGAAGAGTCGCACAGAAGGGGACACCCTGTCGCCCGGCGGGGATCTCCTTCGCGGGAACCGGGACCCGGTCCGGGGTGCTGGTGCAGGTCGTCCGACGCCGGACACTGACTATGATCGATCGGCTGAGCGGCTCCGGCGGTTCCGTCGCCCACCGGGACAGGCTCCGCCGGCCGATTCGGTCGGGACCGGTCGGTCCGTACGCCCCACCCACCCGCACCCCGCACCACTGCTCGACAGCGAAACAGCCACGGTCACGGACGCGTGCGCCGGTCTCAGAGGGAGTTCGTATGAAGCAAGAGGACGGTTCCGGCTGCTGCGGGAGCGGCAGCGAACCCGTACCAGGCATGAACCGGCGCGCCGTGCTGCGCGCCGCGGCGTTGGGCGCCGGCGCGATGACCGTGGGTGGGGTGCTGGTTCCCGGCATCGCGCACGCCGCACCGGCGCTCTACAACCCGTTCGGCGCCTACCCGGTCACCGACACCTGGGAGGGTCACCTCCGCCGTGGCTCGCTCGGCGGCATCGACTACGGCATGGGGGTGGGCACGCCGCTGCCGGCGTGCGGTGCCGGCACCATCCAGAACATCCCCTACAACGGCACCGGTGGGCACACCGTCACGATCCACCACGGTGAGGGCTACCGCAGCCAGTACATGCACCTGTCGCAGTTCCTGCTCGCCGACGGTGCCAGCGTCGGCGCGGGCACCGTCGTGGGCCGCTCCGGCGGTGCTGCCGGCGCGCCCGGGTCGGGCAGCTCGACCGGGCCGCACCTGCACTGGCACATGATCGACCCGTCGGGCACCAGGATCAGCCCGTTGGTCTACATCGCGCAGAATCCGGGACAGCAGTCGCGTCAGGTGTTCGAGGCACCCAGCTTCAACGGCTGGCAGGCCCTGCCGGTCTCCGGTAGCGCGGGTCCGGTCACCGGCTCGGCGGTGGCGGCGATCGCGGCCGGCACCACGAAGATCGTGTACACCCTGGACGGCGGCCGGATCTTCGAGGCGGCGAGCAACGCGGGCTGGCGCAACCTGTGGACCGGGGTCGCCGGCGCGCAGGGCACCGCCCTGGCCGCGTTGACGTGGCAGGGGGTGAAGCTGATCTACAGCGTGGTCGGCGGTGCCGTGCACGAGGCGAGCAGCGGCAACGGCTGGCGCAACCTCAGCACCGGCATCACCGGCGTGAGTTCCTCCTCGATCTCGGCGATCGAGATCGGCGGGATCAAGTACATCTACAGCATCGTCGGCGGCTACGTGCACGAGGCGAGCAGCGCGAACGGCTGGCGCAACCTCAGCACCGGCATTCCGGGCTCGGCGGTGGCGGCGATCGCGGCCGGCACCACGAAGATCGTGTACACCCTGAACGGCGGCCGGATCTTCGAGGCGGCGAGCAACGCGGGCTGGCGCAACCTGTGGACCGGGGTCGCCGGCGCGCAGGGCACCGCCCTGGCCGCGCTGCACGTCAACGGGACGAAGCTGGTCTACAGCGTCACCGGTGGCTACGTGCACGAGACGGCCAGCAGCACCGGCTGGCGCAATCTGAACAGCGGGGTCCGAGGCTCCACGGCGGCCGTACTGGCCGTCGGGAACAACAAGTACATCTACGCCGCCTGAACCGCCAGCGGGGACCTGCCGCCCGGGAGGTCCCCGCTGGCGGGCGCCCCTGCCCGGCGCGCCCGCCGCCCCGCAAGACATCTATTTATTTAAATATGGCCATGCATTAAAGTGACGCCGTGCCAGCCCGCACGGGTAAGGGACGGCCCACGGCGGCTTCCCGGCACCCTACTTCCGTGGAGAGGTGCTCATGATCGGCAACTCCTCAGCGCGTCGCCGCACCCTGCTGGCCGCCGCCGCTGGTCTCGCTGTGGCGCCCTGGATGGCCGGAACCGCGCAGGCGGCGGCCCCGAAGGTCTACCTCGACCCCGGACACGGGGGAACCGATCCCGGCGCGGTCGGAAACGGGCTGGCCGAGGAGTCCCTCACCCTCAGCATCGCGCTCCAGACCCGCAACATCCTGCAGGCCAACTGGAACGTCGACGTGCGGATGTCCCGTACCACCGACACCACCCGCAGTCTCGCCTCCCGCACCAGCGACGCCAACGCGTGGGGAGCCGCGGTCTTCGTCAGCATCCACATCAACTCCGGCGGCGGTACGGGCTTCGAGAGTTACCGGTACCCGGGGACCACCGGCAACACCGCCGCGCTGCACAACGCGATCCACTCCCGGGTGCTCGCCGGCATGCGCTCCGTCGCCTCGGTCACCGACCGTGGCCTGAAGACCGCGAACTTCCACGTGCTGCGCGAGACCGCCATGCCCGCCGTGCTGACCGAGAACCTGTTCATCGACACCGTGGGCAACGCGAACCTGCTCAAGCGGGCCGACTTCATCACGGCCACCGCGCGCGGGCACGCCAACGGCATCGCCAGCTACCTCGGCCTCTAGCCGGCGGAGGACCGCCGGTGCCCGGACACGGGCACCGGCTCGCAGAGGTCGACATCGGCAGGGGGCGGACTCCCGACGCGGGTCCGCCACCCCGGCCCGGCCTCGCTCTCCGGGGCCGCACCGCCCGGCCACGACCGGGCGGCCGTCGGATCACCGATTGCTGACCGTCATGAGGTCGGCGAGACCGGCGATGGTCAGGACGGGAGCGAGCAGTGGGCCGGTGAGCAGGTGGATCCGCTCGACGTGCGGGAACAGGACGGCGAGACCGGCGCTGTCGAGGTACTCCAGTGCGGTGAGGTCGACCACGAGCGGTCCGGAGGTCGTCGCCACGGCCTCGGCAAGGGCGGCGGCGAAGTCGTCGGCATTGCTCATGTCGACCTCACCCGCTGCGGCCAGGACCGGGGTGCCGTCCGGTCGACGGCTGGTGGCCAGGGTCAGTGTCGTGCTCATCGAATCCTCGCCTGCATGTTGATGATGGTGCCGGCGGTACCGGGGGTGACGGTGATGCTGTCCATCAGGGTGCGCATGAGGATCAGCCCACGCCCCCGGTGTGAGTTGGCGCTCGGCTGGGGCGCCTTCCAGTGGCCGCTGTCGGTGACGCTCAGGTGCAGGCCGTCCGCGGTGGCGATGGCGCGTAGCCGGATGAGCCCGCCGGGGTTGTCGCGGTGGCCGTGCTCGATGGCGTTGGCACAGGCCTCGCCGGCGGCCACGAGGACGTTGTAGGCGTTCATGGGGTCCAGGCCGCAGCGGTCGAGCCAGGTGCGCAGTGCGCTGCGCACCGGAGCGAGGCCGGCGGGTTCGGCGACGAAGTCCAGTTCCAGCGGTCCGGGGTGCCGGTAGAGCAGCAGCGCGACGTCGTCGTCGTACCCGCCGGCCGGAGTCAGCTGGTTCATGACGTCCGTGGCGAGTGTCTCGATGGGGTCGGCGCGTCCGTTCTGAATGACGGTCACGGCGCGGTCGATGCCGGTGGTCAGGGGCTGACGGCGGCGCTCGACCAGGCCGTCGGTGTACAGCATCAGGGTGGCCCGCGCCGGGACGGTGACTTCGGCTTCGGGTCGCTCTGTCCGGCCCCGGGCTCCGAGGGGACGGGAGCGGCCCTGATCGAGCAGCCGGGTGGTGCCGTCGGGATCGGCGACGATGGCCGGCGGGTGACCGGCGCTACCGTAGCGTAACCGTCCGCTCGCCGGATCGAGGACGCCGCAGAAGACGGTGGCGCACATGGCTCCCGGCAGCTGGGCGGCGAAGCGGTCGAGCGCGGTGAGGGTGCGGGCCGGGCTGGAGTCCTGCAACAGCAACGCACGACAGGCGCTGCGCAGCTGGCCCATGACGGTGGCGGCCTGGAGACCGTGGCCGACGCAGTCCCCGACGACGATGCCGATCTGTCCGTCGGCGAGTTCGACGGTGTCGTACCAGTCACCGCCGACCTTGAGCGGACGGGTGGCGGGTGAGTACCGTACGGCGAAGCCGCTGGGCAGCTGAGCGGGACCGAGGATGGCGCGTTGCAGCGCGAGGGCGGTCTCCCGTTGCTGGTCGATCTGGTGGACGCGGTGCAGCCCCTGGCTGAGGTGACCGGCCAGCAGGGCCAGCAGGGTGCGGTCCTGGTCGGTCACGGGACGCTTCTCACCGAGTTCGATCCACAGGGCCATGGTGCCGTGCGGATGCTCGACGGCGATTCCGGCGCCGTCGGTCTGGTCGGCGACGGTGGTGAGCAGTGGCCTGTCGCGCAGCGCGGTGAGACTGCCCCGACGCTCGTCGGTCAGGGTGTCCCAGCGCAGGCGCGGATCGGTCGCGGTCACCGCCGGGGTGTGCGAGCCGTCGAAGACGGCCGCGAGGACGCACGTCGCCTTCCACAGTCCCCGCAGCTCGTCGAGGACGCCGTGCAGGGCGTCGGTCAGGTTGTCCGCCTGCGACAGGCGGACGCTCAGGGCCGCCAGCGCGCTTTCCCGCTGCACCGCGTAGTGCTCCGCGGTGACGTCGCGGAAGGTGCCGACGATGACCCAACGGCCGGTGTCGGGGTCCTCGACCTGGCTGAAGGCGGCAGCGACCCACAGGCGATGACCATCACGGTGGGTAACCGGGATGGTGTACGAGCCGCGGGTCTGCCCGACGAGCATGGCGAAGGCGTCGGCGACCTGCTGGTACGCCTCCGGCTCGGTTTCCTGGCTCGGCCACCAGGGGTGGACCGGCGCGTAGGGCAGGTCCTCGGGACCGAAACCGAGGATGTCGGTGAAGGTGGTGTTGATCTCGATGACGGCGCCCTTGTCGTCGCAGACGAAGAAGGCCTCCTGCAACGAGTCGACCAGCGCGGTCCGCCACCGTGCGTGGTGGTTGCGCAGTCGGGCCAGTTCCACGTTCGCCCGCACCCGCGCGAGTAGTTCGGCGGCGGAGAAGGGCTTGACCAGATAGTCGTCCGCCCCGGCCTCCAGCCCCTCGATGGAGGACTCCTGCCCGGCCCGCGCCGACAGCAGGAGGACGGGCGTACCCGCGGTGCGGGAGTCGGCGCGCAGGGCGGCGACCAGCTGCAACCCGTCCAGCCGGGGCATCATCACGTCGCTGACCACGAGGTCGGGGCTGGAGACCCGGGCCGCTTCCAGCGCGGCCAGGCCGTCGTTGACCGCTTCGACCCGGTGGCCGGCGGAACGCAGCAGGCGGGTGAGGTAGTTCCGCATGTCCGCGTTGTCGTCGGCGACCAGCACCCGGGCCGACGTGCCCCGGACGTCCCGCTCCGCCCCGCCGGGCACCTCCCCGGCGGTCAGCGCCGGCTCGGGTTCCGCAGCCGGGTCCGGGTCCTCGGGCAGCCAGCGCAGCGCTTCGTGGACGAAGGGGGCGGCGGTGGCCGAGACAGCGCCGGAGTCGTCTCTGCTCGTCAGGGCCTCCGGCGGCAGGTGGGCGCTGCCGAAGGGAAGCCGGATGGTGAAGGTCGTGCCCCCGCCGACGACACTGTCGGCGGTGATGCCGCCACCGTGCAGCACCACGAGTTCCTTGACCAGGGCCAGTCCGATGCCGCTGCCCTCGTTCGACCGGGACCGGGCGTTCTCGATCCGGTGGAACCGTTCGAACAGCCGCGGCATCTCCGCCACGGGCACGCCGATGCCGGTGTCCGCGACGGTCACGACAGCGTGGGCGTCCGCGACGCGCAGCGTCACCCGGATCGTCCCGTCGAAGGTGAACTTCAGCGCGTTGCTGAGCAGGTTCAGGACGATCTTTTCCCACATGGTCCGGTCGATGTACACCGGCTCGGGTAGTGGCGGGCAGTCCACCTCGAAGGTGAGGCCCGCCCGCTCGACCGCGGAGCGGAAGACGCTGGCGAGGTCGACGGTGGTCGCGGCGAGGTCCACCGGCTCGTACTGCGCCTGCATCCGTCCTGCTTCGAGGCGGGAGAAGTCCAGCAGCGTGTTGACCAGCTTGCCGAGCCGGAGTCCGTTGCGGTGGATGACCTGCAACTCCTCGCGCACCCGTTCGTCGGTGCCGTCGAGCCGGGTCCGCAGCTCCTCCAGGGGGCCCATGATCAGCGTGAGCGGGGTGCGGAACTCGTGACTGATGTTGGAGAAGAAGGCCGTCTTCGCCCGGTCCAGCTCGGCGAGTTCCTCCGCCCGCCGCTGTTGCGACTGGTAACTGCGCGCGCTCGCGATTCCGGTCGCGACGTGTCCCGCAGCCAGTTCGACGAACCCCCGGTAACCGTCGTCGAACGGTCGGTACCGGTTCAGGGCGGCGACGACGAAGCCGTACGGTGCACCGCCCTGCTGAAGGAGGGGCACCAGAAATGCCTGACCGGGCGGTTCCGGCCAGGCTCCCGTCGGCAGTCCGGCGAGCGGGGCGCCGTCGAGGGGCACCAGGGCCGACTCGCCGCGAGCCAGTGCCGCCACCGGCCACACCGTCGCCGCCCCGTCCACCGGGATGGTGCCGGGGACGGCGGGATGACCGGCGGTGATGCCCGCAGCTGCGGCCAGCTGCGCGCTGCCGTCGTCGTGGAACAGGTACGTCGCCGTGAAGGGGAGGTCGTGCAGATTGCGGCCGAGTTGCCGGCTGGCGAAGGCGAGCATCTCCTCCTCGGTGCGCACCACGCTGGGATCGGATCCGAGATCCCGCAGCGTCGCCATCCGTCGCTCGCCGACGACGCGCTCGGTGTCCTCGCTGACGACGCAGAGCATGCCGACCAGGGCGCCCTCGTCGTCCCGCAGCGGGCTGTAGGAGAAGGTGTGGTAGCTCTCCTCCCGGTAACCGGACCGCTCCAGGAACAGCAGTAACGCCTCGTCCCAGGTCGCCTCTCCGGTCGTCAGCACCCGGTCGATCCGGGGGCCGATGTCCTGCCAGATCTCCGCCCACACCTCGTGCGCCGGACGGCCGAGCGCCCACGGGTACTTCCTGCCGAGGGTGTCGCGCCGGTACGCGCCGTTGCAGAAGAACGTGAGTTCCGGCCCCCACGCCAACCACATCGGGAAGCGCGACGACAGCAGGATGCTCACCGCCGTCCGCAGGCTCTGCGGCCAGCCGGCAGGTGCTCCCAGAGGCGTCGACGCCCAGTCCACCTTCGCGAGGTCACGGCCGATCTCACCGTCACCGGCGAACACGTCGGCACCAGCCTGCGGCCCCTGCTCAGCCTTGCTCATTGCTGCGACAACTCCCTCGAACCGGACGTCTCACCACGATCGTCGCCCTGCACGGCGAAGGATCGAACTGTCCTCGGAAGCCGTGACCTCCCGCGGCATCGTAGAGCAGGTCCGGACCGCCGGCCCGCCACGGCGCCGCGCCCATCGACCCGGGCTACCAGCTGTGCGGGGTGTGGTCCCCCGACCATGACGTTACGTCCGACCTCAGGTGAGCGCCGAGTTGTTCGAGGGCGTCCCGGCGCGGCCGGTCTCGCCGAGCTTGGTCCACGGCCCCACCGGGGCCCCCACGACGATGCCGCCGGGCTTGTTGTTCACGTGCATGACGTCCGCGCGGGCGAGGATCTGACCGGTCGTGCTGTCCCGTGCCTCGAGCCCGATGCGGTAACCACCGTCGGCGAGGTTACCGGTGGCGCACCCGGGACGGACGGTGACCACCGTGACAGCGACCGGGTGGCCGGATGCGGTGGTGGTGCCGAAGGGGGAGACGACGGCCGCGCCCGGATTGCGGTAGATGTCGACTGACCAGTCGTTGAGGTAGCCCCAGTTGCCGAAGACGACGTGGTGTGAGGCAGGCCCGGAAAGTCCGAAGCGGTCCCAGGTCGATGAGCCCTGGATCGGCGGATAGACGCTGACGGTGTCCCCGTCGGGGTGTGCGTTGGCCGCGGTGGCCGGCACGACGGCGGCACCGACCGCGAGCACGATGGATGCGGCCGTCCGAGCGGGCCTGCTGAACATCGTTCCTCCGGGAGGGTCCTGGTGTGCGGGGCGGGGCCCGGTGGGGTCCCCTGGTCGCACTCCGCGACCGGGGGACCCTTCCTCGTGCCCGGCGCTGCCGGGTCACCGGCCACCGGGCCGCCGCGCTACACCCGCGTGACGCGGATGGCGTCGGCGATCACGTAGCCGGTGTTGCCGGACCAGCGGCTGACGCCCACCTTGTTGGCGTCGCCCGCGGTCAGCGTGAAGGTGCCCAACGAGCGCCAACCGCCACCGTTGCCTGTCTGGTTCACGTGAACCGTCTGGTTGCCGCTGCTGGTCACCACGATGTACGGCGTGGTGGTGTTGTAGCCGGCGACGCCCGGGTACCAGGCCTCCACCCGGTAGGTGGCGGTGGCCGGGATGTTGACCTTGTACCAGGCGGTGTCGCTGGCCGCGACCGGGGAGGCGTACCGGTAGTCGGCGCCGTAACGCTGTGCCGAGTACGTCGAGGTGCCCCAGTTGGCACTCGCGGTGAACCGGCCGGCGGTGGTGTTGTCCACGATCGTCGACCACGAGGTCGGCGGGGGCGTGGTGGTGCCGGTCACGAGCTGCATGTAGTAGGTCCAGTTCCAGTTCGGACCCGGATCCGTGTGGGTGGCGCCCGGTACCTGGTTGTGGCCGATGATGTTGTTGCGGGTCTTCGGGATGCCGTACTTGTCGCACAGGTGCCGGGTCAGCGCGGCCGACGACCGGTACATCGTGTCGGTGTACCAGGAGGCGTTGTCGACGTAGCCCTCGTGCTCCAGGCCGATCGACTGGGTGTTGTAGGTCCAGTTGCCGGCATGCCAGGCGACGTCCTTGTCCCGCACCATCTGGGTCACCGCGCCGTCGGCGGACCGGAGCATGTAGTGCGCGCTGGTGCCGGCGGCGGGGTTCTGGAACCAGCTGATCGAGCCGGCGTAGCTGCCCTGCATGGTGTGGATGACGATGTAGTTGATCGGGTACGCCGACTCGCGGCTGGAGACCGTGTAGTTCGACGAGTGCGCCGGCACCCAGGCCGCCGGGCCGTAGTCGGTGCTCTGGATGCCCAGGTCGGCGCTGCCCAGCGGGGCCACCTCGGCGTAGTCGCCCCGCTGGGGCGCGACCGGACGGCCGTCCACGGTGACCTGGCCCGTGGCGGTGGTCGCGCTGAAGCCGCTGGCGAGCAGGTCGTACACGGCGTCGGCGTACAGCCGGGCGGTGGCCCGGTCCGGGGAGCCGCCGTAGCGGGCGACCAGGCCGTACCACTGGTTGACGTCGTCGCGCTGCGCGGCGGTGAGCCCGGCCTGGTCGGCGTAGGAGCGGAGCACCGCCGCCGCGCCGGCGACGTTCGCCGCGTCCCGGGTCCGCAGTTCGGTGCGGTCCAGGCGGGTACGGCGCGCGGCCTCGTCGAGGGTACGTACCTTCGGGTTGCTGGTCAGGTGCATCACGCCGTATCCGCCGGAGGCGCTGGGCTCGCCGTCGTGACCGTCCAGCCGGGTCTCCGCGTAGCCGAGTGCGGCGAGCAGGTCGCGCGGCACGTCGGAGCGGGCTGCGGCCCGGTCGAAGGCGGCGGCGAGCGTCTCCGCGCCCTGTTGCGGTGCGGCCTGCGCCGCCTGACCGGTCAGGCCGATCGTCAGGATCATCGCGCTGCCGAGCAGTTGGCCCACCCGGCGCGAGGATTTGCGAACAGTCACCCGTCACTCCTCTTGAGGACAAGGGGCGACGGTGATCCTGCCGCCCAGGTCGCCGAACCATATAGCGTGACATCTGTCTATGTCGAGGTCCTTCGGCGGAGTGTGTCGACGCTGAAGGATTCCTTCACTGGGCAGGTGTCGGGAGAGCGCCGGGGATCCCCGGGGCGACCGTCACGCCGCGCTGCCGTCCCGTGACGGAACACCCCTGCCGTCAGGTCGTCGGCCAGTCGGACCGTCCCCTTCGGACGGGCCATCGGGATGCCGTCCGGCGGCAAAAGAGCAGGCAGGGGCGGCCGTCGACAGCTTCGTTTGATCTAATTCTGTCGCTGGATAACCGTCGCCGCTACGGGTCCCTCAGGATCGCGGATCAAGGAGAGCTGACCATGGTCGTCTCACAGCGTGTCGCCATCGTCACCGGCGGCTCCCAGGGCATCGGTCGCCAGATCGTGCAGCGGTTGGCGGCGGACGGCTACGCGGTGGTGCTGACCTTCGCCACCAGCCGGGTCGGGGCGGAGCAGGCCGTGGCGGAGGTCGCCGCCGCCGGCGGGGAGGCGGTCGCGGTGCAGGCGGACGTCGCCGACGAACTCGCGGTGGCCGGCCTCTTCGACACCGCCGAGCGGACCTACGGCGGGGTCGACGTGGTGGTGAACTCGGCCGGGATCGTGGTCCATGCTCCGGTCAGCGAGTTGGACCTCGCGGATCTGGACCGGGTGCACCGGACCAATGTTCGCGGCACCTTCGTGGTCGACCAGCAGGCGGCCCGCCGGGTCCGGTCCGGGGGCGCGATCATCAACATCTCCAGCACGACGCCCCGGCTGTCCCTGCCCGGCTACGCCGCCTATGCCGCGAGCAAGGCCGCGGTGGACGCGATCACCCTGATCCTGGCCCGGGAACTGGGGGAACGGGACATCACCGTGAACGCGGTGGCACCCGGAGCCACCGCCACCGCGCTCTTCCTCGAGGGTAAGGACGAGCAGGTGATCGCCCGGATGGCGGCCATGTCGCCGATGAACCGGCTCGGCAACCCCACCGACACCGCGGAACTGGTGGCGTTTCTCGCCAGCCCGGCGGCCCGCTGGATCAACGGGCAGGTGCTGTACGTCAACGGAGGCGCTGCCTGACCCGCCGGACCCCGGCGAAACGGTTCTCGACCACCGTTGTGGCGGCTGCCCGGTCGGCTGATTGCCGTCCGTCGGTCGTGGTGTTCCATGATTCGCGGTAACCGCGAAATTCGATCAGTACCGGAACCGGCGTCGCGCATTCAAGATCTGAATTCCGGGGCTGTCCGCTTGCTAGACTGCGTTGCTCCGACAGGAGCGGATTGGTCAACGGCGCGGGAGGTCTGCGACTATGCCGGAAATTCGACGGTACCGAACCAGGGTGTCCGACAGTGCGTTGTGGGCCGGATTCCCGCTGCGCGACGGTGACGTGGTGATCAGCACGCCACCGAAATGCGGCACGAGTTGGATGCAGATGCTCTGTGCGCTGCTGATCCTCGATTCGCCCGATCTCCCTCGTCCGCTGACCGAGCTCTCCCCGTGGCTCGATGCCGTGAGCCACGATCTCGCCACCACCGTCGCGACGCTGGAGAACCAGCAGCACCGACGCTTCATCAAGACCCACACCCCGCTCGACGGTCTCCCCTTCGACGAGCGGGTGACCTATCTCTGCCAGGGCCGGGATCCACGCGATGTCGCGATGTCCTTCGACGCCGCCAGCGCCAACATCAATCCAGCGATCCGGCTGGCCGAGGCCGCCCGAGCCGGCGTCGACCCCCGGCAGGTGCCTCCGCCGCCGGCGGACCCGCTCGAGCGGTTCTGGCAGTGGGCGGACGGGGAGTTCGTCAACGACCCGACCAGCCCGGGTGTGACCCTGGTCAACCTGGTCCACCACGTGCGGACGTTCTGGGACCGGCGGGACGAGCCGGGGGTGGTGCTGTTCCACTACAACGATCTCCTGACCGACCTGCCCGGCCAGCTGCGACGCCTGGCCACCGTGCTGGCGATCGACCTCAGCGACCGGCGGATCGAGGAACTCGCCGCCGCGGCCACGTTCGAGCGGATGCGGGAGCGTGCCGACGAGTTGGCACCCGGGGTCAGCGCCAACCTCTGGCGCAGCAACCGCGAGTTCTTCCACTCCGGCACCAGCGGCCAGTGGCGCTCGCTGCTCAGCCCGTCCGACGTCCGTCGCTACGAGGAGCGGCTGGCGGAGCTGGCACCCCCCGCGCTGGCCGAATGGCTCCGGTCCGGCTGGCTGGGCTCCGGAATGGCCATGGGGGAGCACGGCACCCGGGTCGACGATCGCGCACGCCAGCCGGCCGAGTCGATTGTCGAGCACCGAAATCCCACGCGACGCTGATCGTCTTCCGATGCACCGGGCCGGGCGGCCGTACTGGCGCGGTTTGCCTCGGTGGTGGCGTGTGTGGTGATTTCGCCGGCCTCGTTTGATCTCCGATTTACTCACCGTTTCTGGGCCTGGGAATCCCGTTGTCCGGGCATTTTCTTCAGCCGGCGGAATATGCAAGGTGGTGCCGAAGAAGGCTCCCACCGGGCGTGCCGCCGTGGCATACTCCCTGTCATTAGCTTTCCGGTGCGGCCGGATGCGCCGGAGCGGGATCCTGCTCCACGGGAGTGAAGCATGACATCGACCGCAAATCCCGATCCGATAACCGACGACGTGCCGTTCCTCGATCTCGCCGACCCGCACTTCGACTTCAATTCCCCCCAGGTGGCGTCGGCCCAGGCGAGAAGCTGGTATGCGGAGAGCCCGGTGGGCCCCGTCGTCCTGCGGTACGCCGAGGGGCAGGAACTCCTGCGTGACCCGAGACTCGGTCACGGCGGCACCCGTCTCATCGAGATGCAGGGCATCACCGAGGGGCCGGTCTACGACTGGTACGTCTCGATGATCGTCACCTTCGACGGGGAGGAGCACCGCCGGCTGCGCAGTCTGGTCACGAAGGCCTTCACCGTACGCATGATCAACAACCTCCGTCCCTTCATCCGGGCGAAGGCGGAGAGCCTGACCGACCACCTCGAATCGGTGGAGGTGTGCGAATTCGTCGACGACTTCGGCAACCCGCTGCCCCTCGCGGCGATGTGCCAGCTCCTCGGCGTACCGGGCGAGGACTACGACACGTTCAAGAACTGGACGATGGACCTCGGCCTGGTCCTGAGCTTCGCGCACGGTGGTGACACCCAGGCCCGGGTCGAGGCCGCCGTCGTCGGCCTGTACGAGTACGTCGGTGCCCTGATGGACCGGAAGTCGGTCGAGCCGGGCGACGACCTCATCTCCGCGCTGCTGGCCGCCCAGCGGGACGAGGGACGGGTGAGCAGGGAGGAGGTCCTCAACCTCATCGTGACCCTGATGTTCGCCGCGCACGACGCGACCCGTCACCAGCTCGCGAACGCCGTGGTGGCCTTCTCCCAGCACCCCGACCAGTGGCGCCTGCTGGGTCAGCGTCCCGAGCTGGAGGCGCAGGCGGTGGAGGAGGTGATGCGCTGGTCCCCGTCGGCGCGGACCGTCCTCCGGTGGGCCGAGGAGGACTTCGACTACCACGGCCTGCACGTCGCGAAGGGCGCGACCGTCATCGTCATGACGCCCGCGACCCACCGGGACCCACGGGCGTACCGGAACCCCGGCTCCTTCGACATCACGGTCGCCCGGCAGACCCCTCCACTCCAGTTCGGCGGGGGCCCGCACACCTGTCTGGGCGCCGCGTTGGCCCGCGCCGAACTCGGCGAGGCACTGCTCGTGCTCGCCAGGCGCCTGGGGCCGCCGTCGATCGTCGGTGACGTCACCTGGCGTCCGCCCATCGGGATCTACGGTCCCGAGGCGCTTCCGCTGCGTTTCGGCTGACCCGGCAGCGCAGGTTCCACCGTCGTCCCTGCGGCGGCGCGGCCCGCGGCCCGGCCCGGACGCGGGCCGTCGCGGGACCGTGGTGCCCGAGGCGATCCACCGAGCGCTGGTGATTCGCCACTCACCACGATCGGAGCATATCCCCGGCCAACCGGCGAACGGCACAGACTCATGGGAGGCGTGTGTGGACCGACCGAATTGGGCGCCCGAGGGCGTCGATCTCAACCAACCGAGCATCGCCCGCGTGTACGACTACTTCCTCGGCGGCAGCCACAACGTCGCGGCCGACCGTCACCTCGGCCAATTCATGATCACTACCGAGCCGCAGTTCCCGCAGCTGGTGAAGGCGAACCGGGAGTTCCTGGTCCGGGCCGTCCGGCTCCTGGTGGCGCAGGGGATCCGTCAGTTCGTCGACATCGGCTCGGGCATCCCCACCTTCAACAACACCCACGAGGTCGCCCAAGGTGCGGCACCCGACGCCCGGGTGGTCTACGTGGACGTCGACCCGGTGGCCGTCGCGCACAGCCGCGAACTCCTGGCCGGCAACGACCGGGTGGCCGTCATCCAGGCCGACGTCCGCGAGCCGGACAAGATCCTCGGTGATCCCGCCCTGCGTGACCTGATCGACCTGACCGAGCCGGTCGGTGTGCTGTTGCTGGGGTTGCTGCACTACATCCCGGACAGCGCCGGGCCCGCCGAGATCGTCGGGCGGCTGCGGGACGCCACGGCACCGGGCAGTTTCCTGGTGCTCTCGCACAGTTCCTGGTCGACCGCCATCCCGGACATGGCCGAGATGCAGGACAAGTACAACACCGAGGTGGGTGCGGAACTGACCCCCAGGTCACGCGACGAGATCGTCGCCCTCTTCGACGGGTACGAGCTGGTCGAGCCGGGAGTCGTGGAGTATCCGGACTGGCGCCCGCACGACGGCGCGGTCGCCATCGCGCCGGGCGGCATCCTGACCTTCTACGTCGCCGTCGGCCGCAGGTCCGCCCCGGCCGGCTGACGACTCGCGGGTCGATCCGACCTGCGGGAACCCTCCGGGTGGAGTTCGTCGCCCCGCTGACCCAGAGCGGCGGACTCCACCCGGCCGACCTCATCCGTCGGCGGTACGTCCCCCGACGGTGACGCCTCGACGGTGCCCTGCACCCGGTCGCTGCGTCACCGGTCACGCGATGTCACGATGATCGGTCCGACGGACCCGCCCGGGGCGCCGGACGGCTACGCCGGCGTCGTCGACCCGTCGCGGGCGGCCCACGCCCGGCCGAGTCCGGAGATCTCCGCGATCAGCTCCGGATCACCGGTCTCGCCCTGGTCGACCAGCCACGCGGCCGTCGCCACCAGCTCCTTCTCGCCCGCACGTTCCTGGTACCCCGGGGCCAACCGCTCCAGCAGGCCCAGGTCGTAGACCTGGTCCCAGAGCGAGGTCTCCTGGAGCCACTCGTCGTCGTCGAGCTGTTCGACGAGCCACTGCGCCGGGGCGGACACCGTCCGCATCGACAGGCCGAGTCCGGCGTGGACGCTCCGGTACAGCTCCCGCCAACGGATCGGGTGCCGGGACGCGACCAGCACCAACTCCTGCTCAGCGGACGGGTTGGCCAGGAGGGCGGCGAAGGCGCGTCCGGCGTCCTCGGCGTGCAGCAGGTTCCAGTACCGCTCGCCCTCGTCGGCCAGGACCGCCGGTTCACCGGCGACCGCCTGCCCGAGCCAGTAGGTGTCCTCGGCGAGCTGCCCGTCGAGCGGACTGCCCGGCCGGTACACCGGGCCGAGCCGGACCAGGAGCGCGCGGGAGTCCCCCGCCGTCCAGCTGGCCCGGACCGCCTGTTCCAGGCCGAGCTTGTCGCGCCCGTAGTCGGACACCGGGGCGGGCGTCACCCGCTCGTGCACCGGCGTCGGCAGCGGGCCGCCGGCGGCGTTGACGGAGGAGACGACCAGCAGCCGGTCCACCTCCCGGCAGGCGGCCACGGTGACCCGGCCGTCCTCCGCGTCGCCGCAGGTCAGATCCACCACCGCGTCCGGGCGTACGGTCGACACCAGCTCCGCCAGCGCCCCGTCGAGGTGCCGGTCGACCCGGGTGACCGATACGCCGTCGGGCAGTTCGGCGACGGTCTCGCCCCGGTGGGCGACCACCACCTCGTGTCCGGCGTCGACCAGCCCACGGACCACCCCCGGTCCGACCGTGCCGGTACCCCCGACGACCAATGTCCTCACCAGTCACTCCCCTTCCGGATCCGCCCGGTCACCCGTTGGTCGGGCCGACCGCCGGGCGATCCGCGCTCATTGGATCGCGAAGGCATGCGCGGACGTCAAGTAGTCGATCGGCTCGTCGGTGAAGGTCGCACTCGTCCGGTACGGCGACGACTCGACCCACTGCTGCACCGCTGTCGGCAGGACGATCGGCGGTGTCTCGAACCAGTCGCAGTAGTGGGTCATGGCCACCATCGGGCGGGGCGCGGAGGAGTGGTTCACCGTGCCCCGGTGCCACAGCCGGGCGTCCCGGATGACCGCCGAGCCGGCCGGGATGTCGAAGCGTTGGGGCGGTCGGACCGCACGGCGCTCCTCGAGCGCCCACGTCTCGACCCGACCCGAGTCGTCGTACCAGCCCTTCGGGTTGAGCTGATGGGTGCCGAGCCAGTACTCGGTGGTGCCGTTGTGCTCGGTGAAGTCGATCAGCGGAACGTCGACCTCCAACGCGTACGGCGGGTGCTCGGTCGGGCCGGGCCAGAGGTGCCCCTCGTCGAGGTGCACCGGCTGCTCCCCACTGCCGGGGAGGTTGATGTTGCCGCTGTAGACCGCGTTCTTGGCGTCCGGGCCGAGCAGGTCGGTGGTCACCCCGTACACCGACTCGTTGAGCATGACCTCGGGGAAGAGCAGCTCGGGTACGGGCGGTGGGTCCTGCTGGACGTGGCCGGCCACGAAGTTGGTGGGCAGTGGACGATCGCGACGGGCGAGGTCGGCCAGCATCGCGTCGCGGAGTCGCGCCACCAGTTCCGCCGGCACGATCCCGGTCAGGATCACCGCTCCCTCGACCCGCAGCAGATGCCGCGCGTGGTCGAGTTGGCCCTCGGTCAGCTGCCGCGCACCGGCCGCCGAGCGGGACGGTTCGACGAAGATCGAGTGGTGCCCTGATGACATGGATTCTCCCCACATGTCGCGCGGCTCCGGCGAGCCGCCGTTGGCGTTGGCGTCGGTGACTGTCGTGGTTGCCGGTAGCGTCCGCCGGGCCTCAGCCGCGCGGCGCGATCGACCGGGGTCGGAGAGGAACACGGCCGTCGAGGCCGGCTGCACCGCTTGGCGCGATGGTGCGCTCCGTCCCGGTACGGTAGTCGAAGCAGTCGATCCGGCAATAGGTGACCTGCGTTCGTATGCACAGCTCAGCGCTAGGATCCGGGCATGACTGCTCAGCTCAGCGACCAGATCCTGGCCGTCTTCCGGGTCGTGCTGAAGAACCCCTCGATGTCCGCGCAGGACGACTTCTTCGAGAGCGGCGGGGACTCGACCGCTGCCGTCGACGCGGCGGCGATGATCAACCAGCAGACCGGGGTGGCGGTACCAATCGCCCAGATGTTCATCTATCCGACGGCCGAGGAACTCGCCGAGGCGCTCGCCTCGCTGTCGGCCTGACGTCGGACGCGCGCGTCCGCCCCGGCACCCGTCGGGGTCGGACGGGGGGCGCGCGCGTGCGGGCGTACCGAATGTGACCGTCCGTAGTGGTTGGCTGTGCGTCGTGCACACGATGCCGTCACTCGATCGGCACCGAAGGTGGTCGTCGGTTGCGGTTCGGGGAGCGGAAATTGCTGGACGACGTTGTGGTGACCTTCAGTATCAGACGCGCGCCGGCTACGATTCGTGGCGGAACCCCAAGCGGTCGAGCGAGTGGACTGGTCACCGACAGTGTCCAACGCTCGCGCGATGTGTCAGCCGGCCGTCGCTGTCCGGACGGTCGTGGGTGGAGGTGTCGTGACTTCTGAGATCGACGCGTCGGTGGGCCAGCGTGAACTGTGGTCCGCGTACCAACGTGACGGCGGGGAGGTGCTCGACTCGTCGATCCGCTTCCGGATCCGCGGCGCCCTGGACCTCGACGCGTTGGGCGGTGCGGTCGAGGACCTGGTCGCCCGCCACGAGATCCTCCGGACCACCTTCGAGTTCCGCGACGGCACGCTCCGGCAGCGCCTCCACGGGCCGGCGCCGCTCCCGTACGACCTGCTCGACCTCACCGAACTCGACCTCTCCGAGGAGGCCCGGCGGGACCGGTCGGCCGGCCGCAAGGCGGCCGACATCGACCCGGCGAGCTGGCCGCCGGTATGGCTGACGGTGCAACGGTTCGGGGCCACCGACCACCAGATCTGTCTCAACCTGCACGCGCTGCTGGCCGACGACTGGTCGTGCGAGATCATCGCCCGGGACCTGAAGGCGCTCTACCGTCGCCGGATGGGCGAACGGGTCGAACTGCCGGCGGTCCCGTGGCAGTTCTCCGACTGGACGTCCTGGTCCGGCCAGTGGTCGACCGGGGACGGCCTTCGACGCATGCGCGACTACTGGTCGACGCACCTGGACGGGGCGCGCCTGCCGGCCCTGCCCGACCCGGGCAGGGCACCGACCTCCCCCTGGCCCGAGCGCGTCGCCGTCACCCGGAACCTCTCCGGAGAAATCGCCGGTCAGTTGCGCGGGCTCGCCCGGCGGCACCGCACTACGCTCTTCCCGCTCCTGCTCAGCGCGTTCACCGCCGAGCTGCACCGGCTCAGTGGCCAGGACGACCTCACCATCTTCTCGCTGTTCGCCAACCGCGGTCGCCCCGAGGTCAACGAGACCGTCGGGCCGTTCGCCCACCTGGTGCCGCTGCGCTGCCGGGTCCCCGACTCCCGGAACGCGGCGGAGTTCCTCCGTGGCACCCACCGGACGTTCGTCGGCGCCTTCGCCCACCAGGAGCTGTACCTGCACCAGTACCCGGCCGACGTGCGCGCGCAGTTGGGGGTCACCGGCGACGGGTTCCGGCGGATGATGGTCTTCCAGCTGATGAACCGGCTGCACGGCGACAACGACGTGGCCGGGCTGGATTTCGAGGACGACGCGGACACCCTCGACACGCCCTTCCCGTTCGAACTGTCCGTGCACGCCAGCGAGGACGAGCTGTCGGTGGTGCTGCTCTGCTGGCCCAGCGAGTACGAACAGTCCTGGGCGGAACGGTTCGTGGACGACTACGTCCGGGTGCTCACGGCGATCGCCGCAGCCGACGCCGACCTGGACGCGGGTCTGTTCCGGTCGCGGTGACGGCGGCGTCTCCGGTCACGGAGCCGGCCGACCCCGCAGCCCGGCCGGCGTCGGGTCAGGCGAAGTCGTCGTGACCGTGCCGGTGGGCCCGGCGGACCTGGAGCGTCACCACCAGCAGGGCCACCGCCGCCCACCCCGCACCCACCCCGCACTCCAGTGCCGCGTGGCCGAGCCAGGGTTCACCGGCCAGCGCCGCGTGCACCGCCTGTAGACCGTGCCGGACCGGCAGCACGGCACCGACCACGTCGGCCACCGCGAGCCGCCCCGGTGGCACCAGGACCCCGCCGGCGAACAGGATCAGGTACGACACCAGGTTGCCGATCAGCACGTCGGCCCGGCGGCCGACCGCGAAGGCCGCCGCGGCCAGCCCGGCCGCCGTCACGGTCGCCGACATCAGGACGTACAGCGGCAGGAGCGGGACGAGCCGCAGGGCCAGCCCGCCCATTCCGGTGAGCGCGCCGACCACCAGCAGCGCCGCCGCGCTGAAGACGACGCCGAGCAGAACGTACGGCAGGGCCCGCAGGAAGAAGATGACGAACGGGTGCATCCGCCCGCTGCGGACCCGGTAGAAGGTCCCGTTCCACTTGTCGTTGCCGGGGATCTCCCCGACCGCGATGACCCCGGCGAGCGGCAGGATGACCGCGAGCGACCCGACGAACGCGTACTCCCGCAGCTCGGGGCCGCCGATCACCCCGCCGAGCAGCGTGATGAAGAGGGCCTGGAGCACGGCCCGGGGGATGAGGACGGTGAAGACGATGTGCGGCGGGTTCTCGGCGTGGAACTCCCGCACGCCGAAGCGTACGGTTTCGGCCGACCGGCCCAGCTGATCAGCGACGGTCAAGGAGTGCCTCCCGCTTGGCGCGGCGGATGATCTGCCGGAGCGCGTACCAGCCGAGCGCGAAGTAGCCGACGGTCAGCGCCACCACCATGGCCAGCGGGCCGGCGGCGAGGCGACCGGCCGCGGCGGCGGTGAGGAACTCGGTCGCCCAGCGCAGGCTGATCACCGTGGAGATCCATCGGACCCCCTCGGGCAGCAGGTCGATGGGGATCATGAAGCCACCGAGGATGTAGATCGGGTACATCAGCGCGCTCGACCAGTGGTTGCCGTGCCGGGTCAGCAGGAACAGGCAGGACAGCAGCATCCCCAGCCCGGTGCCGGAGACCGCGACCAGCAGCAGGCCGAGCAGCAGCAGGTCCGGCCGCTCCGCCCGCAGCGGCGCGCCCAGCAGCAGGACGGTGACGATCGTCGTCACCACGATCATCGGCAGCGTGTAGAGGCTGGCACCCAGACACTTGCCGAGCAGGATCACCTGCGGCGACCGGGTGCTGGTCATGTTGGCGCGCAGGGTGCCGGCGTGCACCTCGAACTGGAGGATCCCCCCGGCGGTCCAGATCGTCGCGCCCCAGAACGCCATCATCACCACGCCGACGGTGAAGCGGGTGGTGGCCTCCGGGGTGAGCCGGTCACTCGCGCCGACGGTGACCGCGAGCAGGACGACCGGCTGCACGATCCCCAGCAGCACGGCGAACGGGCTGCCCCGCATCAGGCGGGTCTGCAACCGGAGCGAGGCGAACAGCACCCAGAGCCCCTCCCGCTCCGGCCTGCGTCGCGTCCCGACGAAGCCGGTCCGGTCGTCCGACCCGGGGGTTTCCGGCCGGACCGGGGCGGCGGCCCGGCTCACCGCCGCCCGCCGAGGTCCAGCGTCGCGTACACGTCCTCCAGCCGAACCGGCGCCACGTCGACGTCCAGCACGTCGGCGTCGCTCAGCACCCTGCTGAGGTGGGCGAACGAGGTCGGCCCCCAGTCCTGCACCCGAAGCCGCGCGGACCACACGTCGTCGTCCTCGACGATCCCGTCGACCAGTACGCCGACCCCGCCGTCGGTCAGTTCGGGCGGTACCTTCCCCCGGGCCCGTACGGTCACCACCGCCCGGTATCCGGCGGCCCGGGCGAACTCGCCGGTCGTCATGTTCGCGCTGATGGTGCCGTCGGCCAGGACCAGCACCCGGTCCGCCAGCCGTTCCACGTCCAGCAGGTAGTGGCTGGTCAACAGGACGGAGACCCCGTCGTCGCGGAGTCGGCCGATGGCGGTCCGCAGCCGCTCCGCCTCGATCGGGTCGAGTCCGATGGTCGGTTCGTCCAGGAGCAGGATGCGCGGCTGGTGCACGGTGCCGATGGCGATGTGCAGCCGTTGCCGCATGCCCTTGGAGTAGGTCTCCACCGGGCGGTCGGCGGCAGCGGTCAGCCCCACCTCGTCGAGCGCCGCCGCGATCCGCTCGGTGATCTGCCGTCGCCGTACGCCGTTGAGCATGGCGAAGAACCGGATGTTCTCCCGACCGGTGAGCCGGTCGTAGAGCCCCGTCTCCCCGCCGAAGATCACGCCGATCCGCTCGCGCACCTGGCGGGGGTGGCGGACCACGTCGTGGCCGAGGACCCGCGCCGAACCGCCGGTCGGGAGCAGCAGCGCGCTCAGGATCTTGGTCAGCGTGGTCTTCCCCGCGCCGTTCGATCCGAGCAGCCCGATGATCTCCCCCTCGTGCAGCGCGAACGTGACGTCCCGCAACGCGCTCACGGTCTCCTTGCGGACCGTGAACGTACGGGAGAGCCCCGACACCTCCACCACCGGACGGGCCACGACATTCTCCTCTACTCGCGTCGGTCGGCCCGGTCCACCGCGACCAGCCGGAGCTCGGCGGTGTACCGCTGGCCGTCGGCGTCGGTGAGCCAACACTCGTCCGGGGCCGGCAGCATCTCGCTGATGGTCAGGCGGTGACCGGGGCCGTCGGCGTTCAGCCGGCGCACCGCCGCGCAGAGCAGCTCCACCAGGGCGGGGCTGTCGGCGTCGACGTGGAACGGTTTGCGCTCCAGGGGCGACTTGACGAAGACCCGGGCGGGCAGGTCGCGGCGCCGCCACCAGCGGCGGACGTCGACGTACCGGTCCCGCGGGTCGCGCACGGCGGCGAACGTCAGCTCGTCGGCGGCGATCCGCCACTGTTCCCGCACCACGACCAGCCGGCCGAAGCTGATCCGGGGCAGGTGCTCGCCACGGAAGAAGGCCACCCGGGCCATCAGCGCGGTCTTCAGCGGTTGCGCGAAGACCTCCATCAGGTCGAACCGCTCACCGCTGGCGAGCTGGATCTCCCAGCCGCCGCCGGGCTGCTCGACGACGGTCAGGTCGGCGCCGTCGAGGGGTCGTCCCCGGGTCGGGAACGGCACCCGACTGGTCAGCGCCACCACGTGGTCCTGCGGACGGACCAGCGCCCGTTGGGTCCGGGGCACGAGGTTCGCCCCGGCCTCCATCGGTGCCATGACCAGCAGCCGTGGCCGGGGGAAGTCCCGGTCGACTTCGCGCAGCAGGTCGTCGGGGTCCGGATGCAGCCGGGCGAAGCAGGCGTAGTCCAGTGAGTTGACGCCCAGGTGCAGCTCGCCGAGGACCGGCGTGAACTCGCCCCGGTCGACGGCGTCCGGACCGGACGCGGCGATCATGAAGTCGGGGCTGGCGTACCGGCCCTCGCTCCAGCCGCTCGCCGGAGCGGCGAAGACCCGTTCGACCTCCGGGCGCACCGTGTCGGGATCGACGTCGAACCGGCGTGCGTCGTCCGGCCACGCGAGGACCTCCCGCCAGCGCCGCCGCGCCTCGGCGGAGACCTCCTCGACCAGCTCCTCCAGGGCGGTGCCGAGCAGCGGCATGCACTCCAGCCAGAGCGAGGCGAGATCGACCGGACGCCCGCCGCCGCGTTGCCGGACCCGCTCGTACGGTTCGCGTACCCGTTCCAGCAGGGCGGTCCGTACCTGCCAGGTCAGCCACCTGCCCGCCTGGAGCAGCAGGTCGACCGGGCGGAGCGCGGCGAGCAGGTCGGTGCCGACGGTGAGTCGCAGGTCCCGCCGGCAGTCCTGCACGACCAGCGTCCGGCCGCCGTACGTCTGACCGGCCCGACGGACCGGTGCCGCGCCGGTCAGCGTGGTGAAGGTGGTCGCGGCGCGGTCGAGCGCGACCCGGAGCGAGTCCGCGTCCGTCCCGTCGCGGTCGATCTCCCGGCGGGCCCGGTCGAGGCGGGCCACCGCGTCCGCCGCCGGCTCCCGCACCGCCGGGTCGTCGACCGTGGCGACCAGGGCGCGGAGCTGGTCGAGCGAGTCCAGGTCGCCACTGGTGTCCACGTCCCACAGCAGCCAGCGCCGGCGGCGCAGCCCGTCCAGGACCGGGACCAGGTCCTCGGCCGGACACCCCAGTTCCGCGCCGGCCAGGGCGACCACCGCGTGCGCCGGACGTCGTCCGTCGCAGTGGGCGAGCAGGGTCCGAACCACCGGGTCGACCGGTTCCGGCCGTCGGCCCGGCAGTGCCGCCTGCGTACCGTCCCACCACAGGACGGGTGCCCGCCGAGGGGCCAGCCAGGGTGCCAACCGCCGGTCCCGGTTCAGCTCGCGGGCGAGCAGGTCGACCGCCCAGGGCTCCACGTCGGTCCACTGCCGGTCGGTCAGGGCCGGGCCGGGTCGGAACCGGACGGCGGTCGGATCGTCGTCGGACAGCCGCCCCCAGACGGCCGGTCCGAAGAAGCCGATCGAGTCGTTCTTGACGCAGTACCGCTGCCAGTAGCTGGTCACCAGCCGTTCCCGGGACCGCCGCTTGGCGGCGGTCCGGTCGTCGTCGAGCGGTTGGGCCAGCAGCGGGGTGAACGCGGTGTCCAGCACTGCCGGGTTCTGCCAGGTGACCGCCTGTCGGAAGCGGTCGGTCGTGGCGATCTCCCGGATGGCGACCCGCTCGCGTCGGGCGGCCGCCGTCCACGCGGCGTCGAGCCCGCCGTCGGCCGGGTCCGTCCCGTCGGCCGGGTCCGCTCTCCGGGCCGGGTTCGTCCCGTCGGCGGGTGGTGCGTCACCGTTCGCCGCGTCGACGGCGGCGGCCAGGGCGGGCTGCGTCAGCCGTGCCACACCGGAAACCGGGAACCCGGCACCGCGGACGACGAGGTGCGTCCACCACACCCGACGCCCGTCCGCGACCGGCGGGCGGTCGGGCTCAGCCGACTCCGGCCGGTCGCCGGTCACGACACCGCTCCGGGCGGTGCCGGATCGGTGCCGGTCAGGTCGACCATGGCGATGCGCAGTTCGGAGGTGTAGCGGTTGCCGTCGGCGTCGACCAGCCAGAGCTGGTCCGGGGTGGGCAGCATCTCGGTGATGGTGACCAGCGCCTTGCCCTGCGGCTCGGCGGTCCGCAGTCGACGCAGCGACCGGGCCAGCATCCGTACCGAGGTGGGGCTGTCGAAGTCCACGTGGAAGGGCTTGTCCTCGCCGGGCACCTTGACGAAGACCCGTTGGGGCAGGGTGGTGGACCGCCACCACCGGCGGGCCCCGAGGAAGAGGCCCGCCTCGTCCTTGACGGTGGCGAAGGCAAGGTCGTGCGGGTCGAAGCGCCAGGTCTCCCGGGCGATCACCATCCGGTCGACGGTGATCCGGGGGGTGTGCGCCCGTTCGGGAAGGATCCGGAACCGGTCCAGCACGACGTCGGTGAGGATCTCGGAGAAGAGGTCCAGTACGTCGAAGCGCGTACCGCCGTCGGGCAGCACCGCGACCACCCGGTCCGGTTCCACCTCGACGGTCAGGTCGACCGCCGGGAGGGTGCGCGGCCGGGCCGCGTCCACCGTGTGGTGGGCGAGCACCACGACGTAGTCCTCCTCGCGGGTCAACGCCGAGTGGGTGCGGACCGAGAGCCGGCCCACGTTCTCCTTCGGCAGTGCCGGCAGCAACCGGGGCGAGGGGAAGTCCGCCGAGACGCAGTCGAAGAGCTGTTCGGCCGCCGGGTGCTGGGTGACGAAACAGTGGTGGCGGCAGGAGTTGAGGCTCAGGTGCACCTCGCCCAGGACCAGGGTGAACTCACCCCGGTTGATCGAGGCCAGGTCCGGCGCCGCGATCATGACGTCCGGGCTGCAGTAGCGGGCCGCGCCCCAGCCGGACCGGGGGGCGTCGAACACCTGGGCGACCCGGTCGGCCAGCTCCGCCTCGGTGTACGTGACCGTGGTCTGCTCCGGGGAGTGCTCCAGCAGGGTGTCCCACCGGCGCTGGAACTCCGCCTGCACCTCGTCGGCGATCCGGGCCGACTCCTGGTGGAGCCGGGCCATGCACTCGAACCAGAAGGTGCTGAGGTCCAGCGGTCCGCCACCGTTGCGGTCGATGATGGTCGACGCGATGTCGCGCAGGACCCCGGTGACCCCCCGCCCGACCTGGTAGGTCAGCCAGCGTGCACTGGCCAGCAGCGTCTCGATGGGCCGCAGCGCGGCGTACACCTCGGCACCGAGCACCAGCTCGACGTCACGCCGGGCGTCGTGGTACACGAGCGTCCGGCCCGCGTAGGCCTTGCCCTCGTGCCGGGTGGCGGCGGCACCGGTCTCCTCGACGAACACCCGGTCCAGCTCGCGCATCGCCGTGACCAGGCGGTCCGGTGCCGCGTCGACCATCGCCGTCCGGATGGCCTCGCGGGCGGTGAGCATCCGGGCCAGCCGTTCGGACTGGGTCCGGGCCAGTTCGGGATCGCCGACCTGCCGCAGTGCGCGGTCCAGGTAGCGCTCCGGCCACGGGGTGAGCGGCAGCTCCAGCTTCCAGCTCGCCAACCTCCTGCGACACAACCGGTGCAGGGCGTCGAACACCTCGGCGTCGTCGGGCCCGGCCGGCAACTCGGCGCGTACCGCGGCGGCCACCCCGGCGGCCGGGGTCACCCCGTCGCAGCTCCGGAGGATCGCCGCCTCCAGTTCGGTCAGCGGAATCGGCGGCCGGTTGGGCAGGCTGGCCCGGTCGCCGTCGAGCCGGACGTACGGCATCCGGCGCGGGGCCAGCCAGGTCGACATACCCGGCTCGGCGACGATCACCGTCGCCAGCCGGTCCATCGCCCAGGACTCGAAGAACACCTCGAAGTGGCTGATCAGGCCGGGACCGGCGGTCAGCGTGCTGGCCGGCCGGTGGGGATCCAGCCGGCTCCAGCCCACCGGACCGAAGAACCCGATGGTGTCGTTCTTCAGGCAGTAGCGCTGCCAGTAGCCGGCGATCAGTTCCTCGTGCTGACGGTGGTTGCTGTGCCGCCGGTCGACGCCGAGTTCGCGACGGAGCAGCGGTTCGACCGCCGTCGCCAGGGCGCGGTGGTTCTGCCAACCGAGGGCGAGGCGGAACCGGTCGCCCCGGGCGACCTCCTGGAGGGCGGTCCCGACACGGAGGATCTCGCGTTCGAACACCGCGCGGTAGTCCTGCTCCTGACTCCCGCCGGCCGGTGCGTCGAGCGCGGCGTCGGCCGCCCGGCCGATGGCCGGGGAGGAGAGCGCGGTCAGGCCGGCGGCGGGGAAACCGGGAGCGCGCAGGATCACCTGGTCCCAGGCGGCCCACCGGCCGGCCGGTAGCGGCACCCGGCGGCCCGGCTCGACCGGTCGCCGCGACGCGGCGGAGGACCCGGGGATCATCGGACGTCTGCCAACAGATCGTGTCTCATCGGGACAGCCCTTTCAGCGCGATCCATATGGCCACAGGGCGGTGCGTGGCGACCGGCGGCGTGCGCGATCTTACCTGTCCGGGCCGATCCGCCAAGAGACGAAACTGCGCGTGAGGAATCGACCACTCTTGCCGGCAGGGCGTCTCCCACCAGGGAGAATCACCTTCCTCGAGGCGTTGGTCACTGAGTGTTTGCTCAGTGTCAGGGGGTGGTTCGGCATCGGCTCACGGAGCCGTGCTCCACGGTGGGGTGGCGGATTCCACCGGGCACCCCGTCCGAGTGGGCGCGGGCCCCGGTCACTCCGTGACGGCCCGGGCGAGCCGCTCCTCGACGAGGGCCGCCGCGCGCCGTTGGGCCTCGTTGAGCACGTCGTTGGTGTACTCCTCGACGAGGGGGGCGGCGTCTCCGAGGTCGAGCGTCGGGTGCTCCGCCAGGAACGCGCGGACGGCGGGCGCGACCGTGGCGACCAGGTCGTCGGCGAGCTGCTCGATGTCGTCGTCGCTGCTGTCCGGCGTGAGCGCGTGGAACCGGGCGTTGAGGGCCATCGACGCGTCGAGCAGAGCGGGATCGGTGAGCCGCTGGTAGAAACCGGTGATGGTCGACATTCCGGACTCTCCGGCGAGGTGCCCGAGCAGGATCAACTGCTCCCGGTCGAACCGCGCGAGAGCCGGCGGCAGCCCTGCCGCCGCGAAGATCACCGGGTACCGGGCGAGTTCCTGCGGCAGGTCGGGTGCGCCACGGTCGCGCCGCAGCCGGGCGACGACGGCGCGGCGCGCGGTGAGCCGTTCGATCTCGGCGGCCAGTTCCCGGTCGAGCTGGTCGAGGAGCGGGGCGGCGTCCGCCGGGTCGTCCAGCACGTCGGGGAGAGCCGTGAGCGGTACGCCGAGAGCGGCCAGCCGCTTGATCCGCAGTACCCGGATGAGGTGGTGGACGTCGTACTCGCGGTAGCCGTTCGAGGAGCGGCGCGGCTCGTCCAGGATGCCGATCTGGTGGTAGTGGCGCAGCGTCCGTACGGTGACGCCGGCCAGGGTCGCCAGTTCCCTACTGCGCACGCCCCACCACCTCCTCCGCTGACGTGTCCGCCGGTTCCAGGTTATGGAGCGACCGCGCCCGCAGGGTGAGGACGGCTGCCACCGTCCAGACGGCGGTCACCGCGAACGCCGCGACGCCGACTCCGGCGTGCTCGGCGAGCAGCGCGGTGAGGAGGATGCCGGCGGGGGGCGCGGCGGTCATGGCGGCGTTCTGCGTGGCCAGGATCCGGCCGCGCAGGTGGTCCGGGATCCGTTCGATCATCAGTACCCCGAGCAGGCTGTTGGCCAGTCCACTGAACGCGCCGATCAGGAACGCGCCGAACAGCACGACCCGGGGCGAGTGGAGGCCGGCGACGAGGGCGAAGCCCACCGTGGTCCCGGCCAGGCCGACCAGGAACCACGCCCGACGGGAGCCGCGCGGACCGACGGCGGCGTACCCGCCGGCGCCGAGGAGCATCCCGAGGGCGAGCGCGGTGATCACGAAGCCGAGCAGTTCGGGACGCCCGACGTGGATGAGGTAGACCGGCAGGACGAGCCCCTGCATGGCGCCGAGCACGAACAGCGATACGACGCCGAGCACCGTCACGGCCAGCAGGAACCGGTCGCCGAGCAGCGCCCGCCAGCCAGCGGCCAGCTGGCCCCGTACCGATCCGGTCGGGGTTCGGGGTGGTGCCCCGTCGGCGGCGACGATCCGGCCGACCCGGTGGGGGATGAGCAGCGTGATCGCCGCTGCGGCCACCGACGTGCCGGCGGTGATCCAGAGCACCGTGGCGCCCTCGAAGAACACCATGAGCGTGCCCGCCGCGGCGGGTCCCAGGAGCAGCGCGACGGCGCCGAGCGACTCACGGAGGCCGGTGAGCCGTTCCGGCGGAACTCCACCGTGCCGGACCACCGCCGGCAGCAGGGCCTCCCGCGCGGTCAGGCCGGGTACGTCCCCGAGCGAGCCGATCATGCCGAACAGCACGAACCAGCCCAGACTCAACCCGGAGACGGCGTCCACCACGGGCAGGGCCGCGACGGACGCGGCGGAGACGAGGTCGGTGACGACCGAGGAGGTCCGGCGGTTGATCCGGTCGATGACGACGCCCATGACCAGCCCGGCGACCACCGCGGGGACCACCGTCGCCGCCGCCACCGCGCCCGCGCCGAGTGGACTGCCGGTGGCCTGCAACACGATCAGCGGAAGCGCCACCCCGGCGATCGAGTTGCCGAGCAGGCTCAGTAGGTGGGAGGCCAGGTAGGCGAGGGGGACGAGACGCATTCCCCGAGCGAAAACCATGACGTCGCGGCGGGGTCAAGCCGCCGGTCCGGTCGCCGGTACCCGACCGGCGGGCAGCCCGGGGACGGTGGCCGGCACCCCCGGTCCGGCCATCGGGGCGGGCCGGATCCCCGGGTGGGTGCCGACGACCAGGGATACTCCCGTCCGCACGCGATCGTCCTGTGTGCCGGCGGGGCGGCCACCCCGCCGAGGAGCCTGGACAGGGGAACCGAGCCGAGCGCGGTGGCCCGTTCCGCGGC
The DNA here is from genome assembly GCF_040639195.1 of Micromonospora sp. NPDC023956. Classification (NCBI taxonomy): domain Bacteria; kingdom Bacillati; phylum Actinomycetota; class Actinomycetes; order Micromonosporales; family Micromonosporaceae; genus Micromonospora; species Micromonospora sp. NPDC023956. The sequence continues at coordinate 85,886 of NZ_JBEZZN010000019.1, forward strand.
GATCCGGAGGGCCAGTGGCTGGCCGTGGCAGCGTCGGACCAGCGCGTGCGCGGCGTCGGACTCCGCGTCGACCCGGGCGCCGATCAGCTCGCGCAGCAGCTCGATCGCCGCGCCGGTGTCCAGCGGACCCAGCTCCAGCCGCCGCGCGCCGTGCCGGACGACCAGTGGGGTCAGACTCTCCCGGCTGGTCACCAGGACGAGGCAGCCGGGCGACCCGGGGAGCAGGGGGCGCACCTGCTCGGCCGAGTGCGCGTTGTCCAGCAGGACCAGCATGCGCCGGCCGGACATCCGGGTCCGGTAGCGGGCGGCCAGGGCGGCCGGTGGACCGGGTGGGTCGTCGGTGTCGCCGAGGGCGTTGAGGAAGGCCGTGAGCACCTCGGCCGGGGACGGGGGCCGTCCCGCCTCCTCGCCGCGCAGGTCGGCGTAGAGCTGCCCGTCCGGGAAGTGGCCGGCCACCCGGTGCGCCCAGTGCACGGCCAACGCGCTCTTGCCGACCCCGGCCGCTCCGGTGAGCGCCACCGTCATCAGCGCCGCCCGGGTCGCCCCCTCGGCGAGCAGGTCGTCCAGTGCGCGGCACACCGTGGCGCGGCCGGTGAAGGGAAGCACGTCCGGCGGCAGTTCCCGGGGTACGGGCTGCTGCGTTACCGGCACCCACGGCCGGGCGGGCGGTGCCGGCTCCATCGACCCGGTGTCCTTGCGGACCTGGCAGTGGTGCGCCGTGCGCCACAGGGCGGCGAAGCCGTCCACGTTCCCGCCGAGTACCCGCACGATCTCGCCCACCACCTCCCAGCGGGCGAGGCGGGGACGCACGAAGGCGGCGTGGATGGAGGTGGGGTTGATCCCGGTGGGGCGCCGCTCGGTGCGGGTGAGCCGTTGCAGCCGGCGCATGCTGGGTTGACCGGCCGCGAGGTGCAGGGCGTGCAACTGGTCGTAGAAGTCGGCCAGGGGACCTGTTGGTACGAGCGGACGGTTGAGCCGGCCCATGAGCGCCTCTCCCCACACGAACGACGCGGTTTCCGGGAAACCGATACCGATGTATATCACTCACCGACATCATTTCGTGATCTGAGGTCATGTCAGCGACAGAATGTCAGCGACAGGATTAACGGTTCGAGGTACTTCCGATCACGCGAGGTGGATGGCCATGCTGTGCCGGGCGCTTCGACAGGCGCCAATTCCTATCGAGGGGAGATCGAATGTACCGTCCGGACATCCGACGGGTGGGCGCGCTCGCCGCCGCCGCCGCGCTCGCTGCGGGAATGGTCCTGTTCGGCACGGCCGGGGTGCAGGCCGCCCCGGCCCCTGGCGGCACCGCCGACACCTCGGTCAGCACGGTGCCGGCGACCACCTCGGCGGCTGCCGCCCGCAGCGGGCTGACGACGGCCGAGCAGGCGGGCAACTACTGGACCGCCGAGCGGATGCGTACCGCGATCTCGGCGGACGTGCTGGCCGGGGCCGGGACCACGAGTGGCCGTCGGCTCGGTGCCACGGGCGCGCCGCGATCCACCTCGCCCGCCGCGCCCACCGTGCCGAACACGGCCGGTGTCGCCGGTGCCGCCGCTGGTGACCCCTCCACCAACGTCGCGGCCTCCGCCACCGTCGGCAAGGTCTTCTTCTACAACCCGGTGGACGGGAAGAACTACGTCTGCTCGGCCGGCACCGTCAACAGCGGCTCCAAGCTGCTGGTGATGAGCGCCGGGCACTGCGTGCACGGCGGCCGGGGCGGCCAGTGGATGCAGAACTGGATCTTCGTCCCGCTCTACAACTACGGCTCCGAGCCGTACGGCCGGTGGTCGGCGAAGTACCTGACGACCTTCAACGCCTGGGTCAACGACAGCAACTGGGACCGGGACGTCGCCTACGTCACGGTCTGGCCGAACGGCTCCAACCAGCGCGTGGTCGACGTGGTCGGCGGCAACGGCCTCTCCGTCAACTACAGCTACGAGCAGCCCGTCACCATCCTGGCCTACCCGGCGGCCGCGCCGTTCGACGGCGGGTGGCAGCAGTACTGCCAGGGCACCACCTACCGGCCGGGTGTCTGGCCCTTCCAGGAGAACAAGATCGCGCTCGGCTGCGGCTTCACCGGCGGTTCCAGCGGCTCGGTCTGGCTGCGGCAGTACAACGACGCCTACGGCTACGTCAACGGCATCATGAGCACCCTGGACAGCGCCGGGGTCAACCGGAGTTCGTACTTCGACACCGCGGTGATGGACGTCTTCAACTCGGTCGCGAACCGCACCTGATTCGTCCGACGGCGACCGGGCCGGCCCTGACCGTGATGCACTGGATCCGGTCGGGGCCGGCGCGCGTCCCACGGTGGTGGCCGTTGGTTCCGGTCGGACACCGGGACGTCGGTGACCCGCACCCGGTGGCGGGCGGCGGGTCGTGGAGAGGAGCCGAGATGACACGTGGCTGGGTTGCCGCGGCGGGAGCGGCGGTCGCCGTCGTCCTGGTCGCCGTCGTGGTGGCCGGGGTGGTCGCCGCCCGCCGGTCCGGGCCGGGGGAACAGCCCGGGTCCACCGGGGGAGCGGTCGGCGACACCGGTACGACCAGCACCCGCCTGCCGTCGCCGGACGACTCCTACTGGAGCCCGGAGCGGATGCGCGACGCCGAGCCGGCGCCGATGCCGTCCCGGTGAGGATCTCGGGCAGGTCGGGAGGTCGGTGCCCGGAGCCGGTGCGCCCCGGCCCCGCGCGTCCCTGACGGACGGGGCCGGAGCGCGCGCCGGATCAGGCCGCGCGGAGCGCGTTGCGGCGCATCCAGCCGATCCCGTCGCTGGCGCAGCTGCACGACACGGAGACGTACCACTCCAGCTCGCTGGTGTTGTAGTGCTCCATGCAGTAGCCGCCGCCGACCCGGTCGCCGGAGTTCTTGACCTTCAGCGCCGGGTCCTGCCGGGTGGGCAGCTCGTACACGCCCGCCGACGGCCAGGTGACCACCCACTCGCAGGTCGCGGCGACGATCGGCGAGCCGCCCGGCTGCCCGCTGACCGAGTCGCCCGGCGCGGCGGTGGCCGGCGTGGCGACGGCCAGCAGCCCGGCGAGTGCCGAGGCGAACCCGATTGCGGCGAGGTGCTTGCGCATCTGTCGTCCTTCCGTCGTCGATGACATCTGCTCCAGTCAATACCAAAGACGGGAGTCGCGAAACACGAAAATGTCATGACTTTGGGTCTGGTCGAGTTCGGACCGGGTGGTGTCCCGTCGGTCAGGCCGTACCGACGAACTGGCTCACGTGGTAGGCGGTGCTGCGACCGTCGGGGGTCCGGGTCCACTTGGACACCATCAGGTGCAGGTCGTTGGCCTTGCGACTGGACCACGGGTGGATGAAGCCGCCGTACAGCGCGGGTTCCTGCCAGCTGGTGACCTGGATCTTCTCCGCCGTCCAGACCCGGTCCGGGCCGGTGGCGGTCCGGGTGACGATGCAGCCCGTCGCGCAGTTGAGGTACGACATCACCCACGTCCCGTCGGCCAGTCGGCGCACCGAGGGCTCACCGAACCGGCCGGTGAGGATCGGCGTGCAGGGCCGACCCCAACCCCAGTTCGTGCCGTTCCAGCCCCACCCCTCGTACGACTCGGGGTAGAAGAGCCGGTCCCAGCGGACCCGGCGGAGCATCATCGGGCCGTCCTGCCGTCCGGAGCGTACCGAGAAGACGTAGACCCAGTCGCCGTCGCGCTGCATGGTCCACATCTGGAACGGGTCCTTGTTGTCCGGGCTGTTCCACCACTTCAGCGGCGTACGGACGAAGTCGTTGCCGTTGTCGGAGTAGGCCAGTCCGGCGTAGCGCGTCTTCCAGTGCGCCCCGCCCCAGTTCTCGATGCTCATGTACGAGATGAGCTGCCGGCCGGTCTCCGGGAAGCTGATGCCGTCGTTGGGGATGACGGTCACCTCCCAGAGCCCGTCGATGCCGATGCCGTTGTGGCCGTTGTGCATCAGCTCCGGTGCCCGACCGTTGCCGGCCACCCGCGCGGCGCTGTCGAAGACCACCCCGCCCGGCGCTCCCGGGTGGACGTTGGAGCGCAGCATCACCGGCGAACGCCAGTCGTTCGGCAGCGGTGGCCCCTCCGGCCACGGGGTGTCGAAGGTGTCGCCGAAGAGGTAGCCGATCGATCCGTTCTCCAGCACGTACGGAATGCCCAGGTCGGTGCCGGCCACCCGCCAGCGGCTGTTGGTGTCGAGGTCCGCGCCGGTCAGCCGCTTCTTCCAGGTGGCGGCCTGGGCCGTCCCGGGCAGCGTCAGGGCGGAACCGGCGATCCCGGCGGCGCCGACCACGGCGATCCGGCCGAGCAGTGATCGGCGCCTCATTCCCATGACTCGTCCTCTCCGAACGCCCACCGTCTCGTCGGCCGGCGGTCCTCCGGTTCCGGAGCGGGCTCCCGCCGGCCGGGTGCCGGTGGGGACGCCGACTGCGGACGAGTGTCGAGCCAGACTGTGACAAATGTCAATGGAAAAGATCGATCCTCTTCACGAAGTCCGCCCCGCCGGCGCCGGTCGACGCCGCCGGCCGAAGCGGGTTCACCTGGGGCGGACCGGACCATGTGGGAGCGCCACATAGTCATGCACATCGATGTCTGGTAGGAATCCTACAAGCCGGCTTGTCATCTCGCAGAATTCCACCCCTCGCGAACGGGAGAGCCATGTCCCCCACCCGACCCGGTCCGCGTCGTCGCCTGCTCACCCTGCTGGTCGCCACCGTCGCCGCCGTGACCACCGCCCTCGGTCTGGCCAGCCCGGCCTTCGCCATCAGCCACTCCAGCGCCACGTCCCAGCTGAGGGCGGCCGGGGTCTCCTGGACCTCCAGCGGCGGATGCAGCGACCGGAACAACCCCACCTGCACCTCCTTCGAGGGCATCCGCCAGGCCACCATCGACGGGATCATCACGTTCAAGCGGGCCAGCGGCTGCGCCGTCACCATCACCGCCGGCACCGAGACCGGCCACGCCGGCGGCACCTACAGCCACTGGAACGGCTACAAGGTCGACATCGGACTGACCACCTGCGCCCAGAACTACATCTCGGCGCACTACACCTACGTCGGGTACATCTCCGGCTTCGGCTACCAGTACCGGGCCCCCTCCGGCAACCTCTACACCAAGGAAGGGAGCCACTGGGACATCCTCTTCTACAGCTGCGGCTGCTGACCCGCCGTGCACCGGCCGGCACCGTCACCGGTGCCGGCCGGTCGTGGTGCGTGTCCCGGTCCCGACCACCCGTCCGGCCCGCCGCGACGGCCGGGACCGGTGCGGGGCGCGTCGGTCACCCCGCGCCGAAGCAGACGAAGGCGGCGGCGGTGGCGTGCGCCGCCCCCGCTCCCACACCGTCGCCGCCCGCGAACGCCCGCTGCGCCCCGGCCAGCGCCACCGCCGGTCCGGCCCCGCCGCGCATCCGTCGGTGCAGGTCCAGCATCAGCGCGGTGGTGAGATCGGCGGGCACCGGCAGAACGGTCGCCACCAGGCTGCGGGTGCCGAGCGCCAGCAGCACCGCGGTGAAGCCCATCACCTCGTCGCCCGGCCGGACGGCGGCCCGACCGGAGTCGCACGCCGAGAGCACCACACAGCCGGGCGGGCTGGTCAGCCGCTCCAACTCGTAGGCGGTCAGCGGACCGTCGGCCAGTTCGAGCGTCGAGAACAGCGGATTGTCCGCCCGGAACCGGCCGTGTGCGGCGATGTGCGCCAGCCCTGTCCCGTTCAGCGCGTCGGTCACCGCGTCGGCGGTGGCGACCGCTCCGGTGAACGGGCGGGCACCGGGCAACACCGTGCCGAGCTGGCGTACCTCGTCCTCGGCCGCCGGCAGCCGGGGCCCGGCCACCAGTACCGGCGGCCCGACCGGCCCCACCCGGCCGGCGGCCCGCAACCAGGCCGTCGCGGAGGGCGCCACGGTCACCGCCCGGCCCGCGCAGGTCGGCAACCCCGCCCACGGTACGGCGTGCAGCGCGCCGATCGGCACGATCACCAGAGGACGGTCGCCGAGCCGACGGCGTACCGGGTCGAAGAGCTGCCGGTCCAGCGTGGCGGCGGTGTGCGCCACCCCGGCCCGAGCGTCCGCGCCGTCGCCGGTGGTGACCAGCCGCCGCAACCCGAAGCGGTGCAGCCGGGCCACCCGCACCGCCTCGGCGAGCGGCCCCAGGTCGTGCAGGGTCGCCCGGCCGTCCCGGACCAGGACCGCGCGCAGCCGGTCCCCGTGCGCGACCAGCTCCAGCAGGACGGCGTCCCCGAGCGCCGGGGCGAGCGCCGGTACGCCGGGCGGCCGGAGCACCTCACCCCCGCCGTCCACACCCCGGGCCAGTTCCCGGATGCGCTGCTCCAACCGGGCCTGGCTGCGCCGCAACGCCTGCACCGGATGGCCGGTGAGCAGGGCGTCCTCCAGCGCGGTGCTGACCATCCGCAGCTCGGTCAGGGCGGTGGCCAGGTCCGGGTCTCCGGGCGGGGAGACCGGTCGCATCCGCAGCGCGTTGGCCCGCCACCGTTCCGCCCAGGCCAGCACCCGGGTCGCGGCGCCCTGCCGGACGGCGATGTCCAGCCCCTCGGCGGCCAGCTCCTGCCCGTACGCCCCGCTGTGCGCGCGCAGTTCCGTCGCGCCGAGCGACGCGCGGTGCCCGTCCAGCACCGCCAGTCCCCGGCGCAGCGCGCGGGCCGCCCCGGACTCGTCGCCGTCCAGCCGGTGCCGCAGGGCCAGCGCGTACCACCCCTGCGCCCGGCGGGACGCGGTGCCCCGGCGTCGGGAGTCCGCGGCCGTCGCCAGCAACCCGGCCGCCCGACCGGTGCGCCCCAGCGCGGTGGCGAGCCGGGCGGCCTCGATCCGGGTGGTCAGGGCCGGTCCGGGCCAGCCGGTCGCGTCGAGCTGGTCGGCGGTGCGCACCATCGCGGCGAGCAGGGCCGGGGACCGGTTGCCCTGGGCGTACCCGGCCCGCAGCTCGACGTGCCGGGCAAAGGTGGCCCAGGTGCGGCGACCCTGCCGCCGGAACCGGCTGCGGGCCGCCGCCGCGGCCTCGGTGGCGGTCGACAGGTCCCCGGCGAGCAGCGCCGCCCGGGCGCGGGCGAGCAGCGCCTCGGCCAGGTCCGACACCATCCCCTGTCGGCGCAGTTCGGTCACGGCGGTGGCGGCCACGTCGACCGCCTCGTCGATCAGCGGTACGGACAGCAGCAGTTCGAACCGGTCCAGCAGCAGCGCCGGGCGCGGCACCGCGAGCCGCCGGTACTCGGCGTCGACGGTCGCGAAGCAGCGCAGCGCGCCGGCCACGTCGCCGCGCTGCCCGGTGGCAATGCCGCTGTTCCAGCGGGCGTCGGCGGCGGCCAGGTCCAGTCCGAGGCGGCTGAACGCGGCGGCGGCGCGGTGCAGGTCGTCGTCGCGACCCCGCCCGGAGCCCCGGTGGGCGTTGAGCAGACCCCGGTTGTTGCGGGCCCGCGCCTCCAGCAGCAGGTCGCCCTCGCGTTGGGCGATCTCCACGGCCACGTCGTAGTCCCGCACCGCCTCGTCGAACCGGCCCCGGTAGTGCAGCACGACGCCCCGCTGCATCCGGGCCCGTCCGGCGTCGGCCCCGGTGAGCAGGGGAAGGGCGAGCGTCACCGCCCGCAGGGCGGCGGTGGTCCGTCCGGCGTTGGCCAGCACGTAACCGAGGCTCATCCGGGCCAGGGCGCGGAGCCGGGGGTCGTCGGTGGCCCGCACCGCGCGGCGCAGATGGCGCAGCGCGCCGGGCAGGTCGTTGAGTTCCCGCAGGGCGAGGCCGATGGCGCGGTCGGCGGTGGAGCGCTCACCGGCGTCCGCCGGGCCGGCGAGCACCCGCCGGGCGGTCGCGATCGCCTCGTGCGGGTAGCGCTGGACCGCGTCCAGGGCGGCCTGTGCCGCGCCGGCACCGGAAACGGTGCGGTCGGCCATGCGGAGAAGAATCCCCGAACGACGCGCTCCGGTCAATGACGGAGGACCGGACCGACGGTGATCAACAATTGACACAGGGCAATACTCTGGGATAATTGTGCTGCTCGGAGAGCACTTCCGTGGGCCACCCCGCCCGTCCCCGGCCACGCAACTGCCACCCGCCTGGAGGTCCGGTGTCGCCCGACCACCGCATCGTGCCGTGTCCGCCCGGTCGGGTCTCCCGCCGACGGTTGGTCGGATGGACCGCGCTGGCCGCTGCGGCGGTGCCGCTCGGTGTGTTCGCCCGGCCGGGTCCGGGCCGGGCAGCGGACAACCTCGACCAGGCCTACCAGCGGGCGTTCCTGGCGGCCGTGGCGGCCGACCCGGCCGTCCGCCAGCACACCACCGCCGGTCGTGAGTTCCTCTACCGTCCCCGGCAGCTGCTGGTCGCCCCGCAGGACCTCGCCCGTGTGCTGGGCCGGCTACGCGGCTGGGGCCACCAGGTGACCGAGGTGACCGGGTTCGGCGGGGTGCGTCGGCTGCTGTTCCAGCAGGAGACCGACATCCCCGGCGTGGTGACGAAGCTGCGTGATCCCCGACAGTGGCCCGGACAGCCGGTCCCGCTGGTGCAGCCGCACCACGTGCTGGTCGGCTTCGGCAACATCATGGGCAATCCCGGCGGGCCGCCCCGGGTCGCCGCCGCCCTGCCGGCTCCCGACCCGAACCGGCTCGGCGAGGGCGCCGGCGTGACCGTGGGGGTCTGCGACACGGGCATCTGGCGGCGGGCCGGCACCGTCCACCCGCAGTGGCTCGGCGGCAGCTACCTCCCGGAGACCGACGACGAGGACCCGCTCTACCTCAGCGGCTCCCAGCTCGCCCTCCAGGGCGGCCACGGCACCTTCGTCGCCGGAGTGGCCCGGCAGGCCGCCCCGGGCGTCCGGCTCGACCCGGAGGCCGCGCTCGCCCCGACCGGCATCGGCGACGAGGAGAGCCTGGTCGCCGCGATCCGCCGGCTCGGTCCGGAGGTGGCGATCGTCAACCTGTCCCTGGGCTACTTCACCCAGGACGACCAGCCACCCCTGCCGGTGGCGAACACCCTCGCCGGCCTGCCCGGCACGGTGGCGGTGGTCGCCGCCGCGGGCAACGCCGGCACCAGCCGGAAGTCCTGGCCCGCCGCGTTCGACACCGTGGTGGCCGTGGCGGCGGCGAGCGCGGGCCCGACCGGCCCGGTGCCGGCCGACTACAGCGGTCGCGGCACCTGGGTGAACGCCTCCGCCCGGGGCGACCGGACCAGCACCTTCGTGGACGGCGAACTGAACCTGCCCGGCCAGCCGGCCCTGACGTTCCACGGTTTCGCCTCCTGGACCGGCACCTCCTTCGCCACCGCCCACGTCTCCGGACGGGTCGCCGCCCTGATGACGGTCACCGGGCTGGACGCGGCAGGCGCCGCGGCACTGCTCGTCGCCGGCCCGATCTGGCAGCCCGGCTACGGCGTGCTGGTCGGATGAGCACGTCCGAGGAGACCGGGCGAGCCCCGACGACGGGACGCGGCACCCCCGCCCTGGTCTCCGCAGCCGGCGCCGGGGACGAGTCGGCCTGGGCGGAGCTGGTCCACCGGTACACGCCCCTGGTGGCGACGGTGATCCGTAGTCACGGGCTGGACCGCACCGACTCCGCCGACGTCAACCAGACCGTCTGGCTGCGCCTGGTGGAACAGCTGGGCCGGCTGCGTGACTCGCACGCGTTGCCGGCCTGGCTGGTCACCACCACCCGGCGGGAGTGCCACCGGCTGCTGCGGCTCGGCCGGCGCACCCAGCCCTTCGACCCGTACGACGATTCGATCGACGGGCACGTCGGGGTCTTCCTGCTGGTCGATCCGGTCACCCCGGACGAGGATCTGTTGCGGGCCGAGCGCCGGCAGGCGTTGCGGGACGCGTTCGCGCAGCTCCCGTCGCGCTGTCGGGAGCTGCTCGCGCTGCTGGCCGGAGATCCGCCGGCCAGTTACCGGGAGGTCGGGGAGCGGCTCGGCATGCCGGTGGGCAGCGTCGGCCCGACGCAGGCCCGTTGTCTGGCGAGGCTGCGCGATTGCCCGGCACTCGCCCCGTACGTCCGACTGTCCCCCGGTGGGGCGGAGGGGACCGGAGGTGAACGCGATGGGGCAGTGGCCGCCCGCAAGTGACGACGCGCTGCTGGTCGAGTTGGGTGCCGCCCTGCGCGACCCGGGGCCGGTCTCCGAGGAGTTCCTGGACGCCGCGCTGGCGGCCTTCAGCTGGCGCACGGTCGACGCCGAACTGGCGCTGGCCGAGCTGACCTTCGACTCGGCGTGCGACCGGGAGCCGGCCGGCCAGACCCGGTCCGCCGGAGCGGAGCGCACGCTCACCTTCCGCAGCGGCCGGGTCGTCGTCGAGCTGGAGGTGACCGGTACCGGCATCGTCGGCCAGCTCTCCCCGGCCCGCCCCGGCCGGGTCAGCGCCCGGACCGCGACCGGTCAGTACGAGGACGCCCCGGTGGACGCGGTCGGCTTCTTCTCGATGGGGGTGCCACCGTCCGGTCCGGTGCAGTTCCGGGCCAGCACCACCGAGTACGCCGTCCGGACCGCCTGGGTCAGCCTGCGCTGACGGTGGCGCCCGCCTTCCCCGCTCCACCGGGACCGACGCGCTCCGGAAGCCCGGTCAGCCTGCGCTGACCGGGCTTCCGGGCTCGTCCTTGTCACCGGCTGACGTGGGCCTGTCTCCCGTCATGTGGCGCGCCGGACGTGGATTCGGGCCGCTGCCGTCCGGGTGGACGCCGGGCACGCCGGAGCGGAGGTCGCGGGTCCCGGCCGCGACCTCCGCTCCGCCCCCTCGTCAGCGAATCGCCTGCGTCCGCTGACCCACCGTGATGTCGTACCGGACCCCGCCCAGGTCGGCGTTCTCCGCTCCGGAGTTGTCCGGGCCGAACTGGGTCACGTTCACCGCGATCGGCTCCCGGACCGCGGTGGTGGCGCTGAAGCTGAGCGACAGGGCGAGCCGCTCGCCGGGGTTCAACGTCAGGTTGTCCAGGCTGGCCTGCGCCGGCTCGACGATCTCGATCTGGTTGCGGCCCAGGTCGCGGACGCCCTTGCCCACCTTGCCGCCCTGCACCCAGCGCTGGTACAGCGTCGACCCGAGGTCGGCCACCAGTCGGCCGCCGGCAGCGCGCAGGGGCGCGCCCTCCTCGCTGAAGACCACACTGTTGCGGGTCACCCGCTTCACCGTGTTACCGATGTTGAACGGCCGCACCTGGGCCAGCCCGCCGGCGGTCAGCGCCACCGAGTCGACGTTGCGCCAGGCGATGTTGTTGTTGTACCTGGTGTTGATGTTGATGTCCGGACCCTCCACCAGGATCGGGTCGTTGAAGGAGACCCAGCGGGCCACCAGGCAGAAGTGACCGGGACCGGGCACGTTGTCCCACGGGATGATGGCGGTCGTCACACCCGGGGCGGCGACCGGTACGGTCCGCCAGCCGATCTGCGTCCAGTGGTCCGGCCAGATGGCTCCACCGCCCGGATTCGTGCGCCAGACCTCGAGGTAGCCCTCCTCCAGCACGGGGCTGCCGTACGGGCCGGGGTTCCGCAGCTTCACGAAGATGTAGTTCCGCTGCCCGACGCGTGGGTTCTGGCTCACGCTGCACTCGACGGCGGTCGGGCAGACCTTGATGTCCGGGCTCGCCCAGATCGGGTTGAGCGAGTGCGGCTGGAGCCCGGTGTCGTCCGCATGGTCCTTCATCCAGACGTCGACGGGTGTCGCCTGGGTGCCCGCGTCGCCGGAACGGTCGAGCGGTGCCGCCGTGGCCGAGGTGACCGAGAGCAGCAACGTCGTCGCCGCTGCGGTGAGCAGGGTGAGTACGGAACGGCGGACGCGTGGCGTCAGACGTGTGGTCACGGGTTTCCTCCCGGTGGTGGGTCCCGGGGCCGGCGGGGGGCCGGTCCGGGTGGACACCCTTACCGAGAGGGATCGACGAAGAAAAATACCTGTCGGGGTCGGTCGTGTTGTCAGATGGTGAAAGTTCGGTACGGGGACCGCCTCGGCCGAAGGGCTGCGGGGCTCTCCTGGAGTTCCTGGACGGGACGCGACAGCAGGCAGAACTCGTTGCCCTCCGGATCGGCGAGCACGACCCAGCTCGCGTCGGGGGACTGCCCCACGTCGGCGGGTCGTGCTCCGAGGGCGAGCAGCCGGTCAAGCTCCTCGGCCGTGGACACGCCGTCGGCACGCAGGTCGAAATGCAACCGGTTCTTGACCACCTTCCCCTCCGGCACCGCCACCACGTCGATCATCGGCCAGGAGCGGTCGGCGGCGGCGATGGTGGTCACCTCGGCATCCTGATCGACCACCTGCCAGCCCAGAACCGCGCACCAGAAGTCGACGACCAGTTGTGGTCGGGTGGCGTCGATGGCGATGACGGCAAGACGACTCGGCATGCCGCCATCTTCTCCCATCCGCGGCGATGCACCGGCCCGGCGCGGCGCTGGCGGAACCAGGGCGCCGCGACTTGACGTACCCGATGTTATCGCTCACAGTCGATGGTTGAGGGTGACGACGCTGTGGCTACCGGGCAACCCTGCTTCGTCGAGTTGATGGGATCAGGCGCATGTCGGGGCGTGCGGTGGCTGTGTTAGCGCTAACACCACTGCCGCACGCCTCCCTGACCGCCTGTCGCGGCGCGCCCGTTCCCGGGTGGACCATTCGGCTCTTGGTCATCGAAGGAGGATCATGTCTACCAGTGGTAGTTCTCCAGCGACAGCGCCACCGACGCGGCGGCGCGGGTGGCTGTTGCGGTTCGTCGCCGCCGGCGTGACGGCGGTGGTGGTCGGTGGTGCCGCCGCAGCGGTGGTGTCGACGCCCGCCGTCGCCGCGACAGTCGACCCGAGCGCGTGGTACGTACTGGTCAACCGCAACAGCGGTAAGGCTCTGGACGTGTACAACCTCGCGACGACCGACGGTGCGCGGATCACGCAGTGGACACGGAACAACGGCAACCAGCAGCAGTGGCAGTTCGTCGACTCCGGTGGCGGCTACTACCGGATCAAGTCGCGGCACTCCGGCAAGGTGCTGGACGTCTACAACTTCTCCACGGCGAACGGCGCGGCGATCAACCAGTGGACCGACCACAACGGCACCAACCAGCAGTTCCGGTTGGCCGACTCCGACGGCGGGCACGTGCGGTTTGTCAACCGCAACAGCAACAGGGCCCTCGAGGTGCAGGGCGGCTCGACCGCCGACGGCGCGAACGTCGTGCAGTACGACGACTGGAACGGCACGAACCAGCAGTGGCAGCTGGTCCGCGTCGACGGCGGGGGCGACCCCACGACGCCGCCGCCCGGTACGTGTGCGCTGCCGTCGACGTACCGCTGGACCTCGACGGGCTCGCTGGCGAACCCGAAGTCGGGATGGGTGTCGTTGAAGGACTTCACCTACGCCCCGTACAACGGCCGGCACCTGGTCTACGCGACGACGCACGACACCGGGACGCGGTGGGGCTCGATGAACTTCGGTCTCTTCTCGAACTGGTCGGAGATGGCGTCGGCCAGCCAGAACACGATGTCCTTCGCCACCGTGGCGCCGTCGTTGTTCTACTTCGCCCCGCGCAACGTCTGGGTGCTGGCCTACCAGTGGGGTGGGACGGCCTTCTCCTACCGGACCTCGACCGACCCCACCAACGTCAACAGCTGGTCGGCGCAGCAGACCCTGTTCACCGGGAGCATCTCCGGCTCCGGTACCGGTCCGATCGACCAGGCGCTGATCGGGGACGGCACGAACATGTACCTCTTCTTCGCCGGTGACAACGGGAAGATCTACCGGGCCAGCATGCCGATCGGGAACTTCCCGGGCAACTTCGGCTCGAACTACACCACCATCATGAGCGACACCACGAACAACCTGTTCGAGGCGGTCCAGGTCTACAAGCTCCAGGGCCAGACCCGGTATCTCATGATCGTCGAGGCGATCGGCGCGCAGGGCCGGTACTTCCGCTCCTTCACCGCCACCAGCCTGGACGGGTCGTGGACGCCGCAGGCGGCGACCGAGAGCAACCCCTTCGCCGGTAAGGCGAACAGCGGGGCCACCTGGACCAACGACATCAGCCACGGCGAGTTGATCCGGAGCAACGCCGACCAGACCATGACCGTCGACCCCTGCAACCTGCAACTGCTCTACCAGGGCCGGTCCCCCAACTCCGGCGGCGACTACGGCCTGCTGCCCTACCGGCCGGGTCTGCTGACCCTCCAGCGCTGAACCGTGTTCCGGACGTCGGAAGCGGGTGATCCGGCACGGGCGTGTCGGTGAGCGTCGGATGACGAGGTCCCCGGTAGCGGGTTCGTGCACCAGAACGAACCCGAACACCGGGGACCTCGTGGCCACTCTGGCCGCGACGACTGACCGACGTCGGCCTGCGACGTCTACCGGCAGCGCCAGACGGTCGAGTGCGCGGGATCGACCGGGGGCGTCGTCACGGTGCGCCGCCGCGCCCCGCGAGGCTCCGTACCGCGTCGGTGCCCCGGCTGGGCTCCGGCAGAGGGCTAGTCGTCGCCGCCGCTCTCGGCCACCGGCTGACCGTCGACGCAGCGTACGGTCAGTTCGTGCTCGCCGGAGGGCCCGACGAAGCTGACCTCGACGTCGTCGTCCGGGCCCCGGTCGGCGTCGCCGACCCGGTAGTTCTGCGCCGGCGCCCAGGAAACCAGCCGAACCCCGTCCGGGCCGCACTCGGCGACGGCGGTGCCGCCGGTGATCGCGAAGGCCCGCCGGACGGCCGTCGGGGCGGCGGTGGGTGGTAGGTCCGCGGTGGCGGACGGACCGGTCGACGGCGGCGGTCCGGAGCTGGACGGCGAGGCCGAGGGGGCGGGCCCGGGGGTGGTCGGCTCCGGTGCGGCCAGCGCCCGCGCCACCTCCTCCTGGCTGCGCACGCCGCCCGGGGTGCCGGTGATGCTCTCTCCGACCAGGCGGATCGCGGCCACCCCGACCAGGGTGACCAGCACGGCGGTGACCAACCAGCCGGCGACGGCGAGCAGCGGACGACGCATGTCCCGACTATCCCCGATCGCCGGTTGGGGCGAACACCGGACGACGATAAGGGAGGGTTAACGACCGGGCCGCTGCCGGTGCGGGGGGTTAGCCTGCCAGGTGTGCCCCGCCTGCTGCTCATCGAGGACGATCTGACCATCCGGACCCCGCTGGTCCGGGCACTGCGGGACCGGGGGCACGCCGTGGCGGCGGCCTCGACCGCGCTCGACGGGCTGCGGGACGCCCTCGACAACCGGCCGGATCTGGTCGTGCTCGACCTCGGCCTGCCCGATCTCGACGGTCGGGAACTCCTGCGGATGCTGCGCGCGGTCAGCCCGGTACCGGTGATCGTGGCCACCGCGCGGGACGACGAGACGGAGATCGTCCGGGTCCTCGACGCGGGCGCGGACGACTACGTGGTGAAGCCGTTCACCGCCGCCCAGCTCGACGCGCGGGTCCGGGCGGTGCTGCGGCGCGGCGCCTCGGTGGCCGGGGCGGACGATCCGACGCTGGTCGTGGGCGGGTTGCGGGTCGACCCGCGTTCCCGGCAGGTGATCCTGGACGGCGAGCCGGTCGAGCTGACCCCGCGCGAGTTCGACCTGCTGCACCACCTGGCCGCGCGCCCCGGCGAGGTGGTGACCAAGCGCGAGCTCTTGACCGAGGTCTGGCAGATCCCCTACGGCGGCGCGGACAAGACGGTCGACGTGCACCTGTCGTGGCTGCGCCGGAAGTTGGGGGAGAGCGCCCAGCAGCCCCGCTACCTGCACACCGTCCGAGGGGTGGGGGTCCGGCTGGCGGCTCCGGAGGAGGCGGCCGGGTGAGGACCCGCCTGGCCCTGCTGGCGGCCGCGGTCAGCGTGCTCACCCTGGTCGCCTTCCTGGTGCCGCTCGCGCTGCTGGTCCGTACCGTGGCCGAGGACCGGGCCACGGTGCGGGCGACCGCCGACGCGCAGAGTCTGGTGCCGGTGGTGGGCACCGCCGATCCGGCGACCATCCGGCTCACCGTCGAGCAGCTCGCCATCGAGTCCGACCGGCCGGTCAGCGTCTTCCTGCCCGACGGCACGGTGCTCGGAACCCCGGCACCCCGTACCGCGGCGGTGGAGCTGGCGGCGCGCGGCCAGAGCCTGACCGCGGAGTCGGCGGACGGACGCGAGGTGGTGATCGCGGTGCAGGGCCGGTCCGACGGCACCGGCGTGATCCGGACCGTGGTGCCGAGCGCGGAGCTGACCGCCGGGGTGGGCCGCGCCTGGCTGGTGCTGGCCCTGCTCGGCGTACTGCTGGTGGTGATCGGGCTGCTGGTGGCCGACCGGCTGGCCCGCACCCTGGTCCGGCCGATCAGCGATCTCTCCGCGGTGTCGCACCGGCTCGCCAACGCCGAGTTGGACGCCCGGGTGACCCCCGCCGGCCCCACCGAACTGCGCGAGGTGGCCGGCGCCCTCAACCACCTGGCGGGCCGGATCCAGGAGCTGCTGTCCCAGGAACGCGAGCAGGTGGCCGACCTGTCGCACCGGCTGCGTACCCCGCTGACCGCGTTGCGGCTGGAGGCCGAGTCGCTGGGCGACCCGCAGGACGCCGCCCGGATCACCGGCGCCGTGGACGGGTTGGAACGGGCGGTGACCGGCCTGATCCGCCAGGCCCGCAGACAACGGCCGGTGGCCGGCTCCACGGGGTGCGACGCGGCGGCCGTGGTCGCCGACCGGGTCGAGTTCTGGTCGGTGCTGGCCGAGGACACCGGGCGGTCGGTGCACCGCGAGTTGGCGTCCGGACCGTTACCCGTCGCGGTGTCCGCCGAGGACCTGGCGGCGGCGGTCGACGCGCTGCTCGGCAACGTGTTCGCGCACACCCCGGACGGCACCCCGTTCACCGTGCGGCTCACCGGTACGCGCGCCACGGCCGTCGGGTCGCGGGGAGCCGGGTCGCGGGCAGAGGTGCTGCTCAGTGTGGCCGACGAGGGGCCGGGTATGCCGCCGGACACGGTCCGGCGGGGTGCCAGTACGGCCGGGTCGACCGGCCTGGGACTGGACATCGCCCGTCGGGCGGCGGAGTCCGGCGGCGGACGGCTGGAGCTGCGGACCGGCCGCGCCGGCGGCACCGAGGTGGTGCTCCGGCTCGCCCCACCACCCGCTACCCCGACCAGCTCCTGAACACCCCGGTCGGGTCGGCCGGCGCAGGTCTTAACCCGGTCTTAGCATCGATACAGCGCGCCGCTATCCCGTTTCCACCCATCCTCGTAGACAGAACCCGAGGAAAGGTGCGCCGAGATGAAGCGCAAGTCCCTGATCATGGCGTCCGTCAGCGGCGCGGCCGTACTGGCGGTTACCGGAGCGGCGATCGGCACCGCCGCCGCTGCCGAGGAGCGGGTCGGTCGCACCACCCTGACCGCCGCGACCACCGCCCCGACCGCGCCGGCCACCCCGACCGCGCCGGCCACCCCGACCGCGCCGGCCACCCCGACCGCGCCGGCCACCCCGGGGAGCGGGACGGTCACCCCCACGGCCCCGTCGGCGACCAGCGTTCCCGGCTCGCCGTCCGGCACCACGCCCCCGGCGACCGGCGACGCGGTGGACCGGGCACGTGCCGAGGAGATCGCCCTGGCCAAGGCCGGCGGCGGCCGGGTCGTCGAGGTGGAGGCCGAGGAGGAGCGCGGCCGCAAGGTGTGGAGCGTGGAGATCGTCAACGGCTCGACCGAGCACGAGGTCGACGTGGACCGGGCCGACGGCAGCGTGGTCAAGGCCGAGCAGGAGCCGGTGGACGACGATGACGACGACCGCGACGACGACGATGACGACGATGACGATGACGATGACGACGACCGGGACGACGACTGACCCGGCCCGTCCGGCGACGGGACCGACGGTGACGCCCCGTCTGCCGGGTTCCCGCTGCTGACCGCACGAGCGGCACCGGCCCCGCCTCCCGTCGAGGGAGGCGGGGCCGGTGCGCGTCCACGGTCTTTCGGGGCCCTACCGGCCCGGTGCCGCAGGTCCGGGTGCGTGTGCATCCGGGGTGGGCGTGGGGCCAGGTGTGTGCGGGCCCGGTTGGGTCAGCCCGCCAGGAGCCGGTTGGTGGCGTCGAGCAGGGCGTCCGGGTCCTCCTCGTAGCGGTCGTGGTACGGCCAGTCGATCTCGGTGAGCCCCACCGGACCGGGCGCGACCACCAGCCAGCCCCGCTTCCACTCGCCCCCGCTCTCCGTCGCCCGCCGCTGCGAGGTGAAGATCTGTACCCGCAGCCCGTTCTCGGTCAGCCCGAGCCAGTCGGCGAGCCGCTCCCGGAAGGGGTCGCCGGGGTAGTCGTTCATGGCGAGGTTGACCTCGACCACGCCACCGGACTCCAACTTCCGGGGCACGTTGCGGAAGAACGCCTCCAGGATCGGCTCACCGGCCTCGAGCAGGTCGACGAACTCCTTCCCCTCCTCGTTCGTCGGCGAGTTGAAGACGATCCGGGAGAACCGTCCCTCGGCCGGCTCGAACATGTCACCCTCGCGGAAGGTGACGTTCGTCAGGCCGTTGAGGGCGGCGTTGAGGCGGGACAGTGCCACCGCACGCGGGTTGACGTCCACTCCGAGGACCGACTCGTAGCGGTCGGCGAGCACCAGCGAGAGCACCCCGGATCCGCACCCCATGTCCAGGGCGCGCGCGCCGCCGCGCCGGAGCATCAGCCGGATCAGCAGGTCCGCCTCCCAGAGCGGGTCGACGTACCAGCGGTGCTGCACCTCCTCCTCGACGTCCGGGTCGCTGAGCACCACCACGCCGTGCATCTGGTGGCCGCGCAGCGGTGAGGAGAAGGACGTCCCGTCGTCGACGGCCATGCCGCTGTCCAGCAGCGCCCGCCGGCCGTCCGCGCCGACCTCCCGGGTCAGCTCGTCCGGGTCGACCGGGGTGCCGGCGAGCAGGTCGGCGAGGGGGGTCGACTCGGCTCGGCCGACCACCTTCCGGGCGGCGTCGCCGAGCTGCCGGAGTGCCGCCGCGTCGACGCGTTCCGGCTGGATGGTCGAGCCTCCAACGATCATGCGCTACTCCCGAGAGTCGGTTCCGGGCCGGGGATCAGGACGGACGCCGGCCAGAAGACCTCCTGGCGCAACGGTCCCTCCCAGGCCATGAAGTGGGGGTGGTCCACGGCGAGACCGGCCAGTTGCGAGGCGTGACAGCGAAGCATAGCGATCTTCAACCGCATCGTGGAGTCGTCCAGACGGGTGATCCGCGGGCTGGCCACGTCCACGAGGTGGGCCAGCGCAGCGAGTTGCGGCTCCCACTGGTCGGCGGGGGGTCGCGTCCGGTCGGGGACGTCCCAGCCGGAGCCGAAGGCGTACGGGCAGTCGGCGTAGAAGGACAGCCGGCAGCCGGTCCCGGCGGCTGCGGTCAACACGGCGTCGCGGGTGCCGACGTGGTCCGGATGGTCGCCGATCCCGACCGGGGCCCAGACCCGCACGTCGGGGTGGAACAGGGGGGCCAGCGCCGCCACCACCGCCCCGGACGGGAAGTCGGCCCGGTACGGCGCGTCCGGTACGGGAAGGTGCGTCACCCGGTGGCCGGCGAGGGCGGCGGCGGCCCGGTCCTCGGCGGCGCGGCCCACGGCGGCGGCGGGGCCCGACTCGAAACCGCACAGGCGGTCCCACTCGTCGTCACCGTCGGTCGGCGTCCCGCCGCACACGGTGACCAGGAGTACGGAGTGTCCCGCGCGCAGTACCGACGCGACGGAAAGTGCGCCGTCGTCGAAATGTGGCGAAACGACGATGTCCGTTATCGCGGAGTGGTTCTGGTCGGGCATTCGACGCCCTTTCGAGCGATTGTCGCGGAAGCAGGGCGGGATCTGTCTCGGATAATTGCGGTGAATGGCTTCACCGGGAGATATCGGGCTGCCCCCACGACGTTCGATCCTAAGTATGCGCCGATAGGGTGTCAAGTATTCAATTGGTGACATTGTGTAGTCGGAATGGCGCGCGCTCGACTGGTTCGCCGATTCCCGGCCCGTACGGTCCGGCTCCGATTGCCGGCCGTGGCGTTCGGCTGCCGAAAACTGACCGGCCGTCCCGGATCGCCTCCGGGGTCGCGCCGGACCTCGGCGCCGGGTGGCTCCTATAGAGTTGGCGGCGACGACACGGGGGGCGACGGGTGGCAGAGGTGGACGCAACGCGACGGTCGGGCGCTGCCGACGGCGGCACCCTCTACCTGGTGCCCACCCCGATCGGCAACCCCGGCGACATCACCCTGCGGGCGATCGAGGTCCTCGGCCGGGTCGGCGTCGTCGCCTCGGAGGACACCCGGCACACCCGCCGCCTGCTCCAGTCCCTGGAGATCGACACCCGCCTGCTGAGCTACCACGACCACAACGAGGAGTCGCGCAGCCAGCATCTGCTCGGGCTGCTCCGGGAGGGCACGGACGTCGCACTCGTCTCCGACGCGGGCACGCCGCTGGTCAACGACCCCGGCTACCGGCTCGTGGCGGCGGCGGTCGAGGCCGACGTGCCGGTTCGCCCCCTGCCCGGCGCGACCGCCTCGGTGACCGCGTTGATCGGCTCCGGGCTGCCCAACCACCAGTTCCACTACGTCGGGTTCCTGCCCCGGCGGGAAGCGGCCCGTCGGACGGCCCTGACCGCGCTCCGGTCGACCGTGGCCACCCTGGTCTTCTTCGAGGCGCCGCACCGGATCGTCGCGATGCTCGAGGACGTCCGCGCGGTGCTCGGGGACCGGCCGGCGGCGGTGGCCCGCAACCTCACCAAGGGCGACGAGGAGTTCCTCCGTGGCCCCCTCTCCGAACTGGTCGCCACCCTCGGCGCGGAGCCGGTGGTCCGGGGGCAGTTCACCGTGGTCGTCGCCGGTGCCCCCGGTGAGCCCGCGGACGAGGACGAGGCCTTGGCCCACCGTCTCACCGAGACGCTGGTGCGCCACGGTGCCGAACCCCACCTCGTGCGGGACGTGGTCCGGGAGGTGACCGGGCTGCCCCGGAACTGGGTGTACGAGCAGGTACGCCTGGCCGTGCAGCGGTCGGGGGCGGGTGCGGCGGGCGACGGCGGCTCCGGGGCCCGGGGCGACGGATAGTCCGACCTGAGGGCGTTGCGGTAACGTATCGATCGCGTCCGGTCACCCTGGGTCAAGGTATTGACGGTGCAATGCCGGAGGGATCGGGAATACGCGAAGTGTCGGACGCGTCCGCATACCTGACCGGGCAGATCGCCAATTCCGGGCGGAGTCGGTCGCCGAGAGTCGCTCATGTGGACGGTCTCCGATCCCGCTGTTAAAGTCGGAGGCCGGTGTTGCCTCGGATGTTAGGTGGCGATGCGATAGACCGGCAGCGATGCGACCGGCCAGCGGCGGGCGAGCTGGCTGTTGACGTGCACGCGGCCGGGGTCGGCCACGCCACTCGCACCTATCGCACCAAGGACGTGCGTAGATCCGCGACTGGTGGTTCAGGCCTCCGTGAATGCACCCGATCTGGGGCTGATCAGCGGCAACCCGCTTGACAGTTTAACTAGCATTGACTTAATCGAATGGCGGCGATTCCCGTCGCGTTCGGTGGTCGACTGCTTGGCATTTGTCCAATACCTCAAGAGTCGAGGAAAGGTCATGAAGAATCTCCGATTAGCTTCCCTGGTCGAACGCATGTCGCGCGGGAGCGCGCCGACCGCGCTCGACCCGACGGAGCGGTCCCGGGCGCCGCGTGGCACGAAGACCGAGATCGACTGGACCGGGATCCACAACCCGGACTTCGTCGCACTCGGGCTGGGCGGGACCAGCATGATGGCGATGCTGTGGTCGGTGGCCAACGGTCGTAGCTGCGTCGGCGTCGAACTACGCGGTGACCCCTCGCTCGGTGTGCACTGGAACATCCGTGAGGACTTCTGGCACCACCTCGGTCTGATCGACCAGCTCATGCTCGAGCGGTACGGCGAGGAGGGCATCCCCCGCAAGGGCGACGGCCGGCTCTTCAAGCTCCGCGAGACCTTCTACAGCGCGGTGACCGAGCCGGGCGACGTGTACGCCGACGAGATCATCGCGGGTGTCGAGGAGTCGCACGTCTCGGGTCTGATCCACCACACCGAGTTCATCGACGACCGGTGGGCGGACGGTGCGCCGAAGCGGGTGCTCACCATCCTGCAGCCCGCGAAGCCGCCGGCCGAGCACGACCCCGAGAAGGTCGGCCGGGACATGGTCACGGTCCTCGACGGCCCGTCCACGTTCCAGGCCGGTGCCTCCGAGGTGCTGATCATGCTGCGCCGGTACCTCGAACTGATCGAGGAGATGGACCTCGCTGCCGGCAAGACGCCGCGGGTCCGGCTCTTCCTGTCGCACCGCGTCGCCGTCGGCGACGAGGGTGACGGCGACGGCTTCCTCAAGTGGATGCGGCAGGAGGACGGCTTCGTCAGCCTCCCCGACGGCCGCAAGCGCCTGATCATCGAGGAGGTCCAGGAACTCGACTACCGGGGCCGGTACCGCCGGATCCGCAAGCCGGGCACCTCGCTGATCGACCTGGGCGTTCCCGAGCTGTTCATGATCGCGCAGGGCTTCGACAGCAGCGACGCGGACCGCCTCGGCTTCCGGCAGGAGGACGTCGCGGTCGACCACCACGACGGCCGTGGGGCGATCGTGGCCCAGGCCGACTACCTCGCCGGCTACCTCGAGCTGCACGTCGGCGCCCGGCTGCGCCGCCGGATCGCCTCGGAGTTCGACCGCGAGGGGAACGAGTACTGGGTCCGGCAGATCGCGGTGGGCCACGAGGACGACCCCGAGGTGGGGTGGATCCTGGTCCAGGTGCCGGACTTCAAGACCTTCGACCCGATCCTGGCCGGGCTGGTCCCGCCGGGCACGCCGAAGCGGGCCAAGGAGTACCTCAACGCGTACCAGCAGCTGCTGCGCGAGTTCTACCTGGAGCAGGTCTCGCTGATCACCGAGATCCCCGTCTCCGACCTGGAGAAGGTCCAGGCGCCGTACGGGCCGAAGCTGTTCAGCCTGATCGAGCGGATCGGCGCGGACGCGCTGGTCGCCGCGAACGGCGTGGTGGCCGGGGACTCCTTCGGCAACGGCCACTTCATGACCAGCGGCGGTGCGATCACCGGCATGGTGGGCCACAGCTCCCGGGTGCTCCGGTACTGGCAGGCCCGCGACGCGGGGGTCAGCCAGCCGCAGGCGGTCCGCGAGCTGGCCGACCAGATCAAGGTGGACACCCTCGGCTGGCTCCAGGTCAGTGCGCAGGAGTTCAGCCAGGCCGTGCCGATCAACTTCGGTGAGGAGCGGATCCGGGAGATCGAGAAGCAGACCGGACGCACGTCCGGCGAGCGGGCGAACACGATCGACGCGACCCGGCGGCACCGGCACTCGCTCGTCCCGCTCGACCCGTCCGACTGGCGGCGGCTCTCGGTGCGCAGCGGCCGGCTGCACAGCAGCGAACTGCCGCCGCTCATGACGACCCACCCGGCGGAGCGGCAGATGATGTCGGCTTCCGGCGAGGCGGGCGCGTCGATGGGTGACGACATGCGGGAAACCGTCGCTGTCGGGGCCGGTTCGGCATCGTGACCAAGCTCAGCCAACCCCGGGGTGACTCCTACGGCGGCGGCGGAGAGACGGTCGTCCTGCGCGACACCGCGCAGCCGTTGCGGAGCCTGCGGGAGCGTCAGCTCGCGCTGGTCGTGCTCTGCGTGGGCGTCCTGATCTCCGTCGTCGACGGTTCCGCCGTCTACGTCGCCCTACCGTCCATCCAGGAAGGCCTGGGGTTCTCCCAGGCCGACCTGGCCTGGGTGGTGAACGCCTACCTCATCCCGTTCGGCGGGCTCCTGCTCTTCGCCGGCCGGCTCGGGGATCTGATCGGCACCAAGCGGGTCTTCCTCAGCGGGCTCGGCCTGTTCACGGCCGCCTCGATCGTCTGCGGCCTGGCGACCGACCAGGCGGTGCTGGTCGTGGCCCGGTTCGTGCAGGGTGTGGGTGGAGCGTTCACCACCGCGGTCGTGCTCAGCATGATCGTGACCATGTTCCCGAAGCCTCGGGAGCAGGCCCGTGCCCTCGGCTTCTACGCCTTCGTGGCGGCTTCGGGAGCCGCGCTCGGCCAGCTCGCCGGCGCGGCGCTGACCGCGTCGCTCAGCTGGCACTGGATCTTCTTCGTGAACGTCCCGATCGGGCTGGTCACCATCGTGGCGGCCGTCCGGCTGCTGGACAACGTCCGGGACGCCTCGGCCGGCGAGGGCATCGACTGGATCGGCGCGCTGGCCCTGGTGGGCTCGCTCATGCTGACCGTCTACGCCATCGTGCAGGCCGACGCCGGCGGGGCCCGGACGGCACTGCTCGGCGGCCTGGCGCTGCTGCTGATGGCCGGCTTCGTCCTCTGGCAGCGGCGGGCCCGTAACCCGCTGGTGCCGACCGAGGTGCTCCGTGCCCGGAACGTCGCCTGGTCGAACGTGGTCCTGGCGCTGATGGTCGCCGGCCCGACCGCGATGTTCTTCCTCTGCGCGCTCTACCTGCAGAACGTCCTCGGGTTCACGGTGATGCAGCTGGGCTTCGCGTTCGTGCCGGCGGCCGTCGCCATCGGGGTCGGCTCGCTGAAGATCGCTCCCCGGCTGGCCCGGAAGCAGGACGCCAAGACGCTGCTCCTGCCCGCGATGGGGCTGATGGCGCTCGGCCTGCTGCTGCTCGCCCGGATCCCGGCCGACGGCAACTACTGGGTCGACGTGCTGCCGGCCGTCCTGCTGATCGGGACCGGCTCCGGTCTGGCGACGCCCCCGGTGCTGCGGATCGCCCTGGCCGAGGCCACCCTCAAGGACAGCGGTACCCGGTCCGGCCTGCTCAACACCACCCAGCAGCTCGGCTCGGCGATCGGCCTGGCCGTGCTGGCCCCGGTGGCGGCCAACGTCACCGAGTCCGCCCTCTCCCGGGGCGAGACGTCGGCGGTCGCCCTGACCGACGGCTTCCAGATGGCGTTCCTGGTCGGTTTCGGCACCATGGTGGCCGCCATGCTGCTCGCCATCTTCGCGGTGGAGAGCGAGGTGCCCAAGACCGCGCCCGACTCGCTGGACGAGACGTCCTCGAGGTCGCCGAACCGGCAGGTCGACCCGACCGGCGCGACCGATCCGGACTTCCTCGCGGTGGGTCTCGGCGGCACCAACATGATGGCGATGCTCTGGTCGATCGCCATGGGCCGGCGGTCGGTCGGCGTCGAGTTGCGGGGTGACCCGTACCTGACGCTGATGCAGTGGAAGGTCAGTGCCGACATCTACCACCATCTGGCGGTCATCGACCGGCTGATGGTGGAGCGGTACGGCGAGGAGGGCATTCCCCGTCGGATCGACGGCAAGCCGTTCATCCTGCACGAGGTCTTCTACCGGACCGACGCGGAGGACGGCGCGGCGGCCCGGACCGACGAGATCCTCTACGGGTGGGCCGACTCCTGTGTCGGTGGGCACGTCGAGAAGGCGGAGTTCGTCGACGACCGGTGGATGGACGGCAGTCCGCACCGTTCGGTCACCGTGACGCACCCGCCGGCCCCGTCCACCGAGCACGGCGCGGAGACCGTCGGCCGCAGCATGGAGGACGTCTTCGCCGACGACCCCGCCTTCCAGGTCAACGCGGAGGATCTGCTGATCATGCTCCGCCGGTACCTGGAGGAGATCGAGCGGATGGACCTCGACGCCGGTCGGGAGCCGCGGTGCCGGCTCTTCACGTACCACCGGGTGGCCGAGCCGAGCCGACCGACCGGCTGGCAGCGCCGGCTGCGTCGGGAAGCGTCGCAGGAGTACGGTCTCGTCCGGAGCCCGGACGGCCGGCTCCAGGTCAAGATCGAGGCGATCCGGGAGCTGGACGAGAAGGGCACCTACCGGCGGATCCGGGCCCGGGGCACCGAACTGATCGACCTGGGCACGCCCGGACTGATCATGGTGGCCGAGGGGGTGGAGAGCACCGACGCCAAGCGGCTCGGGTTCACCCAGGAACGCGTGACGATCGACCATCAGGACGGTCGTGGTCCGATCCTGGCGCAGGCCGACTACATCGTCGGACTGATCGCCGTCAACGTGGCGGCGAACTCCCGCCAGCGCATCGCCTCCGCCTTCGACAAGCAGGGCAACGAGTACTGGGTCCGGCAGATGACGCTCGGGCACGACGGGTTCAGCGAGACCGGCTGGACGATTCTGGAGGTTCCGGACTACCGGACCTTCGACCCGATCCAGGCCGGCATGGTGCCGGCGGGCACCCGTCGGGACTCCGTCGAGTACTTCGGCGCGCACCGGTACCTGATCCGGGACTACTTCCTCGACCAGGTGTCGCTGCTCACCGAGATCCCGCGTCGGGAACTCGTCCGTACCCTCAGCCTCGCCACCCCGAAGCTGGTCAGCAACGTGGAACGGATCGGGCGCGACGCGCTGGTGGCGGCGAACTGCGTGGTCGCCGGTGACTCCTTCGGCAACGGCAGTTTCCTGCTCAGCCGGGGCTCGACGACCGGCATGATCGGGCACGCCGCCCGGGTGTACCGGTACTGGCAGGCCCGGGACGAGGGGGTCGACCACGGGACGGCCGTCCGCCAGCTCGCGGACAGCATCCGGGAGGACACCGCCGCCTGGCTGCGCGCCAGCGAGCCGGACTTCGCCCAACCGGGGCACGCCAAGGCGAGCAGCGATCCGCAGACCGGGGAGCAGCTCAACCCGGTGGCCCGGGAGAAGATCCTGGAGGAGACCCGGCAGCACCGTCGGTCGATCGTGAAGACCAGCAACCGGTTGGACGACTTCGGTCGGCTGAACGTCTTCCCGGGCCGTCTGCAGATCGTCGGCCTGCATCCGCTGCATCCGCTGCCGCCCGAGCTGCGGACGGAGCAGATGACGGACGCGCAGATGATGGCGAAGCCGTCGGCCCCGATGACGGGTCAGGACGCCCCGATGACGACGGCCGCGGGGGAGACCCCGATGGCCGAGCAGGGGGACCGGGTCAGCTGATCCCGGAGGGGACACGCACCGGAGAGGGGCCGGACCACCGCGGTGGTCCGGCCCCTTCGTCGTACGGGGACGCGCGGGGCGGTCGGGCCGCCGCCGGACGGGTCAGCTCTCGCCCCGGTAGACGCAGCCGGAGGTGCACGTCTCCCGTACCGACACCGCCGACAACGGCAGACGGTCGGCCAGCCGGTCCCAGATCCAGCGGGCGAGCACCTCGCTGGTCGGGTTCTCCAGCCCCGGCACCTCGTTCAGGTAGTGGTGGTCGAGTCGATCCCGCACCGGCTCGAACGCCTGCTTGAGGTCGCCGAAGTCCATCACCCAGCCGGCCTGCGGGTCGACGTCGCCGCTGACGTGCACGGCCACCCGGTACGAGTGACCGTGCAGGCGGGCGCACTTGTGCCCCTCGGGCACGTTCGGCAGCCGGTGTGCGGCCTCGAAGGTGAATTCCCGGAAGATCTCCATCAGGCGATTCCAATGTACTTGTGGGTCTGTAGGCTCAGCCGCCACTGCGGGTGCTCCAGGCAGTACCGGACCGCGGCCTCGGTGTTGGCGACCCGGTCCGGGCCGTCCATCGGCTGAAGCATGAAGTGGGCGAAGTCGAGGTGCTCGAAGCGGGCCGGCTCCGCTCCCGGCTGGGGGTAGACCAGCTTGAGATCGTCGCCCCGGGTGAGCACCACCTCCGCGCCGGCCTTGGGGCTGACGCAGGTCCAGTCGATGCCCGCCGGTGCCGGTCGGGTGCCGTTGGTCTCCACCGCGACCTCGAAGCCCGCCTCGTGCAGGGCGGTCACGGCCGCCTCGTCGAGTTGCAACAGCGGCTCGCCGCCGGTGCACACCACGTACGGGCGGCTGCGCGGGTGGGCCCGGCCCTGCCAGGCGGCGGCGACGGCGGCGGCCAGTTCGGCGGCGGTGGCGAACCGACCGCCACCGGGGCCGTCGGTGCCGACGAAGTCGGTGTCACAGAACCGGCAGACCGCCCGGTACCGCTCCTCCTCCCGCCCGGTCCAGAGGTTGCAACTGGTGAAGCGGCAGAAGACCGCCGGCCGGCCGGCATGGGTGCCCTCGCCCTGGAGGGTGTAGAAGATCTCCTTGATGCGGTACACGCCGCCTCACCCGGTGGCGGACAGGGCGGGGTCGGTCAGCCCGAGTTCGGCGAAACCGCGTCCCCGCAGCAGGCAGGAGTCGCAGCTGCCGCAGGCCCGGCCGTCGACCGGGTCGTAGCAGCTGTGCGTCCAGGCGTAGTCGACGCCCAGCTCCAGACCCCGACGGATGGTCTCCGCCTTGGTGAGCTGGATCAGCGGGGTGTGGATGCGCAGTCGCTGGCGTCCCTCGACCCCCGCCTTCGTGGCGAGGTTGGCCATCGTCTCGTAGGCGGCGACGTACTCCGGACGGCAGTCCGGGTAGCCGCTGTAGTCCAGGGCGCTGACCCCGATGAAGATGTCCGAGGCGTCCAGGGTCTCCGCCCAGGCCAGGGCGAACGACAGGAAGATCGTGTTGCGGGCCGGCACATAGGTGACCGGGATCTCGTCGCCGAGGTCGTCGGCGGAGGCGTGGTGCGGTACGGCGAGCGTGTCGTCGGTCAACGCCGAGCCGCCGAAGACCCGCAGGTCGATGTCGGCGACCACGTGCCGGGTCGCGCCGAGTGCCTTCGCCACCCGGGCGGCGGCCTCCAGCTCGACGGTGTGCCGCTGGCCGTAGCGGAAGCTGAGCGCGTGTGCCTCGTACCCCTCGTGCACCGCCATGGCGAGCACCGTGGCGGAGTCGAGCCCACCACTGAGCAGCACCACGGCCCTGCGCTTCTGCGTCGGCACGCGCCGCCACCACCCTTCACCCTCGTCCACGGGCACGGTCGTACCCGGCGGTAAGCCTACTCAGCGTTCAGGCCTGGACCCGGCTCAGGGCGTGGTCCCTGCGGCCAGCGACACACCGGCGACGGAGCGTCCCGTCGCCGGTGTGTCGTGGGGGTCACTCAGGACGTGCCGGACGACACCTCACGCTCGGCGGCGGGGGCGGTGCCGGGGGCGTCGCCCGGCACCGGCGTGCGCGGGGCGGTGGCGCCCGCCGGAGCGGCGACCGGCGGGATGGTGAACAGGTTCCCGGGGACCCGGGGCAGCCCCTTGGGCAGCAGCGGCACCGCCATGGCCGTGGTGATGAGGGCCATCAGCACCATCATGGTGAACATCTCGCTGTCCAGGACGCCCAGGGAGAGCCCGATGTTGAGGATCACCAGCTCGGTCAGGCCCCGGGTGTTCATGAGCAGCCCGACCGAGTAGGACTCCTGCCAGTTCATGCCGGACAACTTGGCGGCGATGCCGGCGGCGACGAGCTTGCCGACGCAGGCGGCGGCCATGATGATCGCCAGCTCGCCCAGCCCGGTCCAACCGAGGGCGCCGATGTTGACGTTGAGCCCGGTGACGATGAAGAAGATCGGCAGCAGCAGCCGGGTGGTGCTCTCCAGCGGGACGTGCAGGCTCTCGGCGAGCAGCGCCCGCGGCTCCCGGGGCATCACCAGACCGAAGGCGAAGGCCCCGAAGACCGCGTGGACCCCGATCCACGACGTCGCGTAGGCGGAGAGGAACGCCCCGGCGGCGATCAGCGGGACGAGGAAGGGTGAGGCCGTACCGCCCCGGGTGAGCAGGGCGACGAGCCGGCGCAGCAGGGGCCGGACCGCGAAGACCATCAGCGCCACGTAGAGCAGGAAGAGCCCGAGGACGATCAGCAGGGTGGAGGTGCCGTCACCGCCCGCTCCGAAGATGACCACGATGAAGGCCAGCAGCGTCCAGGCCATCACGTCGTCCAGCGCGGCGGCGGCCAGGGAGAGGGCGCCGACCCGGGTCCGGGCCAGACCGGTTTCGGTGAGGATCCGGGCCAGCACCGGGAACGCGGTGATCGACATCGCGATGCCCAGGAACGCGGCGAAGTAGCCGAACGGGATCTTCTCCCCGTCGACCACGTCGTGCCGGTCGTAGAGCAGGGCCGCCGCGCCGATGCCGAGCGCGAACGCGAGGCCGATCGCGGAGAGCGAGACCGAGGCGATCGACCCGGACCGGCGCTTGAGCAGTTGACCGTTGAACTCCCAGCCGACCAGGAACATGAAGAGCAGCAGCCCCACCTGGGAGATCATCGAGAGGTGGGGGCGGAGCTCGGCCGGGAAGAGGAAGCCGGTGACGTCTCCGGGCAGCAGTCCGAGGAGGCTCGGTCCGAGCACGATGCCGGCGGTGATCTCGCCGATGACCGGAGGTTGCTTGATCCGCCGGAACAGCATGATCAGCAGCGAACCGACGATCAGCACGATGGCGATGTCGGCGACGACGATAGCGACCTTGAGGTCGGAGTGTACGGAGTCCATCTGGGTCCTTGAGCTGTCGGTACGAGTACCGTTCGGAACCCGCGCCGGTGCTCTCCGGGCACGGACCATGGCCACACCTGTCAGCGGTGGGACGCGGGACCGGCTCGGGGGACGACTACTCGTCCCGCCCGGTGGCACACGAGCGCGGGCGTCGTGGAGAGCTGAGGGGTCGCTTCAGTGCGCCGGGCCCCGGCTGCTGTTGCCTGTCACCGGTCGTGTCGCCTCAACCCGGTGGTGGGTGGCCCGCTCCGACCCCCGGACATGGACCATCGTCGGCTGACCGGAGTGTGGGTGCGCGGATGGTCGGGGCGGAAATGCGACGCGACGGTGGCAGTAGAGAACAGCGTTTTCGAGACGCGGCACGACGACGGTTCTCGTGATGTCTACCGCCACACCCCCAAACTTGTCAGACGGCCCGTGGGCGCGACCTCGACACAGCCAAGCCCCGATGCTGGAGGACGCCACCGGATAAACCGGCCGTCAAATCTCCCAGAGGGTGGAGGATCCTCTCGGGACGATAGTTTGCCGTGGATTCACTGTCAAGATGGAATTTCCGGAGCGGAACTTATTGAGCCCTGGTGAACCGGCCTCTAAGGTGTCCGGAGAACATCTCACAGCCGCGTGGGGGGACGAATGCGGGCGCTACAGTTCCACGGAGGACACAAGGCTCAGGTCATCGACACTCCCCGCCCGGAGGCACCTCCCGGATGGGCTGTCGTCAAAGTGCACTACTGCTGCCTCTGTGGTAGCGACCTCTGGCTGTACCGGGGGAAGTGGCACGGCAACCGGTACCCGATCGTGCCCGGCCACGAGTGGGCCGGCGTGGTGGACTCCGCCCCGGAGGGGTACGAGTCGTGGGTCGGCCGCCCGGTCACCGGCGATCTGATCGTCGGCTGTCAGTCCTGCGGGCCCTGCCGGGACGGGCTGCCGGTGATGTGCGAGAACCTGATCGAGATCGGCTTCACCGTGGATGGCGGCTGCGCCGGTTACGTGGCGGTGCCGATCACCAACCTTTACCTGCTGCCGGAGGGGATGGATCTCGCCGCGGCGAGCCAGGTCGAGCCGCTCGCCGTCGCGCTGCACGCGGTGGACCGGATCAACCTCCGCCCCGCGGAGCGGGTCGCCGTGCTGGGTGCCGGCGGCATCGGCCAGCTCATCCTCCAGTCGGCCCGGGCGACCGGGGCCACGGTCACGCTCGCCACCGACCTGGTCGCCGAGCGTCGGAAGATCGCCGAGGAGAGCGGTGCCGCCGCCGCGGTGCACCCCAGCGAGCTGCCGGAGCTGACCAGCTACGCGGACAAGGTGGACGTGGTGTTCGAGGCGTCCGGCGACCCGGAGTCGGTGGTCCGGGCGCTCGACCTGGTCCGCCCCGGCGGACGGGTCTGCCTGGTCGGCTACCAGGTGGGCGCCGAGCACTCCCTGGAGACCGCCCGGCTGCCGCTGTCGTACGCCAGCCTGGTCGGCGTGATGGGGCCCGGCGGCAAGTACCGGGAGGCCGTCGACCTGATCGCGAACGGGGCGATCGACACCCGGCCCATCCTCACCGACATCGTGACGCTGGACGACTACGCCCCGGCCATCGACCGGGCGATCAACCGCACCGACGGCACCGTCCGGGTCGTCTTCGACCTGCGGAACGAGTAGCCACCGCACGAGCCGGACCGTGGTGTCGCCGTCCAGCGCGGCGACACCACGACCGGCCGGCCCCGGGCCGCCAGCCGTCATCGGCGCCGGGGTGCCGAGCCGTCGCCGGTTGATCCCGTTCGACCGAGGGCGGTCGGCGGGACGACCCACGGTGGCCCGGCAGGAAGAGCCGGGCGGACCACCCGAATCAGTCGACAGTGGACGGACGGGCTCACCTTGGGCCTTCAGACGGACACGCCGAATCACATATATTGGCCGATCCTGATTCCGACCAAAATGAGTGAGGCTGTCTATGTCTGACACGGCCAAACAAACGACCGGCACCGGGCCACGACAGCCCGACGCGGCCGGCCCCCGACGGCCCGGACTGGTGCTGACCCTCCTGGCCGCCTGCGCGTTGATGATCGTCCTCGACTCGACGGTGGTCTACGTCGCCCTGCCGAAGATCCAGCAGAACCTCGAGATGACCGGCACCGGTCTGGTCTGGGTGGTCAACGCGTACGCCCTGGCCTTCGGCGGTCTGATGCTGCTCGGTGGCCGGGCCGGTGACATCGTCGGCCAGCGGCGGGTACTCCTCGTCGGGCTGGTGGTCTTCGGCGTCGCCTCGCTGCTCTGCGGCCTGGCCGCCTCCCCGGAGATGCTGATCGCCGCCCGTGCCCTCCAGGGGGTCGGAGCCGCACTGGTCGCACCGACCTCGCTCTCGCTGATTCCGATCAACTTCACCGACAGCGCGGCCCGCAACAAGGCGATCGGCGTCTACACCGGCATCGCCGCGGCCGGCGGCACGCTCGGCCTGATCCTCGGTGGGGTGCTGAGCGACGTCGCCTCCTGGCGCTGGGTGTTCTTCATCAACGTGCCGGTGGTCCTGCTGGTGGTCCTGCTCGCGCCGGGTGCGATCCGGGAGAGCCAGCCGCAGCGCGGCTCGTTCGACATCGTCGGGGCGGTGACCTCGACCGGCGCGATGGTCGCCCTGGTGTACGCCCTGGTCCGCACCTCGACCGAGGGTTGGGACGACGTGGTCGTCCTGGCCTGCCTCGCCGTGGCGGCGGTCCTGTTCACCGTGCTGATCCTGGCCGAGCGGCGGGCCCAGCAGCCGTTGTTGCCGCTGCGGCTCTTCACCGACCGGGTCCGGGCCAGCGGCTTCGTCACCCTGTTGTTCTTCCCGGCCGCCTTCGCCGGCATGTTCTTCTTCCTCACCCAGTACTTCCAGGGGGTGTGGAGCTACTCCGCACTGCGCACCGGTTTCGCCTTCATCCCGGCGGCGGTCCTGGTCCTGGTCGCCGCGGTGCTGAGCGGGCAACTGGTGCCGAAGCTCGGCGCGAGCCTGGTGGCCGGGATCGGCGCGGCGCTCACCACCCTCGGGATGGTCTGGCTCACCCAGATCTCGGCGGACGGCGGCTACGTCACCTCGCTGCTCGGCCCGCTGGCGATCGCCGGGTTCGGCGCCGGTCTGATCTACTCCTCGGTCACCGCCTCGATCATGTCGAACGTGGCCCCGGAGGTGACCGGCGCGGCGTCCAGCGTGTTGCAGGCGGTCCAGCAGATCGGCCCGGCGCTCGGCCTGGCCGTGCTGGTCACCGCAGCGGGCACGCCCGCCGATCCGGTCGAGGGAATGCGCCGGGCGTTCTGGGTGGCCGCCCTGATCGCCGCGTTGCCGGCCCTCCTCGCCCTGTTCGGCCGCCGGTCGCGGACCAGCTGACGTGCCGACGCGGGTCACCGACCGCCGGACCCGGCGGCCGGTGACCCGCATCCGGGCGGTCGCCGACCGTCCCCTCTCCGCCGGGACGACCGTCCCGGCGCTGGCCCCCGACATCCGGGCCCGTAGGCGCGCGATCCGGCACGCCCGGGGCCACCCCCACCCCCACACCCACGTGGAGAACGGAGCAGACAGGTGGAGTCGGCAGCAGTGCCCCCCACTCGACCGTCCCTGGTGCTGACCGGGCACCGGGAGGGCGTGATCGGCGCGGTCTTCCACCCCGACGATCATCTGGTCGCCACCAGCGGCGAGGACGGCACCGTCCGCCTCTGGGACGCGACCACCGGCGAGCAGGTCGGCCGGACCCTCACCGGTCACACCGACACGGTCTGGCTCGTGACGTTCGATCCCGAGGGCCGGCTGCTGGCCAGCGCCAGCGAGGACCGGACCGCCCGGATCTGGGACGTCACCACCGGTGAACAGGTCGGCGGGCCCCTCACCGGGCACACCGCCGGCGTCTACGGCGTGGCCTTCCACCCCGACGGCGGGCTGCTGGCCACCGGCAGCGCCGACCACACCGTCCGGTTGTGGAAGGTGCCCGGCGGTGAGCCGGTGGGTGAGCCCCTCACCGAGAGCACGGACGAGATCGACGGGGTGGCCTTCCACCCGGACGGTCACCTGGTCGCCTCGACCGGTGACGCGGTGCGCCTCTACGACACCGCGACCGGCCGTCCGGTCGGCACCCCGCTGGTCGGGCACACGAAGGGCGCGGTCAGCGTCGCCTTCAGTCCGGACGGGCGGCTGCTGGCCAGCGGGTCCGACGACCTGACCGTCCGGATCTGGGACCACGCGGCGGGCGGCGCGGCGGTCGAGCCGCTGGTCGGGCACACCGACGCGGTGGACGGGGTGGTCTTCCACCCCAGCGGTCGGCTGCTGGTCAGCGCCGCCGAGGACTGCACCGTCCGGGTCTGGGACGTGGCCACCGGACGGCAGGTCGGGGAGGTGGAGACCGGGCACACCGCGCCGGTGTGGAACCTCGCCTTCGACCGGTCGGGCGAGCGCATCGTCACCGCCAGCCAGGACGGGACCGCCCGGATCCTGCCGTTCCCCGCGTACCCTGCTGCCGGGTGACCGTCGGGACCGCCGTACCCCACCTGACTCAGCTACCGAAAGGGACCACCCCATGACCTGGACCGCCCCCGCCGTCGACCGGAAACCAGATCCGTTGCTGGGCGACGAGACCGCCGTGCTGGCGGGCTGGCTCGACTACCACCGGGACACCCTGCTGCTGAAGTGCTCGGGCCTGACCGAGGAGCAGTTGAAGACCAACAGCGTTCCGGTGACCAACCTGACCCTGCTCGGGCTGGTGCGTCACATGACCGAGCTGGAGCGCTGGCTGCGTACCCTCTTCACCGGCGAGACGGCCGAGGACCCGTACGCGACCGAGGAACGTCCGGACGCCGCCTTCGACGACGTCGCCGCGGCGGACGTGCAGGCCGACCTCACCCTCTTCCAGCAGGAGGTGGAGCTGACCCGCAAGGCCTTCTCGCTGCGCGACCTCGGTGACACCTACGAGGACGAGGGCGAGGTGCGCAACATCCGGACCACGGTGGTGCACATCCTGGAGGAGTACGCCCGGCACAACGGTCACGCCGACCTGATCCGGGAGAGCATCGACGGCGCGACGGGCACCTGAGCCGTCGCCCCCGGGCCCGAGCCGTCCCGGTCTGCGGACCGGAACGGGGGATCGTCCCCGGCCGGCGATGCCGGTGGTCGGTCCCCCGTCGTCGCTCCCCCGGCCGCCCGGTCCCCCGCGACCGTCCGGTCCCGGGGGCTCGGGAAGCGGTCAGAGCTGGTCGGTCACGTACTCCACGCACTGCTCGAGACTCCAGCCCTCCGGCCGGCCGGGCAGCCCGTCCATCTGGCAGAAGGCCGAGTACACCCGGTCGAGCTGGGTCACCTCGCGTCCGACCAGGTCGGGCCGGGCGGCGGCCATCGTGTCGAGCGCGCGGTCGAGCCGCTCGAGCGCGTCGTCGACCACCTCGCCCCGGAAGCACGCGGACGGGTACTGCTGGTCGGACGGTTCGA
This sequence comes from Micromonospora sp. NPDC023956, assembly GCF_040639195.1. Taxonomy (NCBI): domain Bacteria; kingdom Bacillati; phylum Actinomycetota; class Actinomycetes; order Micromonosporales; family Micromonosporaceae; genus Micromonospora; species Micromonospora sp. NPDC023956. The sequence goes on from NZ_JBEZZN010000019.1 coordinate 121,431, forward strand.
GGATGAGCCCCTCGGCCAGGGCGTGCGGCAGGAGGACCTCCTCCACCTCGGGGGCGCAGACGAACTGGAACGCGGCTCCGGTGCCGGCCATCTCGATCGGCAGGTCCCGGGTGCTGATCAGCTTGGCCGCCTCGGACACGAACCGGGCACCGTCGACAGCCAGCTGCGCCTGGACGTCCAGCTCGACCAACCGGTCGAGGGTCGCCGAAGCCGCCGCGAAGCTGGGCGCCTCGAAGGTGAGGGTCGAGACGAACTCGGCCAGCGGCTTCAGGAACCGTTCGTCGCCGGCCACGCAGGAGAGCGGCCAGCCGTTGCTGATCCCCTTGGCGTACGTGTACATGTTGGCCAGGACACTTGCCTCGTTGACCGAGGCGCCCTGGCGGATGCGGTAGCCGTGCTTCACCTCGTCGGCGATGGTCACCACCCCGACCCGCTCGCACCGCTCGAACAGGTCGGCGATGTAGTCCGGCGAGACGTGGATGTAGTCCGGCGCGATGATCACGGCGGCCAGTTCGTCGGCGTGCTCGGCGAGGACCTGGTCGATCAGCTCGGGGAGGTGGTAGCAGTGCAGCACGCCCTCGGAGTTGGGCTGGCCCGGCGGGGTGAACTCCCACATCAGGTCGTACCCGTGGTAACCGCAGCTGGCGATCAGCCGCCGGCCGGTCACCCGGCGCGCGGCCGAGGCGGCGGCCCGGGTCGCCGCCGTGCCGGTCTTGAAGAAGGCCACCCGCTGATCGCCGGGGAGGTCCCCGGCGATCTGCTCGGCGAGGTGGTTCTGCAGGTCCAACGAGGCCGCCGCCGGGATGCCCGAGCGCACCGTCTCCACCACGGCGGCGGTGACCACCGGGTCGTTGTGCCCGAGCATCACGCTGCCGAAGGAGTTGGAAAGGTCGATCAGGCCCCGACCCTCCGCGTCGTATACGTAGGCTCCCTCAGCACGGACGAGGGTGATGCCCCGGGCCGCCTCGTACGGCGTGCAACCGTCAGCGTTGGCAATAATCATCAGCGAAACCTCCGGCTGTCCTTCGCCCCTCGGCCGGTCGTGGCCGACACGCGGCAAATCATAGGGGGCGACAAAGCCGAATCGCGAGTGCCCAACACCGAGTGGTATCGACGAGCGACGCGGCGTGAGCATGTCGTCAATTATCTGGGGAATTAGTCCAGTATGGAGGGCTGGATCGGATCGGGTACTTGCAGGTATTTGTCTCAGTCGCCGAGTCGATTACCGTGGAGAGGCACGGAGTCAGCGGGCGAACGCGCTGGTGGCAGCGCCTTCTGTTACGGAAGGTAATCAAGTGAAGGTTTTCCTCGTCAAGCCGCCGATCCGCGGATGCATGGTCGAAATCGGACGTCACGTTCCGATCGGTCTTGCCTACGTCTCGGCCGCGCTGCGTGCCGCGGGTCACCAGACGGAGATTTTCGACTCCCTCGCCTACACCGAGGACAACCACGTCGTCCCGGAGGCGGAGCTGACCGCGATCGAGCGGTCCAAGCTGGAGCGCCATCCGCGCTGGCAGCACATCATGCACTGGGGTGCCCGTACGGAGCGCATCGAGGCCGCCCTCGCCGCCAGCGGCGCGGACGTCGTCGGCATCTCCTGCATGTTCACCCCCTACTACGAGAGCGCCTACGAGCTGGCCCGGATGGCGAAGCGGGTGCTGCCCAACGCGAAGGTGATCCTTGGCGGTCAGCACGGCACCGTCGCCTTCCCGCACGTCCTCCAGGTCCCGGAGATCGACGCGGTGATGCTCGGTGAGGCCGAGGTGACCACGGTCGCCCTGCTGGACGCGTTCGGCGCCGGGCGTCCCCTGACCGAGCTGCTCGGCGTGGCCTTCCGGTGCGGCGAGGGGCACTGCGAGTGCGCCACGCCCGGCGCGCCGCACATCCGCCCCCGGGCGCCCTTCGTCGCCGACCTCGACTCCCTCGCGCCGCCCGCCGCCGACCAGCTCGACTTCGCCCGGTACGGCAACGCGGTCACCCTGATCACCAGCCGGGGCTGTCCGTTCTCCTGCTCGTTCTGCACCGTGCACGCCACGGTCGGCAAGCAGTTCCGGGCCCGTGACCCGCAGCGCGTGGTCGACGAGATCGAGCACTACGTCGAGGTGCACGGGGTGCGCCGCTTCCTGGTGGAGGACGACAACTTCACCTTCGACATCGACCGGGTGCACGCGATCTGCCAGGAGATCGTCCGCCGTGGGCTCGACGTCCGGCTCAGCCTGCCCAACGGGATGACCGTCGTGAAGCTCACCGAGGACCTGGTGGAGAGCATGGTCTCGGCCGGCTTCGACGACCTCTTCCTCGGCCTGGAGACCACCGACGCGGCCCGGCTGCGCAAGATGCGCAAGGGATTCACCTCGCTGGACAAGGTCTCCGCCGGGGTGGCCCTGTTCGAGAAGTTCGGGCTGACGGCGAGCGCCGCGATCATCGTCGGGCTGCCCGACCAGAGCCTCGACGCGATCGTGCAGGACGCGGTCAACCTGGTGCTGGCCGGGGTCGAGTTCTGGACCAACCCGTTCTACCCGATCTACGGCTCGCCGGACTACCAGACCTGCCTGACCCGGGGCATCGTCGACCCGCTGACCGACCCGGCCATGTTCGACCAGTTCAACTTCGCCTTCGCCAACGGCGTCCTGGAGGCGGACGAGCTCTACACGGCCTGGGTCGGCACCCTCGCCATGGCGCTCTGGCCGAAGTACGTCCTCGAGGGGGCGGAGCGCCGCGAGCAGGGACCGGTCTCCGTGGCGGAGGCCGGCGCGCGCCTGGTCGAGCACAGCATGGCGCAGCTCGACCCGGAGAGCCCGGAGGAGCTGCCGGCCACCGTGCGGGCGATCCAGGAGACCGCAGACGGGCTGCTGGCACTCGGGCACCCGCTGGGATGTGTCTGCGTGATGCAGCACGTCGCGGACGCCGAGAAGGGCGCCGGCGCCGACCAGTTCTGCCGCTTCGCCGGTGACATGATCGCTGCGGCCATCGCGCTCTACAGCGGTCAGCCGCAGGTCAGCGCGCAGGTCGGCGCGCAGACGGCCGGGCAGTCCGAGGGGTGCTCGTTCATGGTCCGGTCCACCGGCGACGAGCGGATCGGTCGGATCCAGCGCCGCTTCGTCGAACTGCTCGACGCCAGTCGCCGGGACGCCGAGCTGCTCACCGCCGAGCCGGTCGCCCACTGACCTGCTCCGGCCGCCCCGCCGGGCATCGGCTCGGCGGGGCTGTCGACCTCGGGTTCCACCACCGATGTCCCGGGGCGGTGATCAGGGCCGCACCGATCGATTACTGGGTGTAACGACTCTGATGGGCCCGATCGGGCGTGGACAGCTACCGAAAAGTGCATTCGGGTCGTTCTCCCGGACAATTCGGCCGAGCCTTTCGGGCTGTTCCGCCGGAATTCGGTTTCCCTGGGCGGGTGCCGTCGCCGGGTTATCCGAGGGTTGCCCGGAAAGAACACGGTAAGTGATCCGCAGGTCATCGGCGGTGCGGTCGGCGGGGGCCGTCGATCCCGTCGAATCGGCCGATCGCGGGAGGATTGACCGGCGAATACTCCGTCCCGTTGTCGAGGCGTGACGGAAAGTGAAATCACTAAACGTCAGAAACCGTTTCGGCCATTCCGTGCATAGTTACGGTGCTATATGCTGGCGGCCACGGTGTCCCTAGGGGACAGCTGACGGCAGTCGCCGACCACAGGTCGCGCGGGCCCAGCTGGCGCGCCAGCCGAACAACTCGGCGCCGATCCCGGTGCACTCCTGGGGCAAGGGTCGAATCGGCGAGAGAAGGTAGCCAGGACATGGATTCTGCCAACTTGACGAACCGAGGGCTGGTTGAGCGGGCCCGTCGCGTGACCGCAGCGGAGAAGTACGACATCCAGACCCGCTTTTCCGCGATGATCCAGTCGGGTGACGGCGCCTGGCTGACGGACGTCGAGGGCAACCGGATGGTCGACCTCACCGCCAGCAGCGGGACGATCATCCTGGGGCATCGTCATCCGGCGGTGATCGAGGCGATCGTGCGGCAGATTCGGGATTACGGTACGGCGTTCGCGTCGACGTTGTCGGTGCCGCGGGTGGAGTTGGCGGAGCGGTTGTGTGAGCGGTACGAGTGTGCCGAGAAGGTGGTGTTCCACAAGTCGGGTTCCGAGGGCACGGCGATGGCCGTGCGATTGGCTCGGGCGGCGACGGGGCGGGAGTTGATCCTGTCGTGTGGTTACCACGGATGGCATGAGTGGCAGTTGGCGTCGGAGTCGTTCGGGTATCAGCAGACGACTGGTGTGGTGGGGTTCGGGTACAACGAGAAGGCTCTGGCGAAGATGCTGGAGGCGTTCGGCAACGAGGTCGCCGGGGTGCTGATCTCGCCGGAGATGTTGTACTTCGATGTTGAGTTCTATCAGCGTATGTCGGCCTTGTGTGCGCGGTATGACGTGCCGTTCATGATGGATGAGGTGTACACGGGGTTCCGGGCGGGGCCGAAGGGTGTGCATGGTTTGGGTGTGCCGGCTGACGTGGTGGTGGT